>JBDNHJ010000235.1:0-120242 GCA_041688835.1 Fuerstiella sp.
AACGGAAGCCGACTTGCAGATTGGGTTCGCAGACACATCGCCCGCCGTCAGATCTGCGGCGGTTTCGTTGTCGCGAGAATGGCCGGGCGCAAGTTCGGTGGTCGCAGAAGCCAGCCGAAGTCTGCTGCTGGATGCTGATCCGCGAGTGCAACTGACGGCCCTGCTGAACCTTCGTGCGGGCAGCATCAACTGGAACACAGACGCCGCGGCGCATTTCGTAGAATCACCGCTGTGGGGCGACGTGTGGTTTCAGCAGGCTGCCATGAGCGTTGCTCACCAGCAGTCGGAAATGCTGACGGCTGCGCTGGCCGAACGTTCTGTGATGATGGGCTCTGCTGAGCCACCAAACTTTGGCGATCACACACCGCTGATCGGTCAACTGGCCACGGCGATTGCGGCCGAAGGCAACGAGCAACGACTGCGGGGCATGTTGCAGTTCGCGGCGAATCAGCAATCGGCGAATGCTGATGTCGCGGCGATTCTGAAAGGCGTGGATCAGGGGGCTCGCCGCAACAAAGGCCCATTGCCCTATCGCACACTGGCCAGCCTATTGGCCTCGCCCCCAGACAGCCTGAAACAAACAGCCGACCAGATTTTAGCACGCATCGAACAAGTCTCAGAAACGGGCCTTGCCCAAGATTCTTCGGTGACCAACAAACAAGGCGCGATGGCGTTGATGGCGGTCGTGAAGCCCGCCGATTTTGTGGCACGTGTGCCTGAGTTTCTGACCGCCAATCAGCCACAAACGATTCAGCAGTCGACCATCGAACTGGTGCGTCAATCCGGAAATCCGGCAGCCGCCGAAATCGTGCTATCACAATTCGATCAGCTGGCCCCGGTGGCGCGCAATTCGGCAGTCAGTTTGCTGTTGCTCCGCACAGAATCGACAACCGCACTGCTGAACAAAATGAAATCCGGAGTCATTCCATCGGGCCTCATCGACATCGACCAACGCGTGCGACTGCTGCAGCACAACGACGCCAGCATCAAGGCTCTGGCCGGTGAAGTGTTCGGTGGAGTCGTTTCAACCAATCGCAAAGCTGTGGCCGACGAATACCAGCCAGCACTGACAATGCTCGCCTCTGCAGAACGCGGGGCAGACGTGTTCAAAAAGACCTGCAACAAGTGCCATAAGATCGACGGACAGGGTCACAACGTCGGCCCGGATATCAGCGACACGCGACGAAGATCTCGCGATGCTTTGCTGTATGATATTCTGGACCCCAATCGCCGAGTCGACCCGCAGTTCAGTGAATACGTGGTGCTGACCGCCGACGGGATCACGCTGAACGGTCTGTTGGTCAGCGATTCGGAAGAACAAATCGTACTGCGTCAGCCGGAAGGCAAGGAAACCAGTATCGATCGATCCAACATCGAAGACATGCAAGCCACCAGCAAGTCGTTGATGCCCGAAGGCATGGAAAAAGATGTCTCCATTCAACAGATGGCCGATCTGTTGGAATTCCTGAAGTCGCGAGAATAGTCGCTGCAGGCAACGCCTAGGTCGCTGAAATTCCGCCCCTTATCTTTTTGCCCAACATCTTTCTGCCGAAACGCTGTTCATCGTCCACGCCACACAAGCACTGCGCCGTATTGGTCAAAGTGAGTGCCATGAGTTGGACAGCGCCGCTTTCATCGAAAGTGCCGTATTTTAGTAACTCGAACGCGTCAGCGACGGATCTTCGTCGCCGCACATATCCCTCGCTGACGCGTTCGGGTTATAATTAGCAGTCAAGTGGCGCTGGTCAGTTAGGCATTGCCCACCGAGCGTCTCTGCGGCCAACGGTGATACTTACTGATCCACTTCCTCGCAAGTGGCCAACACGCCAGCGATCGGTACAGCCAACACAGCCTCCCGCGCGCGGCGCGCGATGTTGATGCCGACCACGCGGCCATCCGCCGTCAGCACAGGCCCCCCCATTTGCGCGGCTGTGACGGGCAGGTCGTGTTGTAGCGTTGCGGCAAACGAACTGCGCCTTCGGCTGAGTTCTCCTGAGCGACCGTCGAGGAATTCCGTCCGCTGTAATAGTTCCGCTGGCGAATGACGCAACTGCCCGAACGAAGCGTGCTCCACGCCGGCTCGACGAATGTGAAACGATAGCCAGTCGCCCGGCTGCAGTGCTTCCAACACATCGCCCACATCTGCTAGCTGTGTGGTCTTGTGCGGCCCCAGTTGCAGCAGTTCATCGCCCGGCTGCAACCCTGCATCGGACGCAGCGCTGTCGGCGGAAACCTGTTCCACGAACAGCGCGTCGCCCGCAACCGTCAGCGTGCATCCCAGCCGCCCACGAACGGCTGGTTCCGCAGCATCGATTCGCGACACAATGCCCGGCGTTCCGGCTGAAGTGCCATAAACCAGACTGCCAACTGCGACGTCCGCTGCGTCGTCCGCTCTGATCGAAGGCACGTCAATCGCTGTCGACAGCCGCAACACGGCGACGTCGTTCGTAAGATTCTGAGCGATCAATTCACACCGCTGTGCGACGCCATCGAATTTTCGGACTTGCAATGCGGTGTTGGGCGTCAGCAGGCTGAGTTTGGTGACGACAGTCCGCGAATTGATCACAGTTCCCCACGCCAAGACTTGCTGCTGAACATCCAGAATTTCCACCGCGCGGCGCTGCCAGTCCGATGTCTTCAGCACCGGAAGTGGCCTCAAGACCGCCGCCGCGTTTGGTTCAACGTACGATCGTTGACGCAGATCGAAAGTATCCTTCAATGCGGCACAACAGGCGCTGATGTTCAAGTGGAGATTCGTGGTGCGGCTGACGCCGATGCGTTGATTGATGCCAACCAATCGACCGTCCGCCGTGACCAACGGGCCACCCGAATCACCAGCGGTCAGCACACAGGTGCTACGAATGCTGTTGGCGTGAGTGCCGACCACGTTTCCCAAACGGACGATTGCCTGAACAGTCTTCCTGTCGCGCGCGGGATGACCGAATGCCAGCACAACAGTGCCATGGATCACATCCTGAGCTGCCAATGGAATGGCATCAAAAGTTTGTTGGCCCGCATCCACGATCTTCAGCAGCGCCACGTCGCTGGCTGGATGTTGCACGATCACTTTCGCGGTGGCGGTTTGGCCATCGCAGAACCTGACTGTCACCTGCGTTTTGTCCGGGGCTAGTCCGTGAGCCACCGTTAAGACATAGCCGTCTGAAGAAACGATGACTCCAGAAGACAAGTCCGCCCCACTGTCCACGCGAACCGTGGCGGCGTTCACTTTAGAAACAAGCGCCACCATGTCCACATCCGACGGTTCGGCAACCACCATCGACCGGATTAGCAATGCAAGCAGGTAGACGAATGGTTTCACGGGGGACTGTCCGATTCGCTTCAAAACAACAACCAAGCGAAAGTGTACTTCACTGACGCTAGCCGTCACAAGCAATCAAAATCACGATCGACGATTTATCCCACCCGCTGCTGGAAGGGTCCGGTGTGAATCCAGTCCAGCAGTTCTTCGTGCACAGGAAGATCCTTTACCAGTGCTTCGTTGTGCTGCACCATGTCTCGCAACACCTGTTGCATCCGGCTGGCAACAGCGTTGTTCGACACCGCCAGCGCCTGCTTCGGCAAACGGCTGCAGCCGGCTAGCAGACCATGATAGTACGCCGCCGGCGCGGACTGTGGGTTCTGAATTCTGATCCGTGTTGTCGCATCATAAATCGCCAACAGTTGCTGAACGGTGTCCGAGTTTGCCGCCGCGACAGCCGCTTCTCGATACGCGGTGTCCGCTGAATTCACCAACGCGTGATGCAATTGCAGAAACGTTTGTTGTTCGTCAGCCAGCGAAGTCATCCGCCTGTTGAATTCCTCTCGCGTCGCTTTGCCGACAGATCGATCGGGAAACAGTTCCAGCATCAATTCCACGGCCGCTAAATCCACGTGCAAATCCGTGGAACTCAACGCCTCCATTCCCCACGCACTGCGGCCCAAATGCAACACGTTGTCTGCACAAAACGTGCGACGGCGATAGTGCGACACATCCCCGAAGTCGATGGCATTATTTGATGTCAACGGCTGTTCAAGTCGCGAATTGACGTTGCTTGTCAGCTGTTCGGCCGCCGTGTCGTCGGTCACAAAGTGGCTGCTGAACGCATAGCTATGGCGAGTTTCCGCAGCCAACGGAGCTGTCAGCTGCCAACCGCTATCCAAGGCTGTCACGCGCGTAAACGGCTGGACTTGGCGTGTTGCGGCAGACGCCACGTTCACACGGCGGTTGCACAGAAAGCGATCGCTGAGATCGGAAAAGTCATCCGTCGAAATTTGATCCGGTGCGCGGCAATCGATAAACAAGTCGCCTGGAACGGGGTGCCCCGACTGCAACTTGACCTGGCCAATTCCACCTCGTCCGTTGGGGAAAGTTCGCCCGATTTGTCCCGCGACTTCTTCAACCCCAACCTGCAATGCAGCGGATCGAAACCATGTTGCCAGACCGCCGGCATCGCCATGAAATCCGTAGTGCCCCGATTCGCCGATGGCGGATGTTCCTGAAAATGAATGCGGAGCTTTACCTGCCAAGCAAGCGGTCCAGTGAGGTGAATACGAATGCAGCGGCCGCAGCAGTCGCCCGGCGATACGTTCTGTCGCCCACACATCAAACAGCGAACGTCCGTCGATCTGGAGAGATTCCACGCCCAGCGGCTGCCAAAAATCACGCCCCACTGCGGACCAGTCAGAAAACTGAGTCGCTAGCCGGTATGTGCCGCCACAGGCTTTTAGTAGGTCGTGTTCATCCACGCCCATACTGGCCAACAGCCCGGTCAGAGAACTGCTGGAAGTGAACGTCCGGTTCGACGGCGTTTGCGAATCTTGCCCGGGGCACACGGTGGTGCGAATTTTCAGCTTGTACAGAGTACGGGCGATCAAGGTGGCCGCCATCCACGCCACGTGATCGCCACCAAGAATGACAACGCGCTTTGGAAAGCGGAGCGTCGGGGACCAAGGTTCGGTGTTCGGTGTTGTCACGTCAGTGTCCTGAGACGGGGAATGTGGGAATTTGAAATTTCGAATTTTCGATTTTCGAAATTACGCAGCATTTGAAAATAATCCGGGCAGTGCCTGTTCCAGCTGTTGGCACACATCTGCTGGCGACTGATCACCGGTGACGACGATATCGGACTGCCCGGTCACTTCTGTGCGCTGCTTCATGAAAAACTTACGCGTTGTCTGAGCGTAGATGTCGCAGAATTCGGCCAGCCAGAACAACGGCTGCAGCGATGTAGCCGCATCCGGTGCTTCTGCAAATTGCGTTGCCAGTTGAGCCACCTTGCGAGCCAATGCCAGATCCGGTTCGACATCGATCCAGCACTGCAGATCGATCATGGGTCTCAGCGCCGGATGAAGCCTGCCGAACTGTGTTTCCAACAACACCACACCATTGACGCTGCCGCTGTCTGCCGCGCGCTGTAGTTCTGCCGCCAAATCAGACAGGTCAATTTCTGCCAGCGGGCTGCCGCGTTCCCACCATGCCTGAACCTGATCCACCGACTGCAGCAGCGCCGGATTAAAATCGTCTTCATGCAGGCAGCAACAATCCGGATGCTTTGACGAGAGCTGGCGCAGGGCTGTCGACTTTCCGCTACCCATCATGCCGCAGATCGCAACAATGTGACTCATGAACGATCTCCTGCCGTGGCCGCGATGTAGTCGTATCGAAGGTGTCCATTCACGTGCAGCCATTGCAACAGCAGCGATGACCGAACCGCCGGATCGCCCGGATCGATGTCGATGCTGCAACGTTCCGAAACCACATGTTCGTAGCTGGGGTACGTATTGACCGTCGCATCGATGTGCCGCACGTTCAGCCACGCCCCGCCATTCAGGCCTTCAATAAGTTCCAAAGCACTGCCATCTCGACACCACGGATCAGGCCACGGACCGTAGCCATCGGCCAACACGGCTTCCAAACAAAACGCAGGGGCTGCAGCTGGTGCTGTCAAAGCGAAATCAGTGACGGCCAGCATGCCACCGGTCTTCAACACGCGCTTGGCTTCTGCCAAAAACTGTTGCCGCGACTGAAAATGAAACATGGCTTCGATACAAAACACGGTGTCGAACATGGCATCGGAAAACGGTAGATCACACGCATCCGCCGCCTGCCAGCGTAACGTGTTTCCATTGTTCGAACGTAGCTGCTGGCAAATATCCAGCTGACGGTCGTCGATGTTCACGCCGTGCAGTTCGCAGTCGGTCAACGTGTCGTCCAACTGCTGCACCAGTCCGCCGAATCCACAAGCGACATCCAGTACGCGACTTTCGTTGGTGGGATTCGCCATGCCAATCAGTTCGGAATTCAGCCGCCGTTGAGCCGCCGCAAAGTCGGTTACAAGACTGCCCGTGAAACCATCATCGCCAACATCCCAATGACCAAGATGCGCGTGCCGTCCGGTGTGGCCAGCATGAAACGCATCGATCATGCGGTCGAAATACGCGGGCGGCTGATTGGCAGCAGTGGTGGATGCGTTCATCGGTTAACCCCAGCAATAGACAGCGTTGCGTTCCAGCGATCGAGCCATAAAGCTGCACGCGACCCACCGATTCTTCGTTCCGACAACGGGCGTCACCTGATGCAAGTAGCGTCCAGAATCCACGACCACGAGATCTCCAGGTTCCAGCTTAATCTGCACGGACGACAACGCCGACAAGTCAACCTTGCCAGCGATGGCTCCCGTGCGACCTGCGCGTTCGCCCGGTTCAATCCTGTAATCGAAGACTTCTAGGTCGCCGCCATCTTCTGCTGCACCGATCATCAGCACCATCGAATACATATGATCGGCGACCAAGGTTCCCAGATGTTCGTACGAATCTCGCACGGACTGTTCGTTATCGCAGTGCGCCGAAATATAGCCGCCTTCCGCGTGGCCTCGGAACGTCGTCACCATGTAGTTTTGTTCCGGGTCCGGACCGGGAGCCGCACCATACGGCCGCCCTTCGTCCAGCTGCGACAACAGCGACATCACTCGCCGAGAGACCGCGTTTTCGCCAGACAAAAGTTCGTTCATCTGTTGATGAAATTCCGCCGCCTGCTGAAAATACGTAGCCGGATCGGTGCCCATCAGATTCAGGTTACGGCCGTAAAACCACGACTTAAAGTTTTCAGGAAACAGGGTCTTCAGAAACTTAGGATCATGAGCCTCCAAGCGGGCGGTAATCGCGTGCATGAAGTCCGTGGGATAAACATTCCGCACCACGATTCCCGTCAGGTCGCCGTCGCGCAGCCGCTGAATGGCGGACGCATATTCGCTGGCCTGATTGCTGTTGAGTTCCAACAGTTGAAAGAACGGCTGCGGACTGCCGACCAGTGATTCTGCTAGCAAAAGTTGCGATGAATGGTTCATGCGGCTTGCCGCCTTCCTGACGCGATGGTGGGATTCGCGGGAGCCGAAAACACCCAGAAGTAGTCTCCCGTACTGCCGGATTCGCTGGCCGCTTGCTGGTTCAGAAATTCGCATTCGCGGCGAATGTCGTCTTCCGACCAGCCCAAGCACGACCGAATTTTCAACGACACAGGGTCATAATTCAGTTGATGTTCCGGCGGCGATCGCACCATCAAGGCCGACGGCAACACGCAGCAATGGTAGACTCGCAAAGCACACGGAAACTCACGAGCGCGAAAATAGTTTTCGCGGAACTTCTGCGGTGAATCGCCGGGCAACCCCATGATGATTTCGATGGCCACGCGAGCGACCGAGGTCAATTCTTGCACGTTGGCGACGAACCGATCTTCTTCGAACGAGCGTTCCACATGGGCCAGCACTTCGTTATCAAATGACTGCAAACCAATCCCCACCAACGGGTTGCCCACACCTTCCAAAAATCGCAGATGCTGATCCTGAATCTTGGCCGGATACACTTCCGATATCAGCCCACGATTCAGAAAGAACCCCGTTCGCTGAGCGGCAAGTGTTAACTGATCGAAGGCGCGAGAATTCAGGTTCAGTCCCGCATCGACCAACAATGCGCCGCTAACGTTGATGTCGGCCATCGCGTCGAATTCTAGCGCCAGATGTTCGGCCGTGCGGACACGTTTGGGAGAAGCCATGGTGCCCCATTCGCAAAACGAACAAGTGTACGGGCAACCGCGATACGTTTGCAAAACGCCCAGCCCGCCTTCCGGAACCAAGCCCATTACGTACGGCGATGGCAGTTTGTTCAGATCCGCCAGTGGGCGTTTTTTTGTTTGGTGCCATTCCGAACCGGTCCACTGCGCGATTCCTCGCACGGTGCTCAAGTGCTGAACATTGCGATCGTCCAGCGACATGATTTCACGAAACGTGTGTTCGCCTTCGCCCACAATCAGCACGTCCAGCGCGGACCGCAGTTGGTGGAATGGTGGCTGGTCGAGCATGGCGGGATGAGCCGACGGGCCGCCGAAAATGATAAGTCGCTCCGGGTCTTCGCGATGCAGTTGCACGGCCACTTCTGCGAATAACGGAAACGACCACAAGTACGCAGAAAACGCCACAACATCGGGGTCGAGATCCAGCAGCGCCTGCAGAAGTTCGTCCGCTGTGGCGTCATGCAGATCAAAGACAAACACTTCTAGGCCCGGTAATTCGGTGGCGCGCAGCGTGGCTTCGATCATCCGCACGCCGTGGTTGGAGATGAATTCGGGCATCGCCGGATCTGGCGTGGGATACAACGCGACCAGCGCGATTCGGCGGCCGGATCGCTTGCTGACAGTCGATTGTGAGATCGCCAGATCAGGCACTTTTCCGAACTCCCGCGTATGCTGCTGGCACGAAGCCGTTCGAAATATTCGGTATGGACTTGCGTTTGCTGGCTGGCGGAAACGACCACCAAAAATCACCCGCCGTTCCACCACACAGCATCGTTTCGCGTGTCATGAGTTCTCGCATGTCCAGCATCTGTTGTTCTGTCCAGCCCACGCACGACAGCATCGACAGCGTGTACGGTTCGTACTTCATTTCCCATTCCGGCTGGCCGCGCGTCATCAGAGCATCCGGCAGAACCAAGCAATGATACACTCGAACCGTGACCGGCAGGCTAAGTGCAAAACTTAACGTTTCGATAAACCCGTCCCACGTATCCGTCGGCAAGCCAAAGATGATTTGGACTTCGATGTTGGCCGCCACGGGCAACAGCCGTTCGATCGCCGGTTCGAATTTTTCGCGACCGTACGGTCGTTGCAATCTCTTCAAGAGTTCGGGGTTGAATGTCTGCAGTCCCACGCCCAAATAAGACGGTCCGCAGTGCCCCAGAAAATCGACGTGTTCATCCGTGATCATCGACGGATAGATTTCGCACCACAGCTGGCTGTCTTTTAGAAAACCAACATTCTTTTCGGCGTTGGCTAGATTGCGGAAGGCAGCTTTGTTCAGGTTCAAACCGGCATCGACATTAAACACCGCCGGACAGTCGTTGGCCTGCAAGGCTTCTAGTTCGCGGGTCATGTAGTCTTCAGAAAAACAACCCTTCGAAATATCTTTGGCCCCCCATTCGCAAAACGTACACGACATCGGACAGCCTCGAAAGGATTCCAGATAACCCACACTTTGATAAGCCATGAGACCCATCTGATAGGGTGAAGCGATCGAATCCAGATGCGCCGGCGGGGCTCGAAAACCCGTGTTCTGCCAGCCCAAAAGCGTCGGCAGGTCCAGACCTGGCACGTGCCGGAAAGTATCCAATAGGCTGACCGTGGCCTGTTTGTTTCGCACCGCCAACGCGATATCGCAGAACGTTTCTTCGCCTTCGCGAGTCACCACGGCATCAACGTAATCGATCGCGTGTTGGTAGTGCGGCAGATCCAGCACCGGTGGTCGCGCAGAAGGTCCACCGAACACAATCGCGCAGTGAGGTAGACGTTGTTTGATCCGCCGCGCGACCGCGATCAGGCAGTCCATGGACCAGACGAACAGTGAGAATCCAACAACCTGAGGATCGAAGGCGATCAGTTCGTCGACGTAGCCGTTGACGTCATCGGTTTCTAAATCGATCAGCTGAGTTTCGACGTCGGCCAGTTTGGGATGAGCGACCACGGCCGCCAGCACGCGATGCACGCCGTACGATGGCAGTTCTGCGCCTTCGTGTTCGTGACTGTCCACAGCTGGAGTCAAGCAGACCAACGCGATGCGGCTGAGTTTTCGGTTTGTCGCTGTCATGTGATTTCTTAGATTTTGTGAGCGGCACGGCGCTAGCCCAATAGTACGCGATTTAGATTATGTGAGCGCCCTGCCGCTCACAAATCGCGGGGTGACCGTCATGACGCCTTGGCCAATCCTACATGAACTTGCTTCAGCATTTCTTCGTGCAGAGGAAGATCGCGTAGCGCGTTTTTGTTTTGGTCTTGGATCGACTGCATCACAAATCGCAATCGATCGGCATCAATGGATAACGTCATCGCGGGCGGCCGTTTGGGCAGACGTTGATTGCCCGTTAGCAAAAAGTAGTAGCTGGATTCTGGAAACGCTTCTGGTCGCAGCAGATCCAGTGTGCCGCTTTCGTTGTACAGCCGCAGGCGATGCGTGAGTTCAGAACTCAACGGCAGTTCGCGCGAAGTCTGCCAGAAGTCTTCTGTGCGTTGACTTAGGTGATAATGCAGTTGCACAAAATCGCGGACTTCGTCGAACACACCCGTCATGTCTGCGTTGTAGGCGTCGTGCAGCGCGGTGGCGTTGCTGTCCAGTGAAAACAGTTCCAGAAAACGTTCGACACCGACCTGCACCAGATGCAGTCCGCTGGATTCCAAAGGTTCCACAAATCCGGCCGACAGCCCGATCGCCAGCACGTTTTTGTTCCAGAAGCGTGTTTGGCGGCCCACCTTCATCTTCAGAAACTTCGGTTCCGCGACTTCATCAGCAGGCAGCTGGTGAACGCGCTGCAGTTCCTGCCAAGCGTCGTCATCAGAAATGAATTGGCTGCTGTAAACATAGCCTAAACCGCGTTGATTCTGCAGCGGAATCTGCCAGCTCCAGCCAGCCGACAGTCCCAGCGATCGCGTGTGTGACGGCACGATAGCTTTGCCCGGCATTCGAACGGCGACCGCGCGATCACACAACAGATGATGGCTCCAGTCGTTCCATTCGTCCTGCAATATCTGTCGCAGCAGAATGGATTCAAAGCCGGAACAATCGACGAAGAAGTCCGCCGCCATCCGAGTGCCGTTGGTTAGCTGCACGGCCACCACTTCGCCGGCTGTGTTGCGGTCTGCCGATGAGACGTGACTTCGAATCTGTTGCACACCAGCACTGACGGCGCGCTGTTGCAGCCAAGTTGCCAGCTTGTTGGCGTTCAGGTGAAAGGCGTAGGATGACGTGGCGGCGATCGGCGATTGAACGGTGGCCGAATGCGGACTTTTGCCAGCCACCGCCGCCGCCCAATGCAGCGAGTACGCGTGGTAGGGGCGTTGTTGTTCCGTTAGCCAAAACGGAAACAGATCGCGATCATCGATTTTTGCGCCTGCGACTCCAAACGGATGCCAATAATCGTGTTCGGGTTGCAGCCAGTCCGAAAACTGAATTCCCAGCTTCCACGTGGCGTCGCAGGCCTGCATGAATTCGGCTTCGTCGGCACCCAGCGTCTTCAGTAAACCGACGATCGACGGAATGGTGGCTTCGCCGACGCCGATTCCGGAATCGTCTTCAGCAATCACTGTGATGTCGTACTGTTTTGGGTTCAGTTGATTGCTAAGCAGCGCAGCCGTCATCCAGCCAGCCGTGCCGCCGCCGACGATCACGAGGTGCGGTTTGGAATTTGCAGACTTGTCATCCATGACGTTGCTGAACCCTGTTTGTAAATTAACTTACGCGGCGCGCGGTAACGGAGACAGACAGTCTTCGTGCCAGCCGAAATGTTTGACATACGCCGTATTCAGGCCCAAGCATTGCTTTGAACCGCAGACATCGCGATACGCACATTGTTGAAAGCCGTTGCGATTGAATTCCGTCCAAAATTTGGGATCGATGCGCAGTTCGGGCTGATCGTTCGTGAGCGCATCGGCCGTGTTGCCCATCAGACAATGCGGAAAGTTCTTGACCTCAACGTAGCGACCATAGTTTCGAGCCAACAAAATCGCTTGTTTCAGATGCGGCGCGACGTCAAAGTGAGACACCAACAGCTTGGGTTTCCCTTCTTCTTCCATCTGCCAGTAATTCCAGAAGTCCATTTCCACCAGCTGCTGCAGGTCTTTCAGCAGTTCGACGACGCCGACGAGGGATTGGTAGCTGAGTTGTGTGACAACCGTGTTGGTCATCACTTTGATACCCGGAAACGTGTCCAGATGTTGTAGCGCTTGCACGGTTTTGTCGAACGATCCGGGGACTTCCGTGATTTCATCGTGCAGCGCTGCTGTGTCGGCAGTCAGGCTGACGAAGTATTCGTCGATTCCGGCGTCGACCAGAGTTTTGCAGTAGTCCCGATCCGCCAAGCGCATGGCATGCGTTTGAATTCGGATATGCTGAAAGCCGGCGTCTGTGGCTCGTTGAGCCATCTGTGGCAGGTCTTTGCGAAGGGTCACTTCGGCTCCGGTCAGGATCAGACCCTTCCAGCGTTGGTGCTGCCGATTTTCTGCCAGCAGCGCTTCGAATTCCGCATCGTCGGCGGGTTTCAGCCAGTGCATGCTGTCCAGAATCATGCAGTGTTGACACTTCAGATTGCAACGGAAGTGGACCGTCAGTTCAACGTAGTCGGAATGAACAAAGGGCTTCTGCACGGCGACACCCTTTTCTAAAAAGTTCCAATCAGCGCAGACTGCCACGCTGGCCCATGGGTTGTATCGGTCGATCCGATCGTACGCTTCAGAAAAACTGTGCCGATCAATCCGCGTACCACGGATACGGACGCCGGGACGATGCCCACGCGGTGATTCGAGTTCATAATCTCTGAGAGAATCTTGAACCGCACACCACCTAGGGCATCACCTAGGGGACAAGCATGCTTTGTGCCGGAGTGCGACCGTGAGACGTGTGGTCGCTGGATTCCTGGAATTGGAGTCGTCACATGGCAATTTGTCTTCGTGTCTAAACCCTTCGCCCGTATCAAGTTACGTCCGTGACAGACCTTTGACGAATGTTTGACTACGGCCGGACAGGATCGGCTTGAGCTAATTCGATTTCGGGCGTATGGTCCCACCAGCAACGCGAGTTTGCTGCCTCAACATGACAGGGATCAGCAGGCGAACGAGGACCGTGAAATCTACAGATCTGAATGCTCAGCATTGCCTGAGGCGTTCATGGAATAGCAAGGGAAACTGACAATGAGTGGCTCAATAAGCACGCTCGGGGTGCCGACGACAGTGTCGGACGAAGTTGCAGAAAAACGCCGACAGGCCAAGGCCGACACTGAGACCTTGAATACATCGTATTCCAAGAAGCAGCTGCGTTGGGATAACGTGGACTGGGTTGTCACCGGTTTTCTGTTCTTCATTCATCTGGGCTGCTTTGCTGCTTTGGTACCGGCGTTCTTTAGCTGGCAGGCCTTGGCCATTTGCGTGGTCATGCACTGGGTGACCTGCAGCATCGGCATTTGCTTGGGCTATCATCGCTTCTTGTCTCACAAGTCCATGAAGCTGCGGGCACCAGCGAAGTTCGCGGTCATGCTGGCCGGAAGCCTGTCTGGAGAAGGTTCTCCCATGATGTGGGCGGCCAATCATCGCATGCACCATCACAAATCCGATCAAGAAGGCGACCCGCATTCACCACTGATCGGCCCGTGGTGGTCTCACATCATGTGGCTGTTTGTCGCTCGCAAAGAAGAAGACAAGCAGCTGCTGTTTAAGAAGTACATTCCAGAACTGCTGGACCAACCGATGATGGTCTTCTTCGAAAAGACCTTTCCCGTGTGGCTGTGGGCTCAGGGCGTTGTGCTGCTGGCTTGCGGCTGGGCGTTCGGCGGCTGGCAGATGGGCGTTTCGTTTTTGGTCTGGGGCATGTGCGTTCGCATGACGGCTGCTTACCATTCCACATGGTTCGTGAATTCGGCCACTCATCTGTGGGGCTATCGCAACTACGACACGCGAGACGAATCTCGAAATCTGTGGTGGGTCGCCATCGTGGCTTACGGCGAAGGCTGGCACAACAATCACCATGCTCATCCCAGCGTTGCTCCGGCCGGCCATCGCTGGTGGGAAGTCGACATCACATGGTGGTCGATTCGAGCATTGCAGATGGTTGGACTCGCCTACGACGTGCGTTCCAAAATCCCAGAAGGCCGGCAAGCGCGCGACATCGTCGCCGACGACACCGCAACCGTCGATCTGGCCAATGTGGTGACCGTAGAACCAGCGGCTTAAACCGCGTGCGGGGACGCATGAGTCGTCAATCGTTTAACCCGTGGTCGCAGACCAAGAAAAAAATCGAGTCTGCGACTACAAGTGAAACATGAAGAATGCGCAGCTCGGTGGTCTCCACCGTGAGTTCTTATTCTTCTCGGCGGAGACCGCCGAGCTACAGTGCGGTGGGCTTCGCGACTTGTCGGATGACCAGATTGTCGCGTTCGTCTTTGAGCTTCTGCAAGGCGTCGTCGAACGACATCACGCCTAAGTCGCCATCGATGCGGCAACGCACGGCGACCGCGTTTTGTTCCGCTTCCTTCGGTCCCACCACCAGCATATAGGGAATCAGGTCCATCTGAGCTTCTCGGATCTTGGCCTGCAACTTTGCACTCTGCAGATCCGTGGTGACTCGGAAACCCGCCCGCTGCAATTTGACCGCCACGTCCTTGGCGTAGTCGTCCGATTTTTCGCTCAACGGTAGCACGCGGATTTGTTCCGGCGACAGCCACAACGGAAACGCTCCAGCAAAGTGTTCGATCAGAACACCCACGAAACGTTCCATCGACCCAAACGGCGCGCGGTGAATCATGACCGGACGATGCGGCTTGTTGTCGCGGCCCGTGTATTCCAATTCGAAACGTTCCGGCAGATTGTAGTCCAGCTGGACGGTTCCCAACTGCCATTCACGACCCAGACAGTCCTTGACCATGAAGTCTGCCTTCGGGCCATAGAAGGCTGCTTCGCCAGGGGCTTCGACATAGTCCAGTCCCTGTTCGGTCAGCACTTTACGCAGCACGGCTTGAGCGTTCTGCCACAGTTCGTCGCTGCCGACGTACTTGTCCGAATCGGGATCTTTGGTGGACAACTGCACGCGATAGTCTTTGAGCCCGACGGCGTCCAGCACGTACTTCACCAGACCCAACGTGTCTTTGAATTCGTGTTCCACTTGTTCGGGAGTACAGAACAAATGTGCGTCGTCCTGAGTCAACCCGCGAACGCGCAGCAGTCCGTTCAGTTCGCCCGATTGTTCGTGGCGATAGACGGTGCCGAATTCCGCCAGCTTAACGGGCAGGTCGCGATAGCTGCGCGGAATCGCTTTGTACATCATGGCGTGATGCGGGCAGTTCATTGGTTTTAGCAGATAGCGTTCCTGCTGCTTTTCCCACTTCCGCAGCATCTCGAACTTCTCTTCGTTCGGGCCGTCCAGCGGAAAATCATCACCGTTAAAACCCAGCACCATGGCCGCATCGAGTAGCGTCTTTTCTTCGTCGTCAGTCGGCGGTTGCAGTTCCGTGACCTGCGGGTCCAAGCATCGCACCCAATAGTCGACCAATTGCCCGGCGGAATGACCGAACAACGGCGCAAACTGCGAATCGCGGTAGTACGGAAAGTGACCGCTGGTTTCGTACAACTCCACCCGCCCAATGTGCGGCGAGTACACCGGCGTGTAGCCTCGGCGAGTTAATTCGCCTTTAATGAAGTCTTCCAACGTGGCGCGAATGGTGGCCCCTTTCGGCAACCACAGTGGCAGGCCCTGACCCACTTCTGGATTGATGGCGAACAGATTCAGCCGGCTGCCCAGCACGCGATGGTCACGCTTTTTGGCTTCTTCGATCTGTTCCAGATACGCCTTCAGTTCTTTTTTGTCGAAGAACGCCGTGCCATACACACGCTGCAGCGGACGGTTAGAAACGTCGCCCTTCCAGTGAGCTCCGGCAACGCTGAGCACCTTGAAGGCTTTGGCCATTCCGGCGTGAGGAATGTGGGGGCCTCGGCACAGGTCGACGAATTCGCCCTGTCGGTAAAAGCTAAGCAAATCGTGATCGGCGAGACCCGTGCGAATGTGTTCGACCTTCAGTTCCTGCTTGAGGTCGTCGCAGAATTCGATCGATTCGTGGCGGTTCATGGTGAAGCGTTCGAAGGGCTCCGCTTCTTTCACGATCTTCTTCATTTCCGCTTCGATCTTCGGAAAATCGTCATCGCTGATCGGCGTGGCCAGATCGAAATCGTAGTAGAACGTGTTCCCCTTGACCGGACCGAAGGCCAAGCCAACGCCTTCGTAAAGTCGCATGATGGCGCGGGCCATAATATGAGCACAGCTGTGGCGCATGACGGCGGCCGCTTCGGGATCGCGCGTGGTCAGCAGTTGTAGTGGGACAGGCCGCAGTTCGGTCAGTTCTGCCAAGGGCCGCATGGCGTCGACGGTGACGCCGTCGATGACCGCCGCCGCTGTGGCTCGAGCTAGGCCTTCGCTGATCCCTTTGGCGACATCCAAAGCAGTGGCGTTGTCATCCAGTTGAACAATGTTGCCGTCCGGCAGCTGTACCTCAATCATATCGTTCAGTTTCGATCCGTGATGTGGCGTTGCGGTTTCAGCGGCCGTCACGAATGGCCCCTGGCAAAGCGGTTTGAAGTTCCGAACTGCAACGATAGTTTCGTGGGCGGTTTATAGCGTTGTGCCACTCAGACGGCAACGTTTGCAAAGTCTGCAAACGAAGATAGACCCCTGTGCTTGGCGCGCACAGCGGTCCGTCTTGGGTTCGATGGTGCGGGCGCGAAGCTGCAAGCAACCCGTCGCCGCAGTGTGATTAGATCACGCCGCCATGGACACGGTAGGGTGTCGCGAGGTCGGGTAGCTCAAGGCCCCAGATCCGTTCCCAGATTTCTGGAATATGCCGCATGCTTTCTGATGAATAAATCAGCTGCCTAGCACGGATATCCGGTGATGGATGCCAGATCGGCAACGCACAGCCGACGTTCAGGCATGTGCATGCCAACAGCAGACCAGTGAGAAAGCGTTTTCGCAGTGTCATCGTCCTGTCCTTCCCTGGACCCGGCTATCATTCAGAGCTCAAAAATCGAGTCTGGCCGAATCTAAGCCGCTTCTGATTGAATCAGTCTAATCGTTGCTTTTTGCCGTCCAGACAATGTCGGAACGGACTTCTAGGATTGGCAACTTAATCTGAAAACATGATCTGATGCGGAGCACTTCAACACTTCAGCAACTCATCCGAGCTGGCGGCGTTTAGCCACCATGGCTGTGAGGAGCAGGACCGGCGGGCGGACGATAAGTCGGCTCACCAGAATAAACACTGGACCCATTGTTGGTCATGCCGGAGTTTCCGTATGACTGCGGAGCGGTTTTGGTCGCCGCTTCGACTCGAAGTCGCTCTGATTCTTCAAGTTGCAGAACGCGTTCTTCCATTTCCTTGCCCGGTTTGAAGGTCACCACAAACTTGGCTGGGACTTCGACCTGACCTCCGGTTCGAGGATTGCGGGCTTTTCGAGCGGCACGCTGTTTGACTTCGAACACTCCGAAGTTCCGTAACTCGATCCGCCGATCCGTCACCAGCGTTTCCACGATGGCGTCGAACGTTTTTTGTACGATTTCTTTCGTCTTCAGCTGAGTCAGTCCCAGCTCTTCCGAAATTGCTTTCACAATCTCTTTCTTGGTCACGACCAAAGTCTCCCGAGAAAGGTCTTCCAATGTCTTCAACAGGTCCTACCGAACGACTCAACTGTATGGTCGCAATAGACTTACTGTCAAGACCCTTGTTCACAGTCACTGTCAGACGACAGCAGAAAGCGGGCCTCCGACGGCGTAATTCGCACCTGATCATATCTTCAGATTAAGTTGTCAAAGATCGCATCTGTCCGACAGAACGCCGAATAGACATGATCGTTATCGACCCGACACAATCAGATTCTTAGTCAAAATCGATGGAATCGCTACACTTTAACATTCATAGGCGAGCGTTGCGGCTGGCGCTTGGCGATTTTCGTTTCGTAAGTGTCTATGATTAAACAAGTTACGATCCATCTGGGCCATTCGCCGCCGCGCCCGTGAGAATATCGACCAGTTTCCGAAATTGCCGACCATCTCAGCGTGTCGGCCTGTGTTACTTGAGGATAAATAGAATGCGTCAAATGTCCTGGCTGGCGGTTTTCGCCCTGTGTTTGTTGTTGTTTTCCGTGGGCTGCAGCGAAAAACGGTCTGTGGCCCCGGCCGGAACGGCACTGGAGCCCGCTTCGCCCGCTGAACCGGTAGACGACACAACCACGCCGGTTGAAGAACCCATGGAAGCCGATTAGTTGGTAGGGCGTTCAATGACAAATGAGAGATATCAAATCACGAGTAACAAATAGCGGTTCACCACAGGAATTGCAGATTTGTCATTCGTTATCTCTGATTTGTCATTTGTCGTTTGCTGTTTGTGTTGCAAACCAAACTGTGGCTCGATGGCCGGGGAAACACGCGACTGCTGGTTTTCTTCGCCCGAAATCCTTCCGATTGGCGGCTCAGCCCCCGATAATCGTTGCAGATTGTCGTGAGCAGTCGTCACAAGTCTAAGCTGAATATTGCGTTTAGGTCATTTCGGCACCACCATGGGGGTTCCGGTGTTCAATTGCTTGTGGCAGCGGGCAGAAAACCCAAACCACTTCAGCCACCGTCGCAGACTCGCGTTTTCATTTCGTTAGAAGAACACCACACATGCCGGAAACTCTTGTCATCGAGTGGAATCGTGATCGACTGATTGCAGCCATCGGTTCAGCAGGCTCCAAGTCAGTGGGCGTTCGCGCGGCTGTGACGGTCAGTCGTGAAGGAGGGCGTTTGCTGCCCAGCGAAATCGGCGACGCATTGGCCGCCGCTCTCAAGTCTTCGGGAAGTTCGGCTTCCGACGCGATCGTCGTGTTTCCTCGCGAACTGGTGACTTTCAACCGGATCGAACTGCCGAATTTAAGCGATAACGAAATCGCGGCCATGGTTCCCCTGCAAGCGGCGACTCGGCTAACGGTGCCCATTGAATCGGTTTGCCTAGACTTTGTGCCGCTGCCTGTGGCTGCGAATGCCGAAACGCGCGAAGTGATGTTGGTGACCGTTCCCAAAAAATACGTCAGCGATGTCAAAGAAGCGTTGGCGGTGTGCGGCTTGGCATTGGCGGGTGTGCGAATCAGTTCGTTTGGAATTGCTGCGTCTGCCGTGCATTGCGGGTTGCTGGAATCGTCGGCCGCGAACGGTGCTGTGGAAGCGTTGGTGATGCTGTCTGCGGATTCGATTGAGATGATTTTCATGACCGGCCACAGCGTCGCGTTTTCTCATAGCGGAGCGTCGTGGACATCAACGGACGGAATCGAACAGGCCGTGCGAGCCGAAATTTCACGAGCTCGAATGTCGGCCGCCGAAGACATGGGTTCGTACAACGTCACGCGGCTGACATTGATCGGCAGTCCCGAAATCACGGCCGCCGTGCCGGACACCGTTTCGAAACGACTGAATGATGCGGAAGTCATTCGCGTGAATCCGCAGAATTTAATGTACGGGCGTTCGCCGTCGGAAACGCTGGTGTTGCCGGAGGGACTAGATCCGTCAGACATGCTGGCCGTCGTGGGCGTCATCGCGAATTCGCAGGTCACATCCGTGGCCTCGGTGGACCTCGTCAATCCGCGGAAAGCCGCCGAAAAGAAGGACTATTCGAAACTCAAAAAGACACTGTTGGTAGCAGGCTTAGCGGCCATCGTGGTCGGCAGCTGGGGTTGGAGCAAATACCAAGTCAGTGCTCGCACGCAACAGATTGCGGTCATCAAGAAAGACCTGAACAAGCTGAACGAGAAGTACAAGAATTCCGAACAGGATCGGAAACTGGATGCTTCGCTGACGGAATGGAAGGATCGAGACTTCAGTTGGCTGGACGAGATGCAAAAAATCCAAGCGTTGATGGGCGGCACGGATCGCGTGCTGATCAAGAAGTTTAAGTTCAGTTTACGCAACGGCAACTACGTGGCGTTGATCGAAGCAGAAGGGCTGGCGAAAAGTCGCCGCGACATCGAAGACCTCAGCAAAGTGTTGGACGATGCTGGCTACGAAGTGGCTCCGAAAGAAATTAAGGCCAGTCTGCGAGATCCGAATTATAACATGGAACTGCGCCTGGAAATGAGCATTCCCGCGAATCAAGTGAAAGCGAAAACGTAGGTGTGATTCGCTGCAGGGCACAACAGTCACTGCGGCGCCTGCAGTAAAATCGAGGAATCCACACCAGACTGATTTGCACAAAGAATAAAGATAATGGACGACAACACACGCACAAAAGTTTTGGGAGCCGCTCTGGCTGGCATTCTGGGGTTCATGGTTTTGAAGCCAGCGATTCTAGAACCGGTTCGCGACGCCGAGCGAAAAGCCAAAAGTGCTCAGGCCGATCTTGAACAGGCCGAAGCCAAAGACTTTGAACTGATGCAGGCCGAAGAACGCATCAGTCGCGGTCGCGACACCAGTCTGCCGCCCGAAATCGCCGATGCTCAACGCGTTTATCAGCGGTGGATTACGAACTTGGCCGAGCAATGTAAGTTCAATCCCAATTCACTGGTGGTGACGCCAAGCAACACAGAGGCTCCACGTGGCCGGTCTGTGACTGTGGACGTGGTTGTCAAAGGCGAAGTGAAACTGGATGGTCTGAGTCGGTTTTTGTATTTGTTCGAACAAGCCGATTTGATGCATCGGATCACGTCGCTGGACATCGAAAGCACGGGTTCGACCAAAGACGCGCTGATGGAAGTTTCGTTGACGGCTCAAGGCATGAGCGTTCCTGACACGCCCGACCACGCCGACGTTTTTCCGCTAACCAGACTGCCCACGGCCATTGCGGCCGGCGATCAGAAAATCACGGTTGCAGAAACCAAGGGGTTCCCCAAGAAGACTCCATTTCTGGCGCAGGTGGGGCGAGAAATGGTGTCGGTTTCAGCAATCGATGGCAACACACTGACCGTCGAACGCCAGCAACTGGGCACTTCGGCCATTGATCATGCTGCCGACACTTATGTGCAACTGTTTCCGATTGTGTATGGTCGAAAAGACGTTAGTTACGATGAATACGCGGCGTTCGTCAGCTCGTCTCCCTTCACCAAACCTATCGAACCGCGAAAACTGGATCCGCGTTTGACGGCGATCAGCGACAAGACGATCGCTCCGGGAGAATCCGTCGAAATGACGGCCAAGACGGAAGACCTCGACGCCGATGTCGGCGAA
Organism: Fuerstiella sp.; assembly: GCA_041688835.1. Lineage (GTDB taxonomy): Bacteria > Planctomycetota > Planctomycetia > Planctomycetales > Planctomycetaceae > Fuerstiella. The sequence continues at coordinate 21,264 of JBDNHJ010000235.1, forward strand.
ATCACGTTCGCACTGGTGGACGCGGCGGACGGCATGACGATCGATCCCGTGACGGGCAAATACACGTGGGTGCCCGCTGAAGATTTGGAACCGAAAGCGTATTCCGCCACCATTGTGGTGCAGCAAAAGAACAACCCCGATCTAAAGTTGCTGAAGCAGTTTTCCGTCACCATCAAGTTGCCCAACGAGGATCCCGAAATCACCGTGCCGGAAAGTGCCGTGGCTGTGTTGGGGCGAGACTTCCGGTTAGAAGTTTCAGCGACGGATGATGGCGCAGCAGAAGCGTTGAAGTATGCACTCGATGGCGAAATTCCCGAAGGCCTGAAGATCGACGGGCCGCTGCTAACGTGGACTCCACCGAAGACTTTTACACCGGGCGAATATACGGTCACGGTGAAGGTCACGGATGGCGGCGATCCTGAAAAATCGGCTTCCGGAAAGCTGTCGTTGTCTGTGCGAGACGACACGGCCAGCCTGACGCGCTTCACGGGATCTGTGACATTGGATGGTGAGCCGATGGCGTTCTTCCGCGACTTGTTGGCCAACAAGAATCCACAATTCAAAGTTGGCGACCACATTACGGCGGCGGAAATCGATGCGGAAGTCACAGAAGTCGCCCGCCGACACGTGTTGCTGGCCGATGCGGAAGGAGTGTGGAAGCTGAACCTCGGACAGAATCTCAGAGAACGAGAACTCATCGAACCCGCCGAACCGAAGGCGGAAGTACCAGTGGAAACGCCGGTGGAAGTGCCAGCGGAGACGTCGGCAGAAACACCAGCCGACTAATTTAGGATCTCCGTTTCGTAGCTCGGCGGTCTTCGCCGAGCAATCACGGTGGGGACCACCGAGCTACGAATTAGTCTCGATGATCTCGCGGATAATGCGGCAAGGATTTCCGGCGGCAACCACACCAGAGGGGATGTCTTTGGTGACGACACTTCCCGCACCGATCACGGTCTTGTCACCAATGGTGACTCCCGGAAGAATCATCGCTCCGCCACCAACCCACACATCGGAACCGATGGAAACGGGCTTGCCGAATTCTTGAGTCCGTCGCAGATTAGCGTTCAACGGGTGCGTGCCCGTGTAAATCTGCACGGCGGGACCGAAGAATGTGAAGTCGCCGATCCGCACTTCGCAGACGTCCAGCACGACGCAGTTAAAATTGAAGTAGACTCGTTCGCCAAGATAGATATTGCTGCCGTAGTCACAGTAAAACGGCGGCTGCATCCACACGGAATCGCCACCACTACCCAATAGCTCGATCAGAATTCGCCGACGATCGTCCTGCTGTCGCTCACGAGTCGCATTCAGGTCGTGGCATAGATCACGGGCACGCTCTCGCGCTGCGACTAATTCAGGGTCGAGGGCGTCGTAGAGTTCCCCCGCTAACATTTTTTGCTTTTCGGTTGTCATGAGATTTGAAATTTGAAATTTGAAATTTGACCTCAGCCAACGTGATCGGCTGACCGTGGAATGTCATGCATCCGCGTCAGCACGTAATCTGTCAAGCGTGCGGCGTCGTCGGTGCCGATTCGCAGGACGCCTTTGCGCAGCGTCAGCACCACGCAGTCACGGCCCCACAAACAGCAGGCATAGCGGAGCTCGCTGCGTGTGGTGGTAGCAATGGTGTTCGCTCATCGTGCAACTCCAGTTCAGTAAACTGTGAAATGGCTCGATCGGCCAACAGCAACGGAGGCCTCTGAGCCCCAATCACTAACCCGCACAACGCAGTCAGTTGACAATCCTGACTGTGGCCGACATCGTAACCGGCAGCCTTTGCGGTTTTTTACGCCCTGTGACGGATCTGTAGAAACTGAGTCAGAAAATCGTATCACCATCGGTTAGACGTTTCGGAGCTTCGCGTCTGGTCCTTTGGATACGGAAAACACTGTAATTTTTCCTATCCGGCGGCAGTTGGCCAATTGGCAGTGAATGGCAAAATGCGATGCTGTCGCCTTTGAACAATGTGGAATTTAAGAATGGCTTCAGAGCCGCCTTCCAATCAAGACTCGCAGCAGGAACTGGAGCGAGTGACTGAGACGGACTATTTGGATGCACTTTATCAAGAAAACTCAAGAGAGTTGTGGGCGATTTTCTATTCGCAATGCAGTGATCCTGAGCGAGCGTACGATGCGGTTCAGGAATGCTTTCTAAGATTGCATTCCTATACGGGGGAAAACATCCGCGACCCTCGGGCGTGGTTATTACGAGTTGGTACAAACTGGCTTCGAGATGTGGCAAGACGCAAAAGCAGTAGCTGCAAGCTCAGTGCATCGTTGGACGAATTGCCCAACGATCGGTTTGCCGCAGAAGACATATTGGCTTCGGACGAGAATCGGACGGCGATTCGCGATGCATTACAACAATTACTGGAAGACGATCGCAAAGTGCTCGTGATGAAATACTCGCTGAACTGGTCGTCGCTGCAGATGGCAAAAGCAATGATTTGCAGCGCGGCAGCCATCGACATGAGATTGTCGCGTGCCCGGCGAAGGTTAGCTGAGCTGCTTCACGAACAGGGATATGAAAATGACTGACCCATCCAAAAATGACAGCCCACTCAACAGCCCACTCAACAGCCCACTCAACGGCCGACTTTTAGCGGAGAACGAAGTGGACCAGCTGCTGTCGACATTTTATCGCATGGAAGTTCCTCAGGCACTCAACAGCCTGCCATCGACGTGGCCTGAACTTCTTCATTCGCCGGTGGAACCGCAGAAGCCTGTGGAACTGACTGTGGCCCCAGTGGCCCGTGCAACTGGTGGTGAGCGATCCGTGCCGGCAGTTAGTCGAGGCATCGCGGTGGCCGTGGCTACATTGGCGGCCTGTATGATGTTGATGGTGTTCAGCAATTTCTCAGCGGGGCCTCAGCCGTCCGGAACAGCCAAATCGCAGGTAACGCCTGTCGATCCAGACAACCAATTGATGAATGTCAGTGCTGGAGACACCAACGGGGCGTTGGACGAGAACCAAACAAGCCTCGAAGAAATCGACCAAATCGAGTTGTCGCCAGTTGAGCCTCCAACGGAGCCTGCCGTCGATCTGCCAGTAAACAACACGCCGGTGGCCACAGAGTAGAATTCCCTCAAAACGGTTTCACAATCAGCAGCGAGCCCATTGGTTATTGTCCGGTGGGCTCGCTGTTTTCGTTCACAGGCAGGAACGTCGATTTCATGTTTGCCGAATCGGATTTCGCCAAAAATCGGTCAGCAAGGGAATTCATTCAGGTTATGGCCGAAAAAGATGTGCGGCATGAAACGGCTTACTCGGTCACGCGCGGCCCGGCGGCTCGCGTCAGATTGTGGACCACAGCCGCCACGGCTGCTTGTTGCTTGGTCGTCCCCGCAGCCTGAATTTTGCACGCTTCGAACGACGGATCCAGCGTGCGGCGGCGTGTCATTCGAATCACTTGTTCCATTGTGCCTTCACTAATTGATAGCAGGCGGCCGTAAACGAACAGTGTCGAAGGGTTGAACAAATTGATGGCCGCCGCCATCGCGATGGCCAGATACTCGCACACCAAATTGACTTCTTCCGTGGCTTGCAGTGTTCCCTGCTGAAACTGTTCCACGACTTCTGAAATCGTCAGTCGTTTGCCAAGTCGATCGGACACCATTCCAGTCAACGCAGAATCCGTGGCCAGAGTTTCTAAGCAGCCATGGTTGCCGCAGCCACACAGCTTGCCCGTTGGGTTAACTGTGATGTGGCCGATCTCACCAGCCAAGCCGTTGTGTCCTTGAATAAGATCTCCCCCGCAAAATACGCCCAACCCTAGCCCATTGGTGAAATCGAGCATGGCGAAGTCGTCCATGCCGCTGGCTTTGCCGTACAGTCGTTCAGCAATGCACAACGCGCGACTTTCCTGCATGCTGAAGGCGGTGATTCCGGTGGCTGCGGTCAGATCAGCAGCGGGACGTTGATGGTTGATCGCCTGCAGGTTCGGAGCGATCAGGCATTGATCACCATTTTGCAAGCCGGGAGTGCTGATGCCGATCCCGAGTGTGACTGCGTCGGTGTCGTCGATCGCCGCCTGTACTATTTCTGCCAATTGCTTTTGCAACGGCGCATAACTGCCCGGTGTGGAAAATGTGATCGTCCGCTGCGAATCGATGTCGCCAGCCAGCGTGGCGGTGACGACACTGCAAACCTGCGAATCCAGCACCACGCCAATCACCTGCGCAGAATCGCGCGCCAGCATGAGGCGCTTTCCGGGACGCCCCAAAGCGTTTCCCGGCGCTTCGCCTTCTTCCAGCAGTCCAGAATCCAGCAGGTCGTTGACTGCTTTCGATACTGTCGGAGCACTAATACCGGTTTCGCGAGTCACGTCGGCGCGCGACAGCGGGCCTTGTACCTGAAGGCATTCCAGCACCTTGCGCACCGTCATTTTGCGCAACAGGCCAGGTTGAATTTTGGACGATGACATACAAAATGTTTCTACTTCCGTTTTGGCAGCACCCAGTTTGGTCGAGGATAATGACACGTGTAGCCACCTGGAGTCCTGACCAAGTAGTCTTGATGTTCCGGTTCCGCTTCCCAAAAATCACTGACCGGTTCCACCTGTGTCACCACTTGGCCGGGCCACAGTCCGGATGCGTTGACGTCTGCGATCGTATCCAGAGCCACTTGTTTTTGATCGTCGCTGGTATAGTAAATGGCCGAACGATACGCCGTCCCCTGATCGTTGCCTTGGCGGTCGATCGTGGTGGGATCGTGTATCTGAAAAAAGAACTCCAGCATGTTGCGAAAGTTCGTCTGACTCGGATCATAAACCACTTCGATGGCTTCGGCGTGCGTTCCGTGATTGCGATAGGTCGCATTCTTCACATCGCCGCCGCTATATCCGACTCGCGTATCGACGACTCCAGGAAGCTTGCGAAACAAGTCTTCCATGCCCCAGAAACATCCGCCTGCCAGTACCGCGCGCTCAGTCATTGGTTGTTCTCCTGCTGCGTTGTCGTCGTCGTTTAAAGTGAGGCTCTGCTGGCTGCTTTCGGCAGCTTCGCTCGGCGTGGAAGTCGGCCCGGTGTCGGGCGTGGTGTCGGGCCCGGAAGCAGGCGTGGTGTTGGATACCATGACGCCCATCGTCACGGCCACGACGGCTGCACCTGCCAGTGCCGCTGACCACAAAAAAGTCGGCCTATTCATCATCTCGGTTCCTGCGTTATTAAATTTCCGGGTCGTTAGCGGCCCCAGACTTGGAGACTCACAGAACAATATGCCTGAATTCTGGTGAGTCCAGCTGTGAATCCCAACTCAAACGTGGGGCCGTCACAATGCAGTCATGGGGACGGCAGCGCGACTCACAGGCGCAGTAAAAAAGCGAGGTTCGTGAGAACCTCGCCGTCCATTGTTTCACGTCGCCCAACAACGAAAAACGAATCTCGCGTCTCAGCACGTGTCCCGAAACAAGTTGTCACTTCAATGGGTAGCGGCAGGGCGCAAGTCCTCCGGTTTCGTGGCACCGGACGGCTCGCGCCCTGCCGCTACAAACGCACGTTATTTCGGCACAAGTCCTCAGGACGTGCTGGCGAAACACTTCGGCTTTAGCTGGCGTCGGCGGTCACAGCTGCTTCGGCAGGAATGATATTCATCCGTCGGCCCTTTTGGTCGAAGCTAACTTCGCCGTCGCACAGGGCAAACAGTGTCCAGTCACGGCCCGTGCCGACGTTACGGCCGGCGTGCCATTTGGTGCCCACTTGACGAGCGAGGATGTTGCCAGCGACGACTGTTTGGCCACCGAATTTCTTGATGCCGCGACGTTGAGCGTTCGAATCGCGTCCGTTGCGACTGGAGCCCTGTCCCTTCTTATGAGCCATATCTCTTCTACCTTTTGACTGTTATTTAAATGTGGGGATCTCCCCTGAGTCTGTCTGTTTGAGCCGTGAGTTTGACGATTTCCCATAGAAATTCAAGGCTTTTCACAGCCCTTTCGGGCTGAATGCGATGACTGAGACTGTTCAATCACCTTCGCGAGCCGAATTCCGGCCTGTTTATGAACGTTTCCGGTACCGGATCGTCGGATGAATTTGTCGCAATTCACAACTAATTCTGTGCATCGGCATCCGGAGCAGTGTTTTGCCGGGGATTTCGCAAAACCGCTTCGAAATTATTGACCGTCACATCCGCTGGTCGTGGCTGATACTTCCAGACCGGCCATGATTTCTGCGGACGTTGCCCGGCGGCTTGCAGCTCCAGCAGCTGTGTTCTGAGTTCACCGACGAACCGTGGACTGGGCTGATCTTTTTCGAATTCAATGACCGTGCCACCCATCGCCACGATGACAGCGTTGTCTTGCCCAAGCCTAGCGCTTTCGATCAGACGAAATTCGTTTTCGGTCTGCCGAAATTCGTCGCCCGGTCGGCCAAATCGTTGTTCGATCACTTTTCGCTCAAACACACCTTCGCCCTCCGCATTTTTCGAGTATCGATAGGCGTTCGAAAAGCCCGTCATGGTAATCGTGAAGTAGTCGGTTGTGGGATCCACGCCCCGCCAAATTGCCACACCATAAGCCGCTTTGCTTAACGGATCGGGGTCATCGACAGACACCGGATCGAGCACTTCCGTCATGCCTTCCACGCTGCTCAGCAACCGCAGCCCGGCGGCTCGATCCTGCAGTTCACGCAAAAAGACGGCCCGCTGAACCTCTGAGTTCACTTCGTCGACGTACGTCTGGCGTTCTTCAGAATCATCCGTCGTCAGCACAAAACGTGGCAACTGCAAGGGATACCCTTCGATTCCGTCGATATCGTTTTTGGGATGCGTGTCAGGATTCTGCAGATTGTCCAGCAAACTGTCTCGACTGTCACCCGCCAGTTCCGTGTAATCTCGCTGAATCACGCGGTATACCATGTACCACACCAATTCTGTGTTGCGTTCGCCAGTGCGAGGATCAACAACGGGCATCAAGCGGTGGCGAACAGACTTGAACTGCACTTCCGCCATCCACAACGCCGGATAGCCAGGCCCCAGCAAAGGTTCTGACAAATCTTCGCGCGATTTAAACGGCCCCAACATCTCGTCCACACTGCACGAAATCGAAGAGCTCTGTTCGAATCCCCAATTCAGCGGGGCGGAAATTAAACCTTGAGCCAACCCGATTTCGCAGGACGACAGAACGACACCCAGCAAAGCCGTCCGCATGATCGTGGCACGGCTAAAACCAGACAGCGGCTTTCGTGGGGTATTCATATTGGATTGTGGCATGGAATGGTCAACCAGCGGAAATCGAGGCCAAACGAAAGATGGGTAGGCTAAGGGTCTCTATCGGTTTCGAGAGCGCCTGAATTTTTCACCATCGTCCCCGATCGGCTGCCAAAATCAAGGATATTCTGATAGGTGGCACAGCTTCCGCTGTTATTGCGTGTTGACGCAATCCGCCGCACGACGCTCGCCCTAGGTTTGCTCGCCGAAAACACCGGCACTCGTGCCAAGAACCTCAAATTCCGTGCATTTTTTGCGACTTCTGTTACCCATCCTATCCCTCGCAGTGCAGGCAAAAACACGGTCAAACCTTCATCCGACCGGCGCGTTCTTCGATGTCTTCCAAGCTAAAAAAGGCCCCTTGGCCAGCTCCCGGACAGTAGTCACAAACTTCCTTCCATTTTTCTTCAGACGACACGTTCGACGTCCAAAATGGCCAAGTCTGGCACTGAATGGGACGCACCGGGTACACCTTGCAATGCCGCTTTTCTGAGTCAAAAAACGTGCAATCGCCGTTTTGAAACTCAGTCAAAGACACTCGACCACTCACCAGTCGTGTGTGAAACAGGCGGATTTCTCCAATGGGTTTCTCCAAATATTCGGCAATTCCCAGCAGCTCTTCCTCACTCACCCAAACCACGCCAGGAGCCCCCGTGCAGCAGTCGCCGCATTGTGAACATGTGAAGTTGAGGCCATCTTTGTGCCATGGATCCTGAGTTGAACTAGGATTCGGATTTGTATCGTCGGACATTATTGTGGAGTCAAAGTCTGAAAAGGAACGGCGTGCAGCGAAGTGGCTGAGTATAACACGTGCCACCAGCTGACAGAAACCGATTGTGCGAGTTTACCAATGCCAAACCGGATGCCAAACCGGATGCCAAACCGGATGCCAAACCGGATGCCAATTGACGAGAAATGTGACGCAAACTGCGATCACTTAGCGGCAATCGTGTTGTGTGGCGGCCGGTCGACTCGCATGGGCCAAGACAAAGCCAATCTAAGCTTTGGGGCAGAAACTTTGTTACAGCGCGTCTGCCGACTGACGGCACTGGTCGCCGATCCGGTGGTTGCTGTCGCCGCACCTGAACAGCCGCTCCCCGAACTGGCCACCGACGTCTTGATCGCCCGTGATCAGTTTCCTGACGAAGGTCCGCTGGGCGGATTTCTAACCGGGCTACAATGCCTGCGACAGCAACGACCTCAGCAATGGCCCGACATGCTGATCTGGGCCAGCACCTGCGACGCTCCATTCGTCAACACGTCTGTCATTCAATATCTGTCCACGCAATTGTCGCAAGCCTCGGAATGTTCAGCCATCACAGTGGTTCATGAAGGTCATCACAATCCGTTTGCCGCCGTCTACCGCAGCCGCATCCTAACCACTGTCGAAACCTTGTTCACAACCGGTACACGAAAAGCGCAAACATTACTGCAGCCATCAAACATGCTGACGATCGACAGCAGCGAACTGCTCCGCTTCGATCCCGAACTGTTGTTTCTGAAGAACGTCAACAACCAACAGCAACTCACCGAAGCCAAAACTCACCTGTAGGCGACGGCTGGCCCCTTGGCGATTGACCTTGGTCAATACAGAATTTTTAACGGCCCAGCCGTAGGTTCGGGACGGACGCCACTTGATTTGTTCTTGGCAAAAAGATGTTGGGCAAAAAAATCCCGTGCTGCATCTTTTGGCCCAACATCTTTTTGCCTAAATACCTTGGCGACCAGAAACCGCTCTGACGGGTTCTGTTCACAAACGACGATGGCCGTGGCTTGGACGTTCCAAAACGGTTTCCGATGGCTACGCCACACAAGCAGGCTCCGCCAGCATGTGCTACCCGGTGTGATCAGAGTCCGAGGCTAGTGTCCAAACGGTTCGTTAGTCAAAGAGATTGATTGGCTACGGGAAATTTCTGAAGGATTCGTCTATGCTGCCAGTCAGTCGGGGTTGAGCGGTCACTGCGGTTTTCACACGGTAGAATATGTCGAACAAACGGCGAAACTGGATTTCGAAGTTTCAGGATGCACTGCGCGGCGTTGGCGCGGCGTGTTCTGAAGGGCAGAGCTTTGTCGTGCATTTTGTGTTTGCGGTGGCAGTGCTGTTGTGCGGAATTTTCTTTCAGGTGACTCACACAGAATGGTGCGTGCTGGTGGTTTGTATGGCTGCGGTGCTGACTGCGGAAACATTCAACAGTGCGTTGGAATCGTTGGCCAAATCGGTCACTTCAGAACATGACGAACATGTGGGGCGAGCCTTAGACATGGCGGCTGGAGCGGTGTTGATCATGTCGATCGGTTCGGCGGTGGTCGGCTTCGTGATCTTTGTGCCGTATTTGCTGAAGTTACTGAACCAGACGGCGCAATGACGGTTATCCTGACAGCATCACGCTCGAAGTTCCGCCACGTTTCTGCGTTCTGACTTTCCATGACCATCACATCACCGCGAGTTCTGTCTGTCATTCCACCGATGACGCAGTTGAATACTCCGTATCCGGCCACCGCCTATCTGACCGGTTTTCTGCGATCGCGAGGCGTCGATGCCGTGCAGGAAGACTTGGCGCTGCAGTTGGTCCTGAGACTATTTTCGTCAGACGGCTTGCGAGCGATTTTGAAGCACATCGAATCGTCGCCCAAATCATCGTCGCCAGCCGCCCCGCCAGCGCCGTCGGAATCGGTGGCGTTCTTTTGTGAACAATTTTCGCAATACGCTGCGACGGCGGATCGTGTGATTCGGTTTCTGCAGGGCCGCGATTCAACGTTGGCGCACCGGATCAACAGTCGCATGTTTCTGCCCGAAGGGCCGCGCTTTCATGTGCTGGACAATCACATCAGCGAAGATGACGACGACGATGGTACAGACCCGTTGGGTTGGGCGTTCGGGGCGTTGGGGATTCAGGATCGAGCTCGTCATTTTGCGACGCTGTATCTGAGTGATCTGGCGGACGTGCTGCGAGAAGCCGTGGACGCTCGATTCGAATTCGTCCGGTACGCGGAATCTCTAGCGGCCAGTCAGCCGACGTTTGATCCGCTGGCGAAATCTTTGGCGGCCGCCCCCAACCTTGTCGACAACACGCTGCGTGATCTCACGCTGGCAGCCATCGATCGCCATCAGCCGCAGATTGTCTTGGTCACCGTTCCGTTTCCCGGCTGCGTCTATGCCGCGTTTCGGATCGCGCAGGCCATTAAAGCCGCGCATCCATCAATGCTGCTGCTGCTGGGCGGAGGCTTCGTGAATACCGAACTGCGAGAACTGTCGGACGTGCGGGTGTTCGACTACTTCGATTATGTCACTCTGGACGATGGCGAACGTCCGTTGCTGGCGTTGCTAGAACATCTGCGCGGCGATCGTTCGCGGGAACAACTGGTCAGAACATTCTTGCGGACGGATACTGACGCGGGCCAAGCGGTGGCCTACATGAACCACGCGGAACCAGACATTCCGTTTGCTGAAGTGGGCACGCCCACTTGGGATGGCCTGCCGATCGACGATTATCTGTCGACGCTGGACATGCTGAACCCGATGCATCGTTTGTGGTCCGATGGTCGCTGGAACAAGCTCACGGTGGCTCATGGTTGCTACTGGAAAAAGTGCAGCTTCTGCGATGTGTCGCTGGATTACATTGGTCGTTACGACGGCGTGGCTGCGAAGACTTTGGTGGATCGTATCGAAGCCATCGTGACCGAAACCGGACAGACGGGATTTCATCTGGTCGACGAAGCCGCTCCACCCAAAGCATTGAAGGCGATGGCCGAAGAACTTCTGCAACGGAACATCACGATTTCGTGGTGGGGCAACATTCGCTTCGAAAAATCGTTTACTGCGGAACTGTGCGAACTACTGGCCGCAAGCGGTTGCATCGCAATTTCTGGCGGCTTGGAAGTCGCGTCTGATCGGTTGTTGAAGCTGATGAAAAAAGGCGTGTCTGTTGCACAGGTCGCCCGAGTGACCAAGGCGTTCAGCAATGCGGGTATTTTGGTGCATGCGTATTTGATGTACGGCTTTCCTACGCAGACGGTGCAGGACACTGTGGATGCTTTAGAATATGTGCGGCAGTTGTTTGAAGAAGATTGTATTCAATCCGGATTCTTCCACCGATTTGCGTGTACTGTGCATTCGCCAGTGGGGAAGAACCCGCAAGAATACGGCATCGAACTGGTGCCTCTGCCGCCAGTTTCGTTTGCTCAGAACGACGTCGACTTCATCGACCCCACCGGCGTCGATCACGACATGTTGGGCACAGCGTTGAACAAGGGCCTGTACAATTTCATGCACGGCGTTGGCATGGAAGAAGACATCCGCAGCTGGTTCACAAAAAAAGCACCACGTTCGACGGTATCGCGAGACTTCATCCTGAAGGCGCTGGAAGCGAACTAGGAAGCCCGCACTGTTTCTTGATGTTTAACCCGTAGTCGCAGACTAGGTTTTCCGGCTTGGTCTGCGACCACGAGTGAAACGATGGCCCGTTTAATGATTGTGTAGGGTGGGTCAAGGAGCCAAAGCGACGCCGACCCATTACACGTAGACTTTTCACGGACAACGTTGGCCGTGGTTTGGGCGTTCCAGACAGGTTTCCGATGGCTGCGCCACACAAGCAGGCTGCGCCAGCATGTGCCACCCGCCCGGCACGTTGGTGGAAGCTCGCCGACTGGGCAGCCGTCTGCATCTGACGGTGGCGGATGCCGACGAAGAAACCAGGGCGGCGGTTGAGCGATTGAATTCTACTTCGGTGGAATCGGTGGATCTGCCGTTTACCGATTCCGTGCTGGCCTAGCTGTCTCGCAGTCGAGAGCAGCAGTCCTTTTCCGTGTCCGCTTCCGCTGATCAAGGAGAGACCGCATGACCACGATCTTTCGCAAAGAACTCAAGGATATCCTGCGCTGGACGCCGCTGGGGATGATCATCATCGGCCTGTTGTGCTGGCAACAGATTCCTCGCAACTACCAGGACGCGCCGATTCATCGTGCCGGCCGTGAATTGTCCGGTGATGCGAAAACTCGGAGCTGCCTTCAGAGAACTGGATGACACGTGACGCGAACAACCAATCGTCGACTTCGCTACGCTGTCGCAGCGAGAGACGCCCACACTGTTCCGTCGTTTCCGCGACGTCGCGACAAGCACATCGAAGCATCATGGTGGCGATGTGAGTCTGTATGAACGCGATGGCCAGTTGTATGCTTACTCACAGCTGGGCGGCTGGCTGGGAACCGTCACGCCGCAGGGCGTTTTCGGTCGCGATGAAACGCCGCAGGGCGTTTTCGGTCGCGATGAAACGCCTCAGGGAACGTTTCGTGATTTGGTCTCGCTCGACGCTTACCGCAATTCTCAGACCACGTACGACATGCAGGTTGGGGGCCAGCGAATCCTCGCGGATGAAGGAGGCATTTATCAACTGGACTTTGATGCGAAGCAATTGCGGCAACTCACAGATGACCCAGCGCGAGTCATGAAAGTCACGTTTCCATCCAATGAACACCCCGAAGCCACGCTGTGGACTCGCCACGAGCAGACTCTGAGGCGATATGCTTTGCAGCCGCTGACGGAAGACCAGACGCTGCCATCGACCGATTCCGAGATCCTGAAAGCGACTCATTCGTCTCCGCTGTCGCATGTGGACCTCACCCCAACAGGTGAGTGGTCACTGGACTGGCTGCCTTCGTCCGATGTCGTCACGTTGTCTGTCGCCTCTGTCGACGACAAAACGGCGGTGCTGGTGGCGAACGATCAGACGCTGGAATTCGAATACCGCGTGGCGAACGCGGATGGTGAGATTCTGGATTCCGGCAGACGTCCGGATCTTGTCAACGTCGTTCCGGGCACCTCTTACGAATTCTACCTTCTGCCACCGGTTTTGGTTGGGGGCGTGTCGGTAGTGACGTCGGTCTTCGCCCCGGAAGCCGTGCATGAAATCGGCACGTCGATGTGGCTGATACTGCTGACCCACGCACTGCTCGGCGGCATCGGGGCCATGCTACTTTCGCGCGGTCGTGTTGCGCCGCTGCGTCAGCAGATGGTTTGGCTTGTGCTGGGATTGTTATTCGGTGTGAGTTCCTAGCTGGCGGTTATCGCCATTCATCCGCGACTGGTTGTGGAAACCTGCCGCGGATGCCAGCGACGTCGGCGAGTCGACACGGATCGCTGCGAACATTGCGATGCGGATTGGGAGCCGCACGCGTCCGAAGGCATCGAACTGATCGGCCCGCGAACCCAGCCGGCAGTGGCATTACATGACTAGTGGTTTTGGAACGGCTGAAAATGAGGGTCGCATCGAATCCCATGCGACGCCTATATCACGCAAGTGGGACAGTTCAACTACCCCGTTGCACTCGCCAAGATTAGCTCAGCGGTGGGGTCTTGAGTCACAGCAGCCAGCGGCGTGCCGTCCGCCGCACAGGCCCGCGCGATGCCGCCTTTGAAAATGGTGTGATTTGCGGTGCCTAGATAAAAGGCCCGCATGGAGAACACGGCTTCGCTGGTTCCGTCCGTAGTGCCCAACACGGATCTTGCCACAAACGGTTGTGTCTGTATCGGCGAACGCTGGAAGTACGCGGTTAGCTGTTGCGGTGTTGGCGTGACTCCCGTGACCGGCTTCAGCAGGTCCATCGAATTATTTGTGCGAAAGATGTGCTGGGGCAAGCGGCCCATGGTGGTTTCTCGGATCAAGCGGTCAGTAGCCGGTAGCGTCGACACCGTCGGACAACTGGGTTCACGCCCCAGATAGAATTTCACCATTCGAGGAATCCAGCGCGTCAGCAGTCGGCTGTTGAACAAACCGGTGCCGGGTGCATTCATGACCGTCACCAATCCGCGACCCGCCGTCTGCACCAGTCCCTGAACTCCCTGCAAGGAATCCGGTCGGAAGCAGGCGGGATCGAGCTCATCATCCTGCAGTCTGCGAACCACCAGACTCACACGTTTCTCGCGGCCCGCTTCGCAGTGATACAAGCCGCGCCGCTGCGCTTTCAGATGACCGTTGTTGACGTACGGAATGCCCAGCAGTTCTGAGAAGTACCGGTGTTCGCGATACGACGTGTTGAATGTGTTCGACCCCAGCACCACGGCCGACGCATCTGGCCCCGTATATTTTTCGATACTGCGACGAGCTGCTGCGGCGAATGAATCCAGCGCCAATGTTCCGACTGTGTCCTGTGTTGAATCGACAAGTTGTTTCAGGCGATACAAACCGAAGGGACAGCAGTAGTGATCGTCGACAAACGAAAACTGACCCGCCGCATCACACACGAGATCCATGGATGCGAGCCAAATGCGTCGCTGAAACACGGGTTGAGCATCCGTGATGGACTGCCGCGCTTGTTCTATCTGAGCCACCATGGCGGGACTGTCGACCATTTCGCGTTGGAAGCGAAAACGACCGGAGACGTCGGCCATAAACAATTCGACGGCTTCGACGCGTTCCAGAATGGCCGCTTCGATGTTGCGCCAGGTCTGCAGGCCGATTGTTCGAGTCACAGCTTTCGGCGTTGCGATTCGCTCCGCAGACAAAGACGTAGACTGCACAGAGGTCGTCTTGTTTACCACCATCATCATACACCTTCTGGCTCTGCGTGAGACTGGTCGCTGATTTTACGATTCCAACGTGAAAAAAATATCGCCTCACACCATGGGCTTGCGATCAAGTGCTGCCGACATTTCCTGACTGCACGATTTGTGTGCAACGCAGGCCGATTATCAGCACTTAAACGTCGAAGAGCATTTCGATTGATACCGCCATTGCTGCCAATCTTGGCCGACGAGAATCTCACAACACCGCTGAAATCTCTGAAAACACTGCTGTTTCATCGCATTCGCTCCGTTCCGTCAGTGGTGTTGGCAGCCGCCAGTTTCAAAAGTTGCTTTTCCGTAGCTGGTCAAGCAAACCGTATGCCAGCGACTCACGGCAGCGTTGGTCGATTTGAAATTTGAAATTTGAGATTTGAAATTGCTTCTGGTCCCCTCCCGGACATCGCTGCGCTTAGGTTGGAATCCACGCCTCATTTTGATGGGAACCGCCCCGCGACCAATACACTGCCAAGGAAATTTTCCACCCCCGGGTGGCATCATGCTGGCGCAGCCTGCTGACGCTACCCGAATGACGAGGAACAGAACTTCCGGCACCGCTGATGTTGGCTTGCGTGGAATTCCGAAGATTGGCAGATGGGAAGAATTCTGAGGCCGAACGCGGCTGTTACTATTGCTTCCCACAGCTGGCTGCCATACTTCGCGGCGAATTTATTGTGCAATCAAGACTGACGATCTGGCTGCGTGCAAGCGACGGCAGTTATTGCCGATTGGCTGCGACGGCTTACGTTGACGACACTTTCGGTTTTGAATTTCCCTGCAGTCCATCTCACCCGGATTCGTGAGCGAACAGACGATGCCTCCCAAAAAACGATTTCGCTGTGTGCTGCTGTTTGGTCCTCCCGGCGTGGGAAAAGGAACGCAGGGAAAAATTCTGGCCAACATCCCCGGCTTCTTTCATCTGTCTGTCGGCGACGTGTTTCGCGCGATCGACATTGGCTCCACAGATGGGAAGCAAGTCTACGACTCGATTTCTCGCGGCGAACTGGTGGCCGATGAACTCACGATGAAAATCTGGAAGAAGGCGGTCGACGCCTACGTGGCATTGTCGTGGTACAAGCCTCGCGAAGACCTGCTGGTTCTGGACGGCATGCCGCGCAATGTGCAGCAGGTCGAAATCGTCAAAAACTATCTCGAAATCTATCGCATCATCTATCTGGAATGCGGCGATACCGAAGACATGGTGCATCGAATTCGACGCCGCGCGATTCGCGAAAACAGAACAGACGATGCCAACGAAGATATCATTCGCCACAGATTCGAACTGTACGAAAAAGTCACCGCGCCGGTGTTGGAACAATACGATCCCAGCATCATCGAGCGCATCGACTGCAATCGATCACCGGCAGAAGTGCTACGGGCGATTTTGGATGTGACGATTCCTGTGCAGAACGAACACTTCCACGCGAATCAGTAATACAACAACGCCATTCAGGATTTGGAAAACGACGTTGAGGCTCGCCGCTGCAGCCTGCGTCGGGCGAGCCACTGAATCGGGTGCAGCAGCCATTTGTTGTGCAACTGTTGCAAAATCTGTTGGTCGATAGGCTGCATCGTGTCCGGAAAATCTGCGAAGTTCACGCGGCGCAAGATCGGCAATCGCCAGTCACGAATCTGATAGCGGACCAGCCGGTTCAGCTGCAGTCGAATGTCGGCCACATTCCAGTAGCTCAGGCTGCGATAGATGAACCCCGAGTCCGCGTGGGCGCAGGCCGCTTTTCGATTGTCGTAGGTGTTGTTGCGATCCAGATCCAGAGCCACCATTTCTGTGACGTAAGCATCTTCTCCAACAGCACCGGCGGGAATTCGAATTTTCGCATCGCGAATGCGTTTCAGGAACGTGTTGGTCAGGCCATAAAGATTCCCAAAGATTGCGCCATCGACTTCGTACAGTCGTTCATTGAGGCCTCGATTGCGGCCCACCGAAATCGCCGGCAGCACGCAACAGGCGTTCGCGGTTGGCAACTGAACCAAAGCATCCACCATGCTCTGCACGACGTTTTCTGTGCAGGTGACATCTCCATCCATAAAAAGGTGCAGATGATCGTCGGACGTCAAGTCGGCAAATTCATGCACGTACCAGTTCCAAGTTGTGGCTTTGTCACCGACCGTTAATTCGTGAACCTGAACCGCCGGATTGCTGTGCGACATGTCTCGCACACAGTCCGCGGTGCGGTCGGTGCAACCGTTGGCCATCACCACCACATTCACGTCCTCGGCGGCGAAACGCCGACGCCCGGCGGCCAGCGCACTATGAACCGATTCGCGAATTGCCGCTTCTTCGTTGTAGGCGAACATAGCAATGGTGGCCTTGCGAAAGCAGGGCTGGTGTTTGCCAGGGGCGTTCGCAGGTGATTGGGTTTCCGTGCAAGCAAGGGCAGAGCTCATGGGATGTACTGGTGTTGTGGCAGAGTGTCGAAGAAATCCAAGTCAGGCGCAGCAGTCGCCGTCGTCAGTTTGTCGACTTCCAAGCAACGGTGTTTCGCAACCGTCCTGTGATCGTCGATGTGACTGGCCCGGTGGAATCTATGCCGCAGGAATCAGTTTTCAAGTTGTGAAATCGCGCCCAGAAACAGTCTGAAAATCGGTCAGCCTCGGACGCAATCTGTAGCGGACCTGACGGTTCTGCAGGTTCAGGCCATGCTGGCGACGGTGACTCCGACCAGATGCACAACATACACGGCCAGCAACGCCCAACCAATACCGGTGGTGATGCGTTGGTTTTTCCAAGGCAGTGCCACCAGCATCACGGTCAGCAGCATCGTGACGGGCAGGTCCACGTAGACCGTTTGAGCACTGATGGGCAGCGGTTTAATCACGGCACACGAGGCCAAGACCCAGCAGATGTTCAGCACGTTCGAACCGATGATATTGCCGATTCCCAAGGCCTCGTGACCCTTCAGAACGGCGATCATGGAAATCGTGAGTTCTGGCAGCGAGGTTCCGACAGCGAACAGTGTGAGCCCCAGCACCAGTTTCGGCACACCCAGCATGTTCGCTAGCGACTCGCCGTTGGTGACCAGCAGCCGACTTCCGATGACGACCACTGCACAGGCCAGTAGAAAGGTCAGGGTTGTGCGAACGATATCAGACAGCGGCACTTTGGGGTCCACGCTGGTTTCTGACAATGACGTTTCGTATCGCGCGCTTCGAGCTTGTTTGACGGAATAGGCGAGATACCAAAACATGCCCACTAATAGCACAGCGGCCTGCCAGCGAGCGAATCCGTAGGCTTCGGTTTCGCTGCCGGAATCGAACCAGCTGAAAACAATCGTGACTGCCGCAGTGACCAACATAAAGATCCCCGGCCCCGCCAGCATTTCTCGACTCGCGCTGATTCCGCTGAGGCTGTTGGTTCGTTTGGCGATGTAACTGCGCACAATCGCGCACGACCCCACAATTAAGCCGATGTTGCACAGGCAGGAACCCACCACATTGCCCACGGCGAATTCGGTGGAACCAGAAATCACACCGGTGACAGACACCATGAATTCCGGAAACGAGGTCGCCATGCTGACAATGGTGGCTCCCACAATCAGCGGCGGAATCTTTGTGATTCGGGCAATATGCACAGAACTGTCTGTGAACATGTCGCCCCCTTTGGTGATGGCCAACAGTGCCAGCACGATCAACAGCAAAATCCCCCAGACTGTGGGAGCAGGCTGTGATCCCAGCACATAGGAAATCATGTTCAGGACTGACGTTGGCAAAAGGTGACTCACGAAAGCAACGATCTTTGGCTGGCTGAATTCGGGGGGGCAAACACGCATCGTCTGAACGATTTGCGAACGGACGGGCGACATGGCAACAGTCGATATGGCGACAAGTCATAGCAGGTCGAACGCCGTGATTATTGTCTAAGATCACAAAACTGTACGAAATTTCCGTGACTGTGACTCGCTGTTCAGGATCTGTCCCGAAATTCGTGTCCGTTCTTCGTATCTGCGGCTTCCGAGCGGCGGCAAGACTTCCGCAACATGAATTCCCGCGCATTATCAGCCTATTCAAAGCACTCACGGCGCATCTGCGGCTTCGGCCAGTCCTGAACACGTGGCCCACGATCCTGAAACCCCGAAAAGTCTGCTGCCAATTCAGGGAAGACGCCGCCAACGGTTGAAGAATGCGTTCGAAATTGCGATGCTTCGCAGTTGATAAAGAAATCGTCTGAAAACCGACTGGATCACTTTGATTTTCGGTCATTTCTACCGCCGGTTGCGAAGTGTTGTCGAAACCCGTGGGTGCGGAGCGACGGTTTGATTGATGTTTGATCTGGAAAGGATCTCAAGAATGTCTATGTATGTTGGCGAATCACTGGTTGGTGATGGTAATGAAGTGGCTCATATCGATCTGCTGATCGGTGACAAAAGCGGTCCTGTCGGAACTGCCTTCGCAAATGCTTTGGCTAACCAAAAGATGGGCCATAGCAACCTATTGGCTGGTACGCCAAACCTGTGCGTGAAGCCATCCACAGTGATGATCACAAAAGTGACCATCAAGGGTGCCAAGCAGGCTGTGCAGATGTTCGGCCCAGCTCAAAAAGCTGTTGCCAATGCTGTCGCTGACTGTGTTAAGTCAGGCGTGATTCCCAAAGACCAGTGCGAAAACTTGGTCATTGTCTGCGGCGTGTTCATCCACTGGGATGCAGCAGACGACACTGCGATCTACGAAAACAATTACAAAGCCACAAAAGAATCAATCGAACGTGCCATGAAGGGCGAACCATCGATTGACGAAGTTTTGGCTCAACGCGACACCGCAGCTCATCCGTTCTACGCTGGCTAAGTCGCTAACAGAACAGCTCAACAGATTTGTTGAGCGACCGCAAATTCAAAAGCGACCGAGCGATTTATCGCTCGGTCGCTTTTTTCGTTGTCAAAAATCAAAAATCGAAAATCAAAACTCTGCCTAGTGGCCGCTCATCCACGGCAGTCCGGCACCTGCAGCGGGCAGGCGAACAATTTCCACGCCCCTGACTTCCGGGTGCCCCGCCACTTCCGCCAAAGCTTCGGCCGATGGTTCACTATCCAAGTTCAACACAGCCACGCTGTCACCGCCCGGCTGGTTGGTTTGACGCCCCAACGCCATGTTGGCGATGTTGATATTGTGCTTGCCGAGAATGGTGCCGATGTAGCCGATCAAGCCAGGCACGTCGCGATGACGGTACACCAGCAGTCGTCCGTCGAGGAAAGCTTCGAAGCAAAACGGCCCCAGTTTCACCAGTCGCAGAAACTGGCGACCAAAGATTGTGCCCGAAGCTTCGAAGTCGCCTTTGTCCGTGACAACCTTCACGGAAATCATCGATGCAAAGTTCTCAGACTCGCCACTCGCGGTTTCCGTCAACGCAATTCCACGCGATTTCGCAACCGTTGTCGCGCTGATGATATTGGCGTTGCCGTCCAGTGCCGATTCCAGCAAGCCGACGGCGAAGGCGGATGTCATCAGGCGAGTTTTCTTAGCCGCTGCTTCGCCCCGAAAATCAATTTCAGCGGATTTGACAGAGCCTTGGATCATCTGCGACGCGAGCAAACCAAGTCGGTAAGACAGGTTCAGATAGTGTTTCAGATCTTCCATTTCGGCCCCGGAAACCGGAGCCATGTTGATCGCGTAGCGGATTTCGTTGTTGACCAAATAGTCGGTGATAATTTCTGCCGCTTCGACAGCCACGCCTTCCTGAGCTTCATCGGTGGAAGCTCCCAGATGCGGTGTCGTGAGCACCTGCGGCAGATCGACCAGCCGACGATCGACGGGTGGTTCTTGAGTGAACACGTCCAGCGCGGCACCGGCGATGTGACCAGATTCGATGGCGTCTGCCAGATCGCCTTCGTCAACAATACCACCACGAGCGCAGTTGATGACGCGGGCCCCCTTTTTCATCATCGCCAGTCGCTTGGCGTTGATGATGCCGCGCGTGGCTTCGATCAGTGGCGTATGGACGGTGACGTAGTCGCACTCTTTGACAAGGTCATCCACGTTCTCAACATATTCGATGCCGTATTCCGCCGCTTTTTCCGCTGAGAAAAACGGGTCATAGCCCAGTACTCGCATTTCGAACGCGACGGCCCGCTGAGCCACCGTCAGACCGATGCGGCCCAAGCCGATGACGGCCAGCGTTTTTCCGGACAGCTGACTTCCCTGAAACAGTGTCTTTTCCCACTTGCCGTCCTTCATGCTGGCGTAGGCCGGGCCGATATTGCGAGACAACGCCATCATCATGGCGAAGGCGTGTTCGGCGGTGCTGGTGGTGTTTCCGGTGGGAGTATTCATCACCAGAATTCCGCCTTTGGTGGCGGCTTCGCTGTCGATATTATCAGTGCCCACGCCCGCTCGAACAATCACCTTCAGGCGTTTCTGGCCTTCCAGAACGTCGGCGGTCAGTTTCGTTTTGCCGCGAATAATAATGCCGTCGACATTGTGCAGTTCGGCTTTCACCTGTTCTGGCGAAAGGTTTGGCATCACAACCGGCTCAACGTCCGGAGCGTTTTCGAGAATCTGCATTCCTGCTGCGTGCAGGCCGTCGGTGATCAAGACTCGGTACACGGTATTTCGCCTTTGATGGCTGCCGGAATCGGCACCAATCCCTACAGTTGGCCGGAAAACGGAGCGTTCTCCAAGACTCGGCCAGAACAATTCTGGCTCGCTATTCGCACTAGACCGCGTGTTTTATGGCAGGTTCACCTCGAACACAAGACGATGCCCAATCACGCCCAAGGTTTCGCGTTTTTGGCTGGAAAAGGCCCGCCGTTTTACTGATGGCTGTGTTCTTGCCCCGGAAACTCACCCGCCCGCACTTCCTGAAGATA
Source organism: Fuerstiella sp. (assembly GCA_041688835.1). Taxonomy (GTDB): domain Bacteria; phylum Planctomycetota; class Planctomycetia; order Planctomycetales; family Planctomycetaceae; genus Fuerstiella. The sequence goes on from JBDNHJ010000235.1 coordinate 42,843, forward strand.
CTGCTGGACGGCGTTCACTGATTGCTCGCGCAGCTTCGCAAAGTGCTTCAGGAATTTCGGTTTGAAGTCCGGCGTGAGGCCCAGCATATCGGGCCCGACCAGCACCTGACCGTTGCAGCCCGGCCCCGCACCGATGCCGATGGTGGGGATCGTCAGAGCTTCCGTAATTCGAGCCGCAATGTCCGCCGGAACCAGCTCCAACACAATCGCGAACGCGCCAGCGTCTTCGGCCGCGCGCGCGTCGTCCAGCAGTTGCTGTTCGTCACGTTGAACCTTTCCCATTCCGCCCAGTTGTCGAACCGCTTGAGGCCTCATGCCCACATGAGCCATCACGGGGATTTCCGCCCGCATGATCGACTGAATTGTCTTGCGTTGAATACTGCCGCCTTCCAGCTTAATGGCATCACAACCGGTTTCTTTGATGATCCGGCCGGCGTTGCGGACCGCTTGGCGAGCACTGACCTGATACGACATAAACGGCATGTCGACCACGACCATTGCCCGCTGAGTCGCACGCATCACCAGCTTGCCATGATAGATCATTTCGTCCAGCGTCACCGGCAGAGTGCTGGAATGCCCCTGCACAACCATCGCGAGGCTGTCTCCTACCAGAATGCTGTCGACGCCGGCTTCGTCCATGATGCCGGCCCACAGATAGTCATAAGCTGTCACCATCGACAACTTTTCGCCATCAGCCGCCGACTTCACAAAACGCGGAACGGTGATTTTTCGAGTACCAGATTTGCTCACAAGTGTTGATCCGAAGAAGCGGCAGGAAGAAAGTTTCGGCCCGGCTGATCGCTGAGCGGGGGCGGGCGACCGCCGACGCATTATAGAAAAATTCGCGGTGCTGGGTACCGTTGAATAATGGTGAGACGACAACACTTGGTGCTACGGCGAAGTTTCGGCGACTCGCACCCAGATTTCTTTGATCCAGCTGAAATCGACCAATCCTGAACGGCTGTCCTACCAAACAAAGCGATCATTCAGCAAAACCGCATTCTACGCCCTGTTCGACAATCCCGTTTCCGCTCTGTGTCGGCGTAGTCCGGAAAACGTTCGACCGCGATTTGAATGACGCGCATTAAGTCGCGACCTTGCCCGCTGGTCAGCGAGGCCCAAATCGCAAACGAGTGGTTGACCGGCGCAGATTCTGGTTCAGCGTGCGGCCACGGGGATTTGGGCCATTTCCTGCAAGTGCGGGGGCGATCCGTTCTAGGGAGTATGCAATGTGGAGTGCTGATCGGAGCCAACTCTGGAACTGCCCATAGTTTTTGAACGTGAAGAGGCTCGCAATACGGTGGCGGTCATTCGGGCGGATTTGACCAAGGAGTCTCAGGAACTGAACAAATCCAGCATGACTTCTTGGCGGGGGCGAGCCTGAACGCCACAGATAAGTTTTGGCGATTTTTTCGGTAACCATCTGAAGATAGTGGAGTGTGTGGCATTGGGCAATGCCTTCGGTTCGCAACAATAAAAAAGCGTCGTGGTCGCTCTTCGCTTGTTGCCACCACTGCTCTTGATAGCTATTCATTGGTGTATACTACCGAATTATCAAATGACCAACCGAGCGGTAGTTGCAATTCGCCGCCTTGGATTTCCTGCCATTGTCTAGGTGTCACATCGAGGACAAACAACTTGTGAGCCGTATCAGTCCCCGTGTCGATGCCGAAATCGATAGGCTCTAACGATTCGTCGGTGCGTTCGCCAATGAGACTGTTCACTTCAACAAACCGGATGTCGCGTTCACCTGCGTCAGTCGGGAGATAGTGTATTTCAACAATTCCGGGGTCGGTCTTGAGATGTTCCTGCGCATACCAACCAGCCCATGAGTCACGGTTGAAGGTTGTGGTCGACATTGTTTTTGTCCAGTACTTGGGGATTGGTTCGGGCAAAAAAATTGGATTTCGACATGTGCCGCTGCAGGGAAGGTGACTGGCGCATCGTGCTTTAGCCATGACTATGGCGGACGTACGGAACCAAGCAGACGTGCAGTACAGCTGGAGGTTACCCTAGTTCCGTCAGGTTTCAGTGTCACGTCAGTTCGGCCCGCTGCTGATTGTTTTCGCGGCAAAGTTCAACCCAGTCATCACTGATGAAAGCGTTTCGCAACTTCGCGTAGAAATGGACGATGAGAATCAATCAGCACTCGAATTCCAGCAATGTGATTTCCGGTCGACAGTTCCACCGAAACGGGTCCATCGCTCCGGTACCGCGTGAAACATGGATGATCATGTTGTTGTGCTGGTAGACTCCGCCAGAATAGCGGACGCCGTATTTGCTGGGCGAATATACGGGACCAATGACGGGCAGCCGCACCTGGCCGCCGTGGTTATGCCCACACAACATCGCATCAAAATCCTCAGCATTCGCGAAGTCTCGCTGATCCGGACTGTGGCTCAGCAGAATTCGCAGTTGCTCCGTCGATCGTAGTGGCACAGCTGGATTCGTTCCAATCCACGGTGCTTCCGTCCCCGCCAACAACACGTCTATGCCTGCCAAGGGAGTGACCAGCGATTTTTGACGCACATCAATCCAACCGGTTTCAACAATCGCCGTTCGAATGGTGTCCGCTTCGACCAACCAGTCGTGATTTCCAAGGATGAAGTAACCCGGAGCCACCTCGGCCAACCGACCAAACGCTTCCACGGCCCACGGCAGCAATTCGATCTCATCGATCAGATCCCCGGTGAACAAAAATGCATCCGGCTGCAAGCGACACAGCTGATCTGTCACAAATTCGACAAAGCCGCGACCCGGACATCCGATGATGTGCATGTCAGAAAAATGGGCCACCTTCAGTACTTTCCGAGAGCCCGAATTCACCGCCCCAGACTGCACCGGCGCAATGCGCTTGTGGTTGATTTCCAGTTGATAGATCTGATTGCCGGGCAGTCTGCACAACAATCCCGACGCGTTTCCTATCACCCGCTGTTGTGGTTCTGGCGTTGCGCTGTGCAGCGATTGCAGTGCGTCGACGACTTCCGACTTGGTTTCTGTGACTCGCGCGGTTTTCGGCAACAGCTGCCAGCGAATCACCGATGCACACAATGGAATCAATCCGCTGCAGGCGATGATCACGATGCCGCGCTGTGCGAGCGGCAAATCCGAAAACAAACCGCCACGCAGTAATCCGTTTTCCGACAGCCCAACGAATGTCAACAGGAACAACGGAAACAGAATCAATCCCGCATCGTGAAAGTACCGCACGCGGCGCAACACGTGATGTTCGTAGGGCAGCGAATGGCGGCGATTGATCAGAATGACCCACAGTTCGGCGTTACCGATGCAGGCCAGCAGCAGGATCACAATTCCCGCGATGAGGTTCATTGAAAGCAGTCCTTGGTGAAGTTAACGGAGCCCGCTATGAGACATGGCATTCAGAATGCGGGACCATAGTGGCGAACTCGCTCATCCGCTAGCTGAGAACCGTCGACCCCGCAAACGGAAACAGCACGCGACTGGAGAATCGCGTGCTGTTGCTGATTGGGTTTTGTTCGCCGAAGATTCGGCAGCCAATGATTAGTGAAGTTCGCGTGCTTCTGGTGGCAGTGGAACCAATTCTTCGCTGCTGTCTGCGGCATCGGCTGCTTCTGTCATTGGCGTGATATTCTGCGACAGTCGAGATCCGCGACGATCAAGAATCACTCGAGCCGCTTCGCGAATTTCGGTCTGTCCCATGCGACGCAGGCTGCTGATTTCTGTCAGTGGTTCCAGAACTCGGGCCACTTTTCCGACCGTGGTTTCCATCATCGCGATGTCTGTCAAGGCGTGACGCAGACCAGCCAGCGTTTCGACATGAGTTGACATTTCTGACTGGAATTCGTCCAGCAGTTCCAGATTCTGGATGGCCGAAGCCACTCGCTGTGTCTGGTTGCTGAGCACAGTTTGCAGCTCAACCATGTGTTCCAGATTTTGCTCAGCCGCCCCCAGATTCAAACCCTTGCTGCTCAGAGATTCGTTCATCGCAACCAGTGTGCGAGCGTTCTGTTCAGCCACTTCGACAGTTTCGCCACTCGCCAGAATCTGATCTTTCAAAGCTGCCAATCGAGCGGTCGAAGCTTTCGCGGCTTCCAGCCCCTGATCAGCCGCTTGGAAATCCTCTGACGCAGCGATCATCCGATTTTTCAGTCCGACGAAGTCGTCGAACTTGGCTGCAGCCAGCTGCAGTGTTTCGTCGCTTTCGACCAGACGCTGAGTCAGGTCGGACAGATTGGCGATGCTCTGGCTAGCCTGTTCGTAGCCATTAGACGCCGCGATCACGCGACGCTGCAGAGCCAGCATGCCGTTCAGTGTGTTGTCTGCCACTTGAGTATCACCGGCACCGCTCAGAACTTCGTCTCGCAGATTTTCCAGCACTGTAATCTGTGCGGCGGCGTCCGAATTCTGCTGTCTGGAAGCGATCACACGATTCTGAACGGCAGCGATGCGATCCAGAGATGTCAGAGCCATTGATGAAGCGTCGGCTTCTTTTTGGATGGCCGTTCGAACGCGAGCCAGTCGATCCAGCTGTTGTTCCATTTTGGCCAAACTGTTGATCATTGATTCAGTTTTTTGAACGCCCGCTTTGACTCCCACCAGTTTCTGCATTCCCGCATCGGTGGCTTTCAGGCGTGCCTGAATTCCATCCAGTCGACCTTTCAATGGTCCCACCATCATTAGCTGCATTCCGAAGAAGACAACGGCCAATGACATGAGCATTGAGATCCACATGAAGTTGCGGAAAAGTTTGTTTTGCTGATTTGAAGTTCGTCGGACGGTTGTTGTGTTACTCACTTTTTTTCTCCAGAGGTTTTGAGCAAACGGTGTCACCGGGGTGTGATCCGGGCGGTGGGCGTTGCTAGATTAATCGTTCAGGTTGCCGTACTTTGGCTTTTCACCACTGATTGTGTACTTCGCCTAATTTGTATCGCCATACACCGATTGCTCAGTTGCCCTAATCAGAATTGTTTCGGTAATTGTTGCTGAATTCCGATTCGGTTCGGCAGTACGAACCGCATTGCTGGAGCGGTCGGTAAGAGTGTCGCAATCCGCACAGCTGAGCAGCCTTCCGTAGCTCGGTGGTCTCCACCGAGAACCACAAATCTCGGCGGTGACCACCGAGCTGCGTTTCGAATCGGCCGGGCTATTCCGTTTCTTTTTGCTTTTGAACGGCCTCAGCCATCGTGTCCAGAATCGTCAACCGCCCGCCGTAAGTGGCCTGCAGGTTTTGCGACGTAAAGGTGGTCGCCACCGGGCCGGAAGTCACAATGCGGACATTCAACAGCACGACTTCATCAAAATACTCCGGCACGGTTCTCAGATCGTGATGCACAACCACAATCGTGCGGCCTTCTTTGCTGAGTGAATCCAGCAGCTCAAACACAATCCGTTCCGTGGCGGCGTCGACACCGGCCATCGGTTCGTCCATAAAGTACAGATCCGATTCCTGAGCCAACGCGCGAGCCAAAAACACGCGCTGTTGCTGGCCGCCGGATAGCTGACCAATCTGCCGCTCAGCAAAGTCCTGCATCCCGACTCGTTCTAAGCAATGCATCGAAAGTTCGCGCTGCTTGGCACCCGGCCGACGGAACCAGCCCAGCGCACCGAAGGTGCCCATCATCACGGTTTCGAAAACGTTGATCGGAAAATCCCAGTCCACACTGCCCCGCTGCGGAACGTAGCCAATGCGACCGCGCTGACTATCAACGCTCTGCCCCCAAGCCGTGACGGAACCGCTGGCCATCGGCACCAATCCCATCACGGCCTTAATCATCGTGCTTTTGCCGGCACCATTCGGCCCGACGATCGCGATCAGGCCGGGATTCCGTAACTCCAGATCGATATTCCACAGCACGGGCCGACGATCATACGCGACGGTCATGTCATGGATGTCAAGGATCGCGTCGCTCACGGTGCCACCTGCGTTTGATCGGCATCACCCAACGCGATTGCGATCTGCGTAATGTTGTACAGCAACGCCCCTCGCAAAGTTTGTTCTGGTGTGCCTTCCGCACCGGCCGTATCCGAAAACAGCCGAGCTCCGATTTTCAGCGTGTGACCTTTGCTTTCGCAATTGGCCACCAGCGCGGTAATGTTTTTGTCCGAAACACTTTGTTCTGTAAACACGGCTGAAATCTTTTTTTCCACCAGCAGATCTGTCAGCAGATTGATGCGTCTGAGTCCCGGTTCGCTGTCTGTCGAAATTCCCTGCACAGCTTCCACGCTAAAATCGAAGTCCCGCGCAAAATACTCGAACGCATCGTGCGCCGTCACCAACACTCGCCGTTGTTGGGGAATCACGGCCAGGCGCTGAATCCCTTCCGCTTTTGTTGCAGCCAGCCGCTCAGAAAACTCCTGAGCCGCCGTCGAATACTGCGCGGCATTCTGGGGGTCGAATTCCGATAACCCGGTCGCCAAACATTCGCCGCAAGTCGCCCACAGATCGGGACTGAACCACACATGCGGGTCGGCGGCACCTTCGGACGATTGAATCAAACGACTGGGCGTTTCTTGGCTTAACGTTTCCGTCACACAAATCACGGGGATGCCCCGGTACTTCAGGCTCTCCAGCGCTTCGTCGAATTGGCCTTCCAAATGCAGGCCAGAATACACAACCAAATCGGCTGCCGTCAGCGCGTTGGTGTCTTTGGGAGACGGTGTGTAGGTGTGAGGATCAATGCCGGGCCCGTCCATGATGGCCGTGACTTCAACACGCGAACCACCAATTTGCCGGACCAAGTCTTTGATAATATTTGTCGTGCAAACGACGCGAATCGGCCCAGTTCCTTGATATTTTTCAATCTGTTCGCTCCCCATGGGCGTTGCATCAGAACCGCCGCATCCCAGCGCTGACAGGCCAGACAGCGCGGACACCAGAATCCACGCGAACCGAAGTTTTACCGATCTTTTCATTTCATCAGGCTAATCAATATTCAAATTTTCAGCAATCATGAGCCTGGATTCCCTCGTTATTCGCAAAGAACTTGGTCCCAATCCCCGACCTTGCAATAACCCCGAACGCCCCAACCCGTTAAATTCGGTGGAATGGACGGTCGGGCTGCGACAGGTCATTGTGCTGACTGCCGACTTTTCGGTAGCTTGCACGTACGTCCCCTGACTTCCCGTAGGAATCGGAGTGGCCTTGTTGGCCGCTGAGTGACATTTATGATCCTGTTTGCAATTCCCGTCAGCAGTGACGCCCCGATCTACCATCGTCCCATTGCGACGGTCGGCTTGATTGTGGCCAACGTCGCCTGCTTTGTGGCGCAGGGATTTGGCCATGAGACCGACCTGCAGCCGTGGGCACTGGAACTGGCACACCATCACATCAATCCGCTGGAGTGGTTGACAGCGATGTTTGCTCACGCAGGTTTCGGGCATATCATCGGCAACATGATGTTCCTGTGGACGTTCGGTTTCGTCGTGGAAGGCAAGATCGGTTGGTTCAGAATGCTGGGATTGTATCTGGGCATCGGGATCGCTCAGGCCGCATTTATCCAGCTGATCTTTTTGCCTTGGGACGCCGGAAACGTGGTCGGCGCGTCGTCAGCAATCATGGGGCTCCTGGCCATCACAATGGTCTGGGCTCCAAAGAACGAATTGGGGCTGGCGTACTTCTTGTGGATCTTCGTTTTCGTGCGCTGGGGCGTGTACGAAATCAGCTACATGTCGTTCGCGTGCTTCTATCTGGGTTACGAATTATTTTCATGGCTCATCTTAGACGGCGCCACGCTCAGCACCGCCGCTCTGCACCTGTCGGGTGCGATGTTCGGACTCGGGGCTGGCATCTTGTTGCTAAAAAAGGGCTGGGTCGACTGTGAAGACTGGGATTTGTTTCGAGTGATGTCTGGTGACTACGGGCGATTCGCAAACTCATCCACCACCGTTGGCAGCCATGCTGATCCCACGGTGATGTTTGGCGACACAGATGTGCGCGTCAAAGCAGATTTGCCGGACCAAAGCCACAAGGCCAAAAGCAATCGATTGTTCGACAAAATCAACGCCCTAATCGACTCCGCAGATTACATCACAGCGTCGGAAAAGATGTTCGACCTGCGATTGAAGGATTCGACTTCGCTGTTGAACCAGAAACGACTCAAGAAACTAGCGGTCGGGCTCTTAAAGTCAAACATGCCCGACGACGCAGAAATTCACATCGAAGAATATCTGGAACGCTTTCCCGATCAGTGTGCTTGGGCGCGAGTTCGCATGGCACAGCTGCAACTCACCAGCCATCGTCAGCCACGAGCCGCATTGCTGTCGTTGAAACAAGTCAAGCTGTCAGAACTCGGCAGCGACATGCAGACACTCGCGAAGAAAATCGTGTCCGCCGCCAAGCAGCAGGTGAAAGCGGGTGTCGCAGACGCGGAGCCGGAGTGGTAGCGCGGGAGTTTCAGCGTAGCGCGATTGGTCTCCACCGCGAGTCCCGTGAATCACGGTGGAGACCACCGCGCTACGAAATCCAGTCGACGATCTGATCGGCAGCGTCGAGCACTGCCAGCGACTTGGCGGACTCCGATAGATTCGCCCGCGTTTGCGCTGAGCCACAGAGTTCCGTGATGGCGTCGGCCAACTGTTGAAATGCATCGGCTGATCGTTCATCGACATGACGGCTAGCGTTGGCGTCACAAAAGATCTGCGCGTTGGCCTGTTGGTGATCGTCTGCCGAGTGACTCAGCGGAATCAGGATTGAGGCACAGCCGGCGGCGGCCAGTTCGGCCAACGTCACCGCGCCGCTGCGACTAATGACGACATCGGATTCACTCAGCACTTGAGACATGTTTTCGATGAAGCCGACGACCGCAACGGTGGCTCCCGACTTCTGATATTCCGCAGACACTCGGGCCGCATGATTGGCCCCGGTTTGGTGAATAATCTTCCAGCCGCTCAGAACATCACTGCAGGTCTGTACTGCATGCACCGCCAATTCGTTGACTCGCACAGCCCCCTGACTGCCGCCCAACACAAGCAGTTGCGGAGCCGCTGATGGCAGGCGCACGATGTTAGTGAACTGCCGCCGCACGGGAACGCCCACTTGGTGAATCTTCGATCGCCACGCTTGTCGATCATCATCGTTCATCGGCCAGCCTGTGAAGGTTGTTGCTGCAAAGCGATTGAGATAACGATTGGCTGCCCCCGGAACCGCGTTGGTTTCGACCAGCACCAGCGGAATTTTTAGCCACGCAGCTGCCACAGCGCCTGAGACCGATGCAAATCCGCCCAAGCCGATCACAACATCAGGCCGGTTTCGGTCAAACTCAGAACGGCACTTCACAAAAGACGTCGCGGCTTTGATGCCATAAACGATCTTTCTGGTGGAAGACGTCAACGGCAATGTGACATGGCGCAGGCGATCTGTGGGGAGGCCGCATGCCTGAATCACGCGCTGGTCGATCGGGCGCTGGCTGGTCAAGAATGTCAGCTGCGTGTCCGGACTGCGTTTCAGCAGTGCGTCTGCGATGGCGATCGCGGGAAACAAGTGACCACCCGAACCACCTCCCACAAAGGCGACGTGTTTCGGTGTCCGCATGCGGCTAGTCTTCGCAGTATTCACTGACACCGTCTGCAGAAACCACCAGCAAACGCTGAGTCAACGGATGATGCATGGATTGATAGTCTTCGATCACGCGTTGCCGAACTTGCCCCACCAGTTGGGGATGTTTTAACGAAACGGCCACAAAGAAGTCGCGATTGGGCACACCAACCACCAATTCTGGCCCCAGCATTTCACGCAACCGACTGTGCAAATGGTCGCCCAATAGTCGTACGCTGTTGTAGGCGTTTGGCTGCACGGGAACCAGCATTCGCGGACTGTCGTTTTCGCCGATCAGCGTGACTTCGAGTGGGTTTTCGCGAGCGTACAGTTCCAGATTTTCCATCGCCAGTTCTTCCAGATCGTCGATGGTCAGTTCCCAGGTTTCCAGCATTTTTTTATGCACGAAGCGATAGGTAGAATCTTCGTCCAACACAAACATGACTGTCAGTCCGCCAACCCACGGAACCTGCACGAATTCCGCGAGGTTCACATCCGCATCAGATTCCGGATACAGCATCGGCATAATGCGGTGAGCAATGTCATCCAGCGGTGGCATCAGTTGTTCTGGCCCCCATTCTTGAAGTCGAACCACGGTTGTCAGGCCGGGCAAAACGATTCGCGAAAGTCGTTCTGGTTCGTGAATGTACGACCGATAAAAGTTGGCGAGGTTGATTTCCGATTCGCCGATTCGGACGCTGAAAGTCCCTGATGCTTGAGTCGTCAGCAACGGAAAGTATTGGTTCGCCAAGGCGATGACATCCACACGAAACAGTTCTGGAGGCTTGGCCAGCACATCGGCAAACTGAATAGAATTCAGCAACGTTTCACAGACGGCAACATTGTCGCGAGCCAAAGTGCCGCTCGATTTGGCCTGCACACTGGCCTGCACACTGGCCACCACAATAATGTCTTGATACTCAATCACCCACAGCCGCCATTCGTAGGGCCGCGACTTGCGGATCAGCCAACTCCACCAACCACCGGCAGCCGCCTGAGTCGACGTGCCGGCCCACGTATGGCACGCCCCCGGCAGATTCAGCGGTGTCACTTGTTCTGAACGCACAACCTGCGGAAACAAGTTCGCGGGATCAAATGAGGCGGCTCGAGTTTCTGGCTCACTTTCATCCACCCACGCCGCGTACAGCGTCATGGACCATGGGCGAGGTGGCGCAGAACGTTCGGCCCCAGCGTTCACCGAAACTTCAGCCGGATCAGCAACGGGCCGCACTTCAAGAAACGCTTCCGTCTGTTCGATTTCCAGATTCCCCGGCACGCTTAGCGTAAACCAGTTGGCAGGTCCCTTGAACAGGTGCTGCGGCTGGCCAGCGTTCGATGGAATTTGCGGATTGTCAGACATGGAGATCAGCGTGCGAATGAGCCAAGAAAGCGAGACTGTATTCTAGGCGATCGCAGGCCGAATTCCCAGGACTTCATGGCCGAAGAACGGTGACCTGCGAAAAACGCTGACTTTCCGAACCCGCCACGCAAGCAGGCTGCGCCAGCGTACTCCCCGCCGGCCAACGCCGCTAACCGTTGGCAACGCACCGAAAAACGCTGGCAAAGCCGGCGGCGAGCGCCATGCCGCTCATAAATTCCTGCGAAATCGACAGCTTGCCAGCGGGAGAGTCAGCGAATCTGCTTCTCGCCGTCACTCAGCGTCGGGTTTGCGTGTGCCGAGTTCTCGATCGAGATCTAGCATGGCCGACGGATCGCCTTTCAGCATCTCGAACTTGGCCACGATTTCGCGGACGCTTTTTTCTTCTTCCACCTGTTCGGTGATGAACCACTGCAGTTCCACCAGTGCCGCAAAGGCTCGTTCTTTGTGCGCCAGTTCGTAAAGATCGTTGATCGATTCGCTGACCGCATGTTCTTGTTCGAGGGCGTATTGGAACACATGCGGGATGGATGTAAATTCGTGAGGTGGTGCGGGAAGCGATTCCAGCTTCACCCCGCAACCGCGTGCAATCAGGAAGTTGTAGAGCTTCATGGCATGGCCCTGCTCTTCCTGGCTCTGAACCTGCATCCATTGTGCGCTGCCGAGGAAGTTGTTGAGTTCGCAGTACGCCGACATTCCGAGGTACGAGTATGAGGAACTGAGTTCCATCTTGATTTGTTTGTTCAGAGCGTCCTGAACGACCTGTGGTAGCATTTTGTTTCTCCAGTGAAATGAACGAAGCGTGCAGTATAAGGTATTCACGATCGACACATAAGCTCGGCACGGCCGGAATCATGCGTTGAAGTGTAACTCAGACGCTGCCGACGACTGCGATCCTATCCGTCAGCCTTGTTGCGGGCTGTGAAAAAGTTGGCATTGCAGTGGTCTCGGTTTGTGGACGTTTTGTTCCGTGCGGTCTTGAAACACCTGCCGCGTTTTTAGTCCCGACGTGCATGCGATTCAGTCTCAGAGGGACGAAAGACGATTGCCGGGACTGATCCACGAAGCACAAAGAGAAGAAACACCGACGAAAACACACCGGCCTTGCCGCCAACGCAGAAGCGGCGTGTGTGCAAACATGGCATTAGCTGCCGGACTCAACGGCGAATCGGGATTTTCGACCTACGTTTGGTGAGCTCATCGCCGAGGCGAACGTTGAGAACCGGCAGTTTTCGCATCACGCGAGTTTTCGACATTTTTGCGGCTTGACCTCAGTGGCGGGCGAACCTTATCACCCCGCTGGGTGCTTGCATTGATGGTGCAACAATTGATGAAACTGTGCGTTGGGCCCGCACTGTCTTCTGGTGTGACGAAGCGGGATGAATTCGAAGAAGGTTTCGAAAACGCAGCGATCGGATTCGGAGACATCAGTCTCTGAGCGTTGTTGAGTTTTCAGACTGCGGTCAGCGCAGCCACAGGAATTTGTTTGATAGTCAGGGATGACGATGAATACAACACAATGGTTGAAGAGTTTGAGAGCAAAGTTTTCACGAGTTGACGGCGGGCGAATCAAACGGCGGAACACTCGACGTCAGCAATCGGCAAACCGCACTCCAGCGGAGACTCTGGAAAGTCGGATGTTGCTGTCAGGCATCAACTGCCTTGGGCAAATCGAAGGGGTCACCTTTCAAGATCTCAGCGGTGATGGAGTGCTGGACGCGGGCGACACGCGACTCTCCAACGCGACGCATGGAGTCGTCGTGCATCTGTTCGAAGCGGGCCTGGACGGCGTCTTCGATAGTGCCGGATCGAGCGGCGTGGCAGTCAATGACGATGTGTTCATCGACACGCAACTGCCTGACGCAAACGGCAGCTACGACTTTAACGGACTGGCTGCGGGAACATATTTTGCTGAACAACCAACACCCGCAGGGTTTATCCAGCGCGCTGGTGCCACGGTGTCGGGGCCGATTACGATCAGCCTTGCCGAAGCCGCCGGAACGGCCGGACAGCTCATTGACGCATTCGATGAACCCAGTCCGGCTCAAAGCCTAACAGCCGACAACGCTTCGACGATGACATCGTCGTCAAATGCCGGCCTGACAAACGTGCTGGGTGGTGAACGTGATTTGTTCGTCCAAAGAACGGGCGGAACTCTAGACATTGACCTCGAAGCGAATTCGCCACCGGGATTCCTCAACTACAACGCGAACTTCTTTACGACTGGCCTCGGACGAGTTGTCTGGGACGGTGTTGACGGTGCCTCTACTGTTGCGACCACTGGATTGGGATCAGAAGATCTAACGAACGGCGGCACAGACGCTGGGTTTGTGCTGGAGATCGGCGGTAACACCACCAATGCGACCTTGGACGTGACGCTGTATACCGGAACCGGCGTCGTTACTGAAAGTGTGCCGATTCCTAACACCGGGGCCGCGTCTACGCAATCTGTGTTTATACCATTTTCGGATTTCGTCACCGCTGACCTCACCGACGTCGGTGCTGTGGAAATGACAATCAATGCGCCCGATGCGGCAACCACCGTTTTGGTAAGTGAATTCCGAACTCAGTCGTTCACCACCAAGACCGCCAACTTCGTCAACTATCTTCCGATGACTTTAGGCGGCACGATCTTCGACGACGCCGATAACTCATCAACGTTTGAATCCGGTACGGAAGCAACCTTCAACACGGTTGCGTTGACTCTGTTCGCTGATGAAGGCAACGGTGTTTTTGATGGCACAGAAACGCAGCTCAATACCACCGGGTCAGTGGCGGGCAACTATGCCTTCACGAATCTGTTTCCCGGCGATTATATCGTGCGCATTGACGCGTCGAACTTCGGACCCGGCGGCGCATTGCTGGGTCGAGAAAGCAGCACCGGCGCTATCGCTACGGACCCGGACGATGACGTGAACAACGATGACAACGGAACTCATCTGGGTGCCGCAACGACGGCGATTGTCAGTCAGGCGATTACGCTAATCAACAATAGTGAAGTAGCTGTCGACGGTGATGCGGACGCCAACACCAACTTTTCACTCGACTTCGGCGTGTTCGGTCGCACCAATATTACCGTCGACAAAAACGGGCCAGCCACGGTCATTGCGGGCAGCGGTGTTGGAAATTTGGTCTACACCATTGATGTGACCAACACCAGCGGTATCGACGCCACCGGCGTCACCATGACGGATGCGATGTTGTTGAGTCTACCGGCGGGTGTGACCTTCGTGTCGACCAGCCTGCCAGCAGAATTCAATGCGGGCACGGCGGTGTGGAATATCGGCAACCTCGCAGCCGGAGCAACCGAACAAATCACAATCACGCTGACGGTCGGTGCCACGGCGGCTGAATCGTTGCAACTGACGAACACAGCCGTGGTGGCTGCGAATCAGCTAGAAACCAATCCCAACGACAACGACGATACCATTGTGACAGACATCGACCGGCGCATCAATATCACGGTTGATAAAAACGGACCAGCCACAGTCATCGCGGGCAGCGCAGCCGGGAATTTGGTCTACACGATCGACGTCACCAACGAAGGACCATCCAACGCCACCGGCGTGACGATGACGGATGCGCTGCTGTTGAATCTGCCTGCTGGAGTGTCGTTTGTTTCCACCAGTTTGCCAGCCGAATTTAACACCGGTACATCCGTCTGGAACATCGGCGATCTAGCAGCCGGGGCCACGGAACAGATCACGGTTACGCTGACGGTTGATCAAACGGCGTCCGATAGCCTGCAAGTCACAAACGTATCTGTGGTGGCGGCCAATGAAATCGAAACCAACTTAACCGACAACGACGACACCGTCATCACAGACATTGATCGTCGCATCAACATCACCGTGGATAAAAACGGGCCAGCAGCAGTCACCGCGGGCAGCGCGGCGGGAAATCTGGTGTACACGATCGATGTCACCAACGACGGACCATCCAACGCCACCGGCGTGATCATGACGGACGCGCTGCTGTTGAATCTGCCTGCTGGAGTGTCGTTTGTTTCCACCAGTTTGCCAGCCGAATTTAACACCGGTACATCCGTCTGGAACATCGGCGATCTAGCAGCCGGGGCCACGGAGCAGATCACGGTCACACTGACCGTTGATCAAACGGCGTCCGACAGCCTGCTGGTCACAAACGTGTCTGTGGTGGCCGCCAACGAAACCGAAACCAACCCCAACGACAATGACGACACCGTTGTGACGGATATTGATCGCTTGATCAACATCACCGTCGACAAAAACGGCCCAGCCACCGTCATCGCGGGCAGTGGAACCGGAAATCTGGTGTACACGATCGATGTCACCAACGACGGGCCGTCAAACGCGACGGGCGTAATCATGACAGACCCGTTGCTGCTGAACCTTCCTGCTGGAGTGTCGTTTGTTTCGACCAGTTTGCCCGCCGAATTCAACATCGGCTCGGCCGTCTGGAACATCGGTAATCTGGCGGCCGGTGCCACGGAACAGTTCACGGTCACGTTAACCGTTGATCAATCAGCGTCCGACAGCCTGCAAGTCACCAACGTGTCTGTCGTGGCCGCTAATGAAACAGAAACCAACCCCAACGACAATGACGACACCGTTGTGACCGACATTGACCGGCGAGTCAACATTACTGTCGACAAGTCTGGTCCCGCGACTGTGATTGGCGGCAGTGGTGCTGGCAATCTGGTGTACACGATCGACGTGCTTAACGACGGTCCATCGAATGCGACCGGCGTGACAATGACGGATGCGTTGCTGCTGAATCTGCCAGCGGGAGTCACATTCGTTTCGACCAGTCTGCCAGCGGAATTCAACACGGGCACCGCTGTCTGGAACATTGGTGATCTGGCGGCTGGAGCATTGGAGACAATCACGGTCACACTGACAGTCGACGGCACGGTTGTGAATAACTCGCAAATCACAAATGTTTCCGTGGTGGGTGTCACAGAAATAGAAACCAACACGACTGACAATGACGACACGGTTGTCACGACCGTGAATGGCGAAATCAACATCACGGTCGACAAAAACGGCCCGGCGACTGTTATTGCTGGCAGTGCCATCGGCAACCTGATGTACACCATCGATGTGACCAACGCCGGAACATCAGACGCGACTGGTGTCACCATGGCGGACGCCTTGTTGCTGAACTTGCCAGCTGGCGTGTCATTTGTGAGCACTGATCGGCCAACGGAATTCAATGGCACTACAGCGGTCTGGAATGTTGGTGACCTTGCCATCGGAGCCACAGAACGCATCACAGTCACTTTGACAGTCGATGCGACAGCGTCCGAAACACTACAGCTGACCAACGTGTCTGTTGTGGCGGCCAATGAGCCAGAATCAAACCTGACGGACAATGATGACGCGGTTGTGACCAACATTGATCGACAAATCAATCTGTCCGTCGACAAAAACGGCCCAGCCACCGTGATCGCAGGTTCAGCCCCCGGCAATCTGGTCTACACCATCGATGTCACCAACGATGGCCCATCCAACGCCACCGGCGTCACGATGTCTGACGCACTGCTGACGAATTTGCCGGCGGGTGTCAGTCTGGCGTCGACCAGTCTGCCCGCCGAATTCAACGCCACAACAGGCGTGTGGACGATCGGCAATCTGGCATCAGGGGCCACCGAACGCTTGACTGTGAATCTCACAGTGAACGCGACCGCGTCGGACTCCTTAAACCTGACCAACATCTCCGTCGTGGCGGCCAACGAAACCGAAGTGACTCTCGCCGACAACACGGACACGGTGGTCACGAATATCGACCGTCAGATCAACCTGACGGTCGACAAAAATGGCCCCGCGACGGTCATTGCGGGCAGCAATCCCGGCAACTTGGTCTATACGATTGATGTCACCAACGCTGGCCCATCCAACGCCACCGGTGTCACGATGTCGGATGCGTTGCTGTTGAATCTGCCCGCAGGCGTGACTTTCGTTTCGACGAGTCTCCCAGCCGAATTCAATACAAACACGGCCGTCTGGAACATCGGTCACCTGGCAGCGGGTGCCACAGAACGAATTACGATTACGGCGACTGCGGCAGCCGCAACAGCGATTCCGCAGTTGACCAACGTGTCGATCGTGGCGGCGAATGAGCCTGAAACATCGTTGACTGACAATTCCGACACGGTGGTCACCAGCGTCGACCGCCAAGTCAATATTCGCATCGGAAAAACCGCGCCGCTGACTGTGGTGGCGGGTGATGGAGCAGGGAACTTGGTGTACACGGTCACGGCGACCAACACCGGACCAGCCACGGCAACGGGAGTCAGCGTTCGCGATCAAATGTTGACCGGCCTGCCCGCGGGGATCGTAATCGATTCCGCGATTGATGTTGGTGGAGGCAGCTACAACAGTGGAACGGGGATTTGGACGGTCGGAAGTCTGACCGCCAATGAAGTGCGAACACTGACCGTTGTGCTGACGGTCGACGGCACGGTCACGGTGAACTCTCTGACAAACATTGCCACGTTGAACGCAGTCGACCAGACCGACAACAATCCAGCAGATAACAGCAGCACGACAGTGACGACTCTGGAACGAGTGGTCGATCTGGTGGTTCAGAAGAATGACCTCGTTGATCCGATTCGTTCGCCCGGTGTCATTCAGTACGAAATCATCGTGACCAACAACGGTCCGTCCACAGCCACCAACGTTGTGGTGACCGATGTCCTGTCTCCTCAAGTGACATTCGTTTCCGTCACTGAGACTCAAGGCACGTCACAAAACGCCAGTGGAATTGTCATCACTGATATCGGAACCTTGGCGTCTGGCGCAACGGCAACAATCACGCTCATTGTAAACGCGAATGTGCCGAATGGCGGTACCGTGACAAACGTGGTGATGGTGGAAGCTAACGAAACCACGACGCCGTCGACGGATTCAGAACCAACACTTGTGCTGCCGGGTTTCGGGGCGATTTCGGGAGTGGTCTTTGAAGACCTGAACGACAATGGCTTGCCGTCCGCTGGCGAACCAGGCATTCCCGGCACAACGCTGCTGTTGTTCGGTGTTGAGAACGGCACTGGCACCAACGTTGTTCGCCGACAGATCACCGATGCCTCGGGAGCGTACCTCTTCGGGGAACTCGCCCCCGGCACATACAACGTGGTCGAACTTCAGCCTGGAATCTTTACAGAAGGACGGGACAGCGAAGAAGGAGTTGTTCTGAATAACTCCAATCAGACAGACGTGATTTCCAACATTCAAGTCGGAGCTCAACAGGTGCGTCCGCTGCGTAACTTTGGAGAAGGGGAACGTGACGAATCGAAACGTGACTTCCTCGCATCCAATCAAGTTGTCGGACAGATCGTGCAGCCGACGCTGCCGCTGCAGGTCACCGGCAATGGCTCGATTCAGGGCTTCGTGGCCGTCGACAACAACGCGAACGGAGTATTCGACGCTGGTGATTCCGGAATCCCGGCGGCCATCGTGACTCTCATCGGCACCGACAACGCCGGAAACGCCGTGTTGATTTCTCAGGCCACCGACACGGACGGCAGCTATTCCTTCACCGGACTTCCGGCGGGGACCTACAGCATTTCTGAATCGCAACCAGCAGCGTACCTTGATGGTCCAGAACAAGCACCGACCACGGGAAGCGTGCTGCCGGATTCTGTGCTGGACGATTTGTTCTCACTGATTGCACTGCCGGATTCCGCCGTCGGAATGGGCTTCAACTTTCTGGAACGAGTGAGTAATGGCGTGACGGTGCCAGCAAACCAAGCTCCAGTGCTGGCGGCGCAGTCTGTCCAAGGAACGTCGCAGCCAGTACTGACATGGCAGCCCGTTGCGGGATCCGCCGCGTACGATGTGTGGGTCAACCAGTTGTCTGGTGGCGGCGGTGTCGTGTATCGCAACCCCAATGTCGCCGGGACATCATTGAAAGTTCCCGTCGACCTGCGAGCGGGCGAACACATGTTGTGGGTGCGCGCGATTCGCGCCGATGGCACCGCTGGTCCGTGGAGTCAACCGCAGAGAATGAACGTCTCTCCGGCACCAACCATGCTGTCTCCGAACTCAGTCACGGCTGACACAACACCAGCGTTTAACTTTTCTGACGTCAGTGGTGCGGAAAGTTACGACTTGATGGTGCAGGATATGCAGGGCCGCCAGGTCATCGCTGTCGAACAGCTAGCGAGTTCACAATACACCGGGACAACGCAGCTGCCGATCGGCACTTATCGAGCGTTCACACGAGCCCGCATGGCGGGCGTCGCTGGCAGTTGGTCAGAAGGCACTGAGTTCTCCATCAGAGGCGCGCCGCAGTTGGTGAATCCCGTTTCGGCGTCCACCTTGGCTCCCGTGTTACTGGAATGGTCGGACAGCGGTGCTGCGGAATACGAAGTTTGGGTGAACGAAACCACGGGCGGCACGCGACGTGTGGCAATCGTTCAAAAAGCGACGGGAACCGCCATTCTGTTGTCGAATGAACCGGCCGGCAACTACAAATTTTGGGTTCGCGGGTTAGACGCAGAAGGCGTTGCCACTAGCTGGAGTTCACCGCAGTCGTTCGATATTTTTTCGGCTGGTCAAGTGATTTCTCCAACAGGCAGCACTTCCGGAATCAACCCGACAATTACTTGGAAACCCGTTTCGGGTGCAACGCATTACGATGTTTGGGTGGCCGGTAGTTCTGGAATGGTTGCTCGAGAACTGAACGCCACAGGCACCAGTCACACCTTCGATCAAACGCTGGCAGACGGCGGCTACCGTGTGTGGGTGAAACCGATCGGCATGCACGCCGCCGGATCATGGTCCACAGCCGCCCGATTCACAGTTGGATCGTTCAGCACGCCGACCGTCAACAGCCTTGGCACCACAACCGAAAATCGCACACCAGCCATCAGCTGGAGCGCAGTGACGGGTGCCACAAGATACGAATTGTGGGTCAATCACGAAGGCGTCACAAACCGAGTCATCCACGAAACGACTCTGACGGGCACGTCTTTCACACCGTCGACGGGGCTGGCGGCCGGAAACTACCGCATCTGGGTGAAAGCCATTGGCAGTAACGGCACAGAAAGCAGCTGGAGTGCTCCGATTCAAGTTGCGATCACATAGGACAGAAATACCACATAACCGGAATAACCGGTAAAGATTGCGCAAACTACCAGTCGACGCAGATTGTGTCACGGCACCATTTTCGCGCGCTGGTGAACTTTTTAGGATGGGTCCATGAATCCTTGGGTCTTATTGATTCTGGTTAACATCAGTTGGTTTTGTACTGGCTGCGTCTGCCCCGGCCCATGTTACGGACCAGCCGCTTGCCGACCTCAGACCTGCAACCCAATCCTGCAGGCCGCGTACGCGCCGGTGGCTCCCCCGTTATTGCAACCGCGACCTTTGTTACAGCGTCCGTTATTGCCAAGACCGTTTCGTGCCCAAGATCAGGTGGCACCAAGACCTAGGTTTCGGCAACCGCCGAGATTCAGGCGAGACGCCGCAGATTGGCCACAAGCGTTGCCCATCAGTTACTCAAAGCAGGATGTCAGTTCTGACAGCCGTCCCAAAATCCGATTGACGAAGAAGGCAAACAACAGCTGCGGCTGCGAAAATTCTTCCGGCCACTGTGATTCTGGCTGTTCACATTCTGGATGTTCGCATTCTTCCTGTTCAAGTTCTAAGTGCTCACACTCTTCGTGTTCGTGTCGTACTCGTCCGCTGCCAGCCCGCACTGCTTGCAGTACCGGATGCCAAAACAAGTGCCATTGTCAGTCTTGTCAAAACCACCAGCCCGTGGCGACGGGTTGCACAGATTGTCAACAGATGCCCATGCTGGGCCTGCCTCATCATCAACCCGTGTTCAGCGAAAGCAGCCTCCCCCCGCCCGCTGTTATGTCGAAACCGAAGGAGTCCCCGGTCGACGTCACAGTGGAAGTCGTTCCAGACGTTCTCGACGGCAAAAATGTGCGCGATGTTGTGCCCGCACCCATTCCGCCACCTGATCCGAAACCTGCACCAGAGCCGAAAGTCAAACAGCTCGACATCGCTGAACCGATCACTGACGAACCGTCGCCAGAACCAGCGGACGCTGAAGAATCCGGTTTGGACCCTCAGCTAGAGCCCAACATTCAGCCGATTGCTTTGTGGATCATCCCTCAGACGAAAAGCCCCGCGATACGCCCCACCAAAAATGTTGATTCGGATGAAATCATTGTGCTGCCGGGGACACGCATGACCAGCAAAAGAATTCAGTAAGCCAGCCTTGGTTCGCAGCCACTCCGGGCCAGAACCAGAAGCTGGTTTCGGAAGAACCGGAGCAGTCTGCAGTACCGCTGGCACCGCTACCTTTGCCTTTGCAACCGAATTTCTTGGGCATTTGTGGCAGTCTTTGCCGAAGCGGTAGAGTCTGTGGAGTCGATACAAACTCGCATAGTTGACTCTCTTTGCCCGCTCAGGAATGTCGTCCGATGAATGCTCGAGTTCTTTTGCTAATGCTTGTCACAGCAGGCTTTATGGCCGCGTGGGATGGTGATCAAGCTGTAATGCAAATCGCGATTGCCAAACGGGACGAACATCGGCGCCAAGCGATCGCCGTCATGCCGGCTGACACAGACCCATCTGTCGCCGACCAACCATCGCAACCAGATCTAAAAACGGTCTCGGTCACTCACCCAACATCACAAGACGCGAACGCTTTGCCAGTGCCGCTGCCGAAAGGCATCGCAGCGGGAACCTATCAAGCGGTCAATCAGGCTGGAACATCCATTCGCGTCGTTGTCCAGAAACCCAACAACGCCGCTCCAGCACGCGACTTCTACGTGGTCGACAAAGAAGACGGCCATCGCTGGTATTTGATTCGAGTCACTCAATAGCAAAATCAGCGCAGTAAAAATGGACGAACTGCCTCGAAAGACAGTCCGCCCGTTCTGGTTGCACTCAAGTTCCGGAGTCTGACAGTTTGTCAACGTCAGCCACAACGGAAGATTTAGTTCAGGATCTTGGATGTGTCGTCTGAAATCGCCTTGATCGTTTGAGCGTTCAGGTCTGTTAGTTTCAGCGCGTGATTGACTTTCACTTCATCATCAACCCACATCATCACAGTCACATCGGCATCTTTCGAAAGCCGATAGCTGGCTGGTCCATCGGAATCGATGTAGACCGTCAGAGGCGTGTGCTTCAGGTTGTTGGCCTGAGCCACATTTTTCAGGTTGCCTTCTTCAGCCGCCGGTTTGTCACTCAACAAAACAACAAACGCGGCCATCTTGCTATCACGGTTTTCACCAACGATCGCATCGATCTGCTTGATCAGCTGCACGACGTTCTCGTCGATTTTGTGGGCAAAAATGTTGACGACCGGTTGTGAGCTATAGCGGCAGCGATAGCACAACAGACCGTTTCCGGCTGCAGGCCCCGTCACATCTGTGACGTTGTACGCCTTGGGATAAGATCCAATCACCAAGCCCGATCGGATGTCTGCAGATTGTGCGGCCCCACAAATGGCCATCGCAACAAACAAGCTGGAAGCAATCATTGTACGCATTACGCGAAACTCCTTTTTGAAATTCAACAGGGATCGAATTGCCGTCTGAGTAGTTCGATCATTTTGATTTGTCGAAGCCAATCCATCATGGATCGGCGATGTGTCGGATTATTGTGTCGAGACCGTCAACTGTCTAATCACTTTCAGTACCGACTGACTGTCGTTGGCAGCATTGACCGCCGTGTTTTTGTGAATAATGGTGCCGTCGAGCCCAATCACAAACGTCCATCTTTGCGCCGTGACTCCTCGAATCAGCTGTTTCTGTTGGCCTTCGACCACTCGCGTGATTTGTCCGCCACTTCTGACCGGTACCCCAAACGCTTCAGCGACCTTGCCATCTTCGTCTGCTAAAAGTGGAAAACTCAATGAGTGAGTCTGCTTGAACAGTTGGTGGTTGGTCACTGAATCACCGCTGACTCCCACAACATCAGCACCAGCCGCTTTTAGTTCCGCCAACTGTCGCTGAAATCCGCAGGCCTGAGCGGTACATCCACTGGTCAGGTCCGCCGGGTAGAAAAACACCACCACAACGTTCTTGCCAATGTGATCTGACGAATCCCAAATCTGGCCCGCATCATCTACGGCCTGCAACTTTGGAGCAAGATCACCTTGTTCAAGTGATACCGCAGGGTTTTCGGCGAAACTGTCTCTGCATAGATTTGCAGCCAGAATCGCAATCAAAAACACAAATTTCATGGGGAAACAATCTGGCGGGATGCTGGTCAGGCAATCTGCACAACAATGGTTCGCGGGGGGCGAAAAGGGGCGGGGTGCATCCAAAAAACAGCAAAAAGTGTTGGCTGGATGTCAAATCACCATAAACGCTACGTTGATTCACGTCAAATAGACAGCGTTTTTCCTTTCAAAAACTCCAAGATGGTCTCAAAATTGATCCCCGCATGAATCACACCGATTCGGTCGTCCGAATAACGCAAACACCTTCCCCAAAACGACTTACGCTAATTATCGGCTACAATTGAGCGGGCTTGGCCGTCAGCCCACATGCACAACGCACGCGTTCCATGACTTCGCGGGCCTTTTGGCGAGCACACTTGGCACCGGCCTGAAGAATGTCTTCCACATCATCCGGACGACCTTCCAGTTCCGTCCGTTTTTCGAAGGCCAGACCAAATGTCAGCATCGCCGCTTCGTACAACGCGTTCTTGGCTTCGCCATACCCCATGCCACCGGCGCGATACCGGTCGGCTAGGCTCTGCTGCTGACTGTCGTCCGCAAACAACCGAAACAGATCGAACACTGTACAGGTTTCGGGATTTTTCGGATCTTCTAAAGCCTTCGAATCGGTGACGACCTTGTTGATGATCTTCTTCAGCTTCTTCGGAGTTTCAAACACCGCGATCGTGTTGCCGTAACTCTTCGACATTTTTCTACCGTCCAAGCCCGGCACCTTTGACGAACTGTCCAGCACGTGAGCTTTCGGCAGCACTAGGCAATCGTCGCCGTACAACGAGTTAAAGCGTTGAGCCAGATCGCGCGTGACTTCGACATGCTGAACTTGGTCCTGTCCCACCGGAACCACTTCACTGTCGTACATCAGGATGTCGGCCGCCATCAAAACCGGATACGTGAATAACCCGGCGTCCGCCGCAAGACCATTCGCTTTCTTATCCTTGTAGGCATGACACTTTTCCAGCAGATGCATCTGAGTAATCGTCATCAGCAACCACGTGAGTTCCGTGACTTCGGGCACATCAGACTGACGGAACAACGTGGCTTTGTCGGGCTGCAAGCCAAGGGCCAAAAGATCCAAGGCCGAGTCCTGAATATTCTGCCGCAGCACGCCTGCTTCGCGAACAGTGGTCAGCGCATGCAGGTCGGCGATGAAGTAGAACGACTGCTCGTTGCC
Organism: Fuerstiella sp.; assembly: GCA_041688835.1. Classification (GTDB taxonomy): domain Bacteria; phylum Planctomycetota; class Planctomycetia; order Planctomycetales; family Planctomycetaceae; genus Fuerstiella. The sequence continues at coordinate 67,092 of JBDNHJ010000235.1, forward strand.
CTGCAAGGCGAGATACTGCTGGATCGCCCCAAAGTAGTTGCCCCAATGAGGCCGACCCGTTGGCTGAATGCCAGAAAGAACTTTCATGGTGTGATGCTACAAAATCTGCGAGGTAATGAAGAATGCTAAACTGGACGTTTTGGCGTTAGCCACGGTTTCCAACAACTTAGTCGCGAACGGGAATCTGCAGCGTCCCGATCAATTCCGCAAAGCTGGCCACTTGTTCGTCCTGAACAATCTGCCCCAACTGTTTGACCAACGCATTGGCCAAGCCCGGATTGTAAAAGTTGGCCGTCCCAATTTGAACCGCCGAAGCTCCAGCCACGATAAACTCCATCACATCATCCAGACACTGAATGCCTCCCACGCCGATGATCGGAATCTTGACGGCCTGAGCCACCTGCCACACAATTCGCAGTGCCAGCGGCTTGATGGCCGGGCCGCTGAGTCCTCCCAGAATATTGCCTAGTACGGGCTGTCGTTTTCTCCAATTGATGGCCATCCCTTGGAACGTGTTGATTAAAGAAACCGCGTCCGCGCCAGCATCGGCCACGGCCTGAGCGATCGGAATCACGCTGGTGACGTTGGGAGTCAATTTCGCAATCACCGGCAGGTCACCAGCACTACAAACCGTGCGCACCACGTCGGCAGCCAAGTCAGGATTGGTCGCGAAGTCCACACCCCCGGACACGTTCGGGCACGAAATGTTCAGTTCAACAGCAGCCACGCCCTCTGCGGCGTTCAGCACGTCTGCCATGCGTTTGAATTCGTCGTATGTTTTCGCCGCGATATTCACGATCACAGCCGTGCCCAGCCCGGCAAGATACGGCAGTTTGTCCGCCACGAACTGGTCGAACCCATCGTTGTCGAGCCCAATGGAATTCAACATCCCGCTGGAAGTTTCGACCGTGCGCGGCGGCGGATTGCCGGCTCGCGGCTGAGGCGTCACCGTCTTGGGAATAATTCCACCCAACTGAGTGAAGTCGACGAAAGCCGTCATTTCTTTCGCGTATCCGAACGTCCCAGACGCCACAAGAATCGGGTTCGCCAGCGAAAGTCGGTTCAGTTGTACAGCGAGCGGATTCATGAGCACTCAAACAGTGGAAATCGGAGCAAACAGGGGCACGAGCGGCACAGCATAGCAAGCTCAGCCAACAGCCACCATTCCGCAGCCGTCTCCGGACAGTCTTTGAATGCGATCATAGATTTCGGGTTTTTAATCGTCGCCGTACAGATCGTCGAAGCGTTCTTTGACTTCGGCGCGAGTGTAATCGTTTGTCCGGCTGGACACTGTCCAGCGATGGCCGAAGGGGTCGTCGAACGTTCCGCAGCGTTCTCCGTAAAATTGTTCGCAGATGGGCTTAAACACAACGGCCCCGGCCTCGATGGCCGCCTCAAACACGGCGTCTGCATCTGGGCAGTACAGCATGAGGCCCGTGGCAGAACCGCCAAGCGTCGGCGGTGCTTTGATGTCCATATCCGGCACTTCGTCGGCCATCATCAGAGGCCGACCGGCCAGTCGTAATTCGGCGTGACCGATCGAACCATCAGGAGCTGCCAGGCGTTGAACTTCTTCTGCACCAAACACGGTTTTGTAGAATTCGATCGCGGCAGACGCGCCGCGAATCACAAGATACGGAATGACGCCTTCGCTGCCTTCGGGAACAGGATTCACTGTGTCAGTCATCACTGGATCTCGATGTCACAAAATACAATACAAACCATGAAAGCGATCGCTGAACGACCGAGGGGGAAAGATACAACAGGCTGCCGGCGATTGCCAGTGGTGAGCCCTATGTGACAATGCCAGAGTTCCCTGCACTAATCCCTTCACACTTTGCGATCAAAATCTTAGCATAAGCGGTCACAGTGGATTGTCGCCGGAAGATGTTGCGCGTCGAGCCGCTGTGCAATCGACCTGAATATTGAGAACGCTTCTGGATTAAGGAAGCCATAGAAGGGAACCCATGAGTCTCCACTTTTTTACCGAAATGGATCGGTTGCATCGAGACATTCTTTCGATGTGTTCGACCGTCGAGGAGAACATCACCGAAGCCGTCCGCGCCGTTCAAAACCGCAGCGCAGGGTTGGCGGAAGAACTGTCGGTGCGCGACCGTGAGGTCAATGATTTGGATATTCGGATTGAAGAAGAGTGTCTGAAAATCTTGGCGTTGTATCACCCCGTCGCCAACGACCTACGGCGCGTGTCTGCGGTGCTAAAGATTTCTGGTGAACTTGAACGTGTGGGGGACTTAGCGGTCAACATTGCGGAACGCTCGGCATCGCTGTCCGCCTTTCCTGACTTTGCATTGCCGTCGCGGCTGAGTGAGATGGCGACGGAAGCGCTTTCGATGCTGCACAGCAGTATTGATGCCTACATCGAACAAAAAGGGGATGCCGCCCGCGAAGTGATCGCCCGAGACGACGTTGTTGATGACCTCAACGACGCGCTGATCGATTCGCTGCGACAGGACATGGTGGGGAACCCATCGCTGGTTGAACCAGGCATGCATCTGTTTTCCGTCATTCGGCATATCGAACGCGTGGCTGATCACGCCACAAACATCGCAGAAGATGTGGTGTACCTAATCAGTGGAGAAATTATCCGACACCAAGGAAAGGTTTAGCAGTCGTCGGGCGTCGATGAGCAACGAAAATGTTCGCTTAGGAATGGGACATTTCGAAAGTGCCACCGGGATTTCTGAAAACCACGGCAGAGTCGGCTTGTGAATTGCGTTTGCCGCAGGATACTGATCAACGGCAGCCTAAGCGACAGGCTGAACAACCGTACTGTCAAAGTGAATTTCCATGTCTGAACTGAAGATCGTTTATCATCCGCACCCGGCTTTGCGTTGGAAGTCCAAGGACGTCATACGGATCGACGCTCAGCTAAAAGACTGGGTCAATCAGATGTTCGACCTGATGTACGAAGCACGTGGAATCGGGCTGGCGGCTAACCAAGTGGCCCTGCCGTATCGACTGTTCGTCATCAACCCCAGCGGCGATCCGGATGAAGCAGACTTAGAACAGGTGTTCATTAATCCACAAATTGTGAAACGCAACGGCAGCTACGATGCAGAAGAAGGTTGCCTGAGTCTTCCGGAAATTTACGGACCAGTGACGCGTGCCGAAAAAATCACCGTCGAAGCCTTTGATCTCGACGGACGCGATTTCGCGATGGAACTTTCCGGCCTGCATGGGCGAGTTGTCCAGCACGAAAACGATCATCTGGATGGCGTGATGTTCACGGATCGAGTCGGCGATCAGGCTCTGCATGTTCTGCAACCGTTGCTTGATGATCTAAGCGGCCAAATGCAACATCAACAAGCCGAAGGCGTGATCGCCGACGAAGCGACTCTGATTGCAGAACTGAAGCGACTGGAACAGGAACGCACGGGGGAATAGTCTGGGTTTGGATTCGCCGCGATCAGACGAAGACTTACCGCACGTCGATTTTGACATCGGTCAGCAATTGCCGCAGCTGTTCGATGCGTTCGTCGGTGATGGAAGTGTCTTTGGGGGCAAGGCTAAGTCTTCTGAATTGAGGCAATTCGGACAGCGGCGTGAACCCTGTACCGGTGACTTGCGGTGCCTGAATGGTCAGCGATTGCAGATTGGTGAGTTTCCAGAAATTGTGAAAGCTGCGGTCGGTGATTTCCGTGGCTTCTGCCGTGATCGATAGGTCACGCAGCGGAATGATGTTGCACAACTGAGCCATGCCCTGATCCGTCAGATTGCGGCTGCCCAAACGCAGGTTTTGCAGCGAAATCGATTCCGCCAGCGCACGCACGGTGGCATCTCCGGCCGCCGTGTCTTGCACAGACAGCTGCCGCAAGTGGTATAAGTTTGCCAGCGGAGCGAAATCTTCGTCTTGAAGTTTCGAGCAATGCGAAAGATGCACAGTGGTTAACTTTCGCAAGGTCGCAAATCGCTGGATGGCTGCTCCGCTGATTGGGCTGCGTTCGCAGTTGATGTTTTGCAGAGCAGAAAACGTGGCCAGTTGTTGGGCGGCTTCGTCCGTCAGGTGGCTGAATCCGACTTCTCGCAGTGGAGACGTTCCTGCAAACGACGACAACGTTTCTCCTTGACAGGCCGTGCTACTGACCTGCAATGCCTGCAACATCGATTGCGGTGGCAGTTGCAAGAATCCAGCGTCTGTGATTCCATCACCCTGCAACGCGATGGACTTCAGTTTTTCTGACCTTAGATGCGGAAACAACTGGTCGTCTGTCAGACTGCTAGTGCCGGTGATCTGCAGCCATTCCAGTTCTGGATGATCGGCCAGAAAAGCGAACGTCTGATTGGTGATGTCGGCACAGTGAGTCGCCAGACCGAATCCGGTCAGCGTTGGAATGCACCGAAACTTCGAAATCGTGTCGCTATCGATGTTGCCCGGAGGCCGCACCATTAAGTCGACGGGATAGTTCAGGTCTGCCAGATAGCCGAACACTTCGTCGTTCAAATTTTCCGCATGCAGTTCGATTCGAACCTGCCCAACGTGATATTCCCGAACTTCTTTCGCGTTTTCTGTGAACCACTGCAACGCGGTTTCCGACTGTTCATGATCCGCCGCAGCGTCAACCCGTGCGGCTTCGGGAATGTCTGTCGCCACGCGAAAACCAACGTAACAGGCCGCATCGTTGGCATTAAACACGCCTCGCCCCGCACTGCGACTTTGTTGAGGCGACACGAACCATGATCCGCCGCGAATCACCTGCCACTGGCCATGTTCGTTCCACCGTTCGGTACACAGCGGGTCGATGGCTCGTTTGCGAAACTGCGCATGCCCCTGACTCTTAAACTGGTCGTAGAACGTATCGACGTATCGGTCTTCGCACCATTCCCACACGTTTCCGTGCATGTCGTGCAAGCCCCATGGATTGGCCGGGTAAGTGCCAACCGGCGCGGTGAACGCAAAGCCGTCGCTGTGGCCAGATTCCACATCGATCAACCATTGCAATGCCGCTCGCCCAGCAGATTCGCGTTCCAATTCCACGTTCGCGATGTTTGCGTGCTGGTGAATCGTATCGCGATAATCATCGCCGAACGAAAAATGCGTTTCCGTCCCCGCGCGCGCCGCATACTCCCACTCGGCTTCGGTCGGCAGGCGGTACAGCTGATCGCCTTTGTGTCTCTGGCCATTCAACCGTTCGTGGTTCAACCATGTGCAATAGGCTTTGGCATCGTGATAGCTGATACCGACAACGGGATGCGAATCATCTTGGTCGAACCCCGGTCGTTGCCACGTAAATTCAGCGTCTGTTTGAAAGGATGACTTCACTTGCCCACGATTATCGTTGACGGGTTTCCAGCCGACAATGCCTGAGCCGTTTTGTTCTGCGGTCGTCAGAGACTTCGTAGCCTGGACAAACTTTCGAAACTGGCCCACGGTGACTTCCTTGGTCGCCAGATAAAACGGCTGCGACAGGACCACCGCGTGACGTGTGTTGCTGTCGGTTTCGTTCAACTGCGTATGGTCCTTGCGGAAGCCACCGGTATCGCGGGAACCCATTTCGAACTGTCCGGCTTGAATCAGGCGGTACGTTTGTCCGCTGGCATCACCCACTTCCAGCGGCAATGACTGCACGGCTGAGCCCGCGAACACACAGTGACTGGCAAGGATGGTCGTCACAGCAATGGCCAACACAGACGTTGGTTTGTGGGGCAGCGAATGGATTTGCATTCGAAGAAACATCCTGTGGTCAACAAGTGGCCGAATTGTTCGAAAGGATTCAGACCAGTTCCGAAATCACGCCGGTGCTGTCCTGCAGTGAATCGACTTTGACGCCCACGCGATCGACCATGGTGTGCCACACATTGGCCAGTGGCGTTTTTTCTGGCAGCTGCAGATGCGTCTGATGCTTGACGCCCAGCGCTTCGCCGCCGAACATAATTGTGGGCAACTTGTCGCGCGAATGGTCCATGCCAGCGCTGCTAGAAAAGGTCAGCAGCGAATGGTCCAGCAGACTGCGGCCGTCGGCTTCTTGGATTCCGTCCAGTCGTTTCAAAAACTGATTCCAAAAGCCCATGTTGATTTCATCCACCTTGGCCAGTTCGTCCAAATTTCGCGGATCGTTATTGTGGTGTGTCAGCGAATGGAAGCCTTTCGAAACGCCGTGAGCATCAAACGTGCCTCCAGAAAGTTCCTGCCGCACATTATACGTGACGACGCGCGTGGAATCGGTGTCAAACGCCAAAGCGATCAGGTCGTACATCAGCTGTTGGTATTCGACATAATCGAATTCCCGCGCGTCGGGGGTCAGAGAACGCGAATAGTCGCCGAGGCCCGTTAACGTCGGTTGGGGTTTCGGCTTCGTCGACCAGTCGATGTCGCGCTGCAGTTGGTTTTCGACTTCGCGAACAGCTGTAAAATATTCGTCCAGCTTTCTGCGGTCGGCGCGGCCCACATCGCCTTGCAACTGCTTTGCTTGCGACGAAACCAAATCCAGAATGCTGCCTCGCCGCCGAAAGCCTTCGTTCCGTTGTTGGGCTTCGCGAACATCGTCGACCTGAAACAAACGATTGAACAATACGTATGGATCGTTTTCAGCCGCCAGCGGAACTCCGTTTTCGCTCCACGACAACGTCGCCAGTCCTTGATTGCCAAAGTTGGTGCCGCGCGCAATGGACAACTGCAGCGAAGGAAAACGTGTGGCGCTGCCGATGTGTTGGGCCACAACCTGATCGGCAGAAATCCCGCCTTTGATTCCGGACGATGTCCAGCCTTCTGTGCCCGTCAAAAAACTATAATCACCGGTATGCCCACCGCCGTGTGCTAACTGCAGACCAGACAAGATTGTCATGCGGTTTCGAAATGGTTCCAGAGGTTTGACGATGCGTGGCAGATCGCAGTCTGATCCTGCGGACTTCGGAAAGAACTGGCGAATGTTCATGCCCGTGCCAAAATGAGCCACCAACATTCGCGCGGGCACGTCTGGAACTCCGCCCGCAGCCCAAGCCGACCGTGGAACCATGGCATCCAGCATTGGCAGACTGATGGCGGCCCCAGCAGCACGCAGGGTTGTTCGGCGGTTCAATGGTTGCGAAGACATGTCTTGGCTCTCTGAAAAAGTGATCACTGCCGTGCGACTGATGAAATCCACGGTTCCCCATACTACACGAGACGGCAGACACAGGTCAAACGCGGTGTCACAACACCCAACGCCCGGTGACATCCGCTGGTTGAGATTTCGGCTCTGAACCAACGGTTCTGAGCTTGGATACACTGCACGCGGGGCAAGCTGAGGCATTCTTACTGATTAACCCGTAGTCGCAGACTAGGTTTTCCGGCCTGGTTTACGACCACGGGTGAAACAATTAACGCCGCATCCGTCCCCGCACGCGGCTACCCAGTCGTGCGGGGCTTCCGGGCCGTCGGCAAAAATCGCCGCTTGTGATCAATCGGGCAGCCACTCTCCACTCTCCACTCTCCACTCTCCACTCTCCACTCTCCACTCTCCGCAGCCTCAAAATCATCACAGCTTTACCCCGATGTCGTGTTGTGTCGATTGTCAGGCCTCCGGATCAGAATCCTCAGCAGAACGACTCTATCCGTGATCAGCCGTTGCAATCTCTGCAACCGTCTAACCGATGGTTTGGCTACTAACCACAAATCCAATCCAACAATCACCCTGGCGAGCCACATCCAGCATCCTGCTTGGATCGTGGAGGAATGGTGAAGATGAGGTTCGGGTCCATGTTGCTCAACATCACAACAATTCACTTTCTATGGCGGCGTGCCGTCTGCGTACTCACGTTGACGGCAGCCGTGTGCTCAACAGGCAGCCTTCTTGCGCAGCCGGTGGACCAGCCGCTGCAGACGCCGGTCGAACACCACCCGTCGGATTCCGTTGTCCAGCACAGTGCGGACAGCTTTATCGAACGGTTTCGGCTGACGTCGACCGCACACACCGTCGACTTGCCGGAGGTCGTCGCGACCACGGCATCGTTGTCGCGAAGTTGCGGACACACCGGGCCGTGCAGTCAGGTGTTGCCCAGTTCGTTGCTGTACCGTCCGTACATCGCCGCTCCTCATGAGCCGCGATTTTCCACGGCCGCACTTTTCGATCCGTCGTCCGGCACGTCGCGGTGGGACGCTTCTTTGGGAAGCCGGGTTGGTTTGTATCGCCGCGTGCGGCCGACGAACATGAATTTGGACGCTTGGCAGATCGACATCGAAGGTGCGGCGATGGTCCGTTTAGACCCTCAGGAAAAAATGGATCTAGAAGCCGGCGACTACCGCTTTGGCCTGCTCTGGACAGGTCAGCGAGACAAGGTGACGTACAAGGTCGGCTACTTCCATACCAGCTCGCACATCGGCGATGAGTTTCTGATCAAGAACCCCACCTTTCAACGGATCAACTATGTCAAAGAGTCCCTGATTGTCGGAACATCTTGGCAGGCATCCGAAGAATGGCGGCTGTATGGCGAAGTGGCTTACGGCGTGATTGCGACTGGTGGAGCCGAACCGTTTCAGTTTCAATTGGGAACGGAATATGCCAAACAAGCCATTCGTGTCAGTCGCGGAGCACCGTTTGTCGCCGCGAACATTGAGATGCGAGAGGAAGTGGACTTTACTCCGGGAGTATCAATCTTGGCAGGCTGGCAGTGGAGAAATCCCGGAACCCTGAAGGCGTTTCGAATGGGACTGCAGTTCTTTAACGGGCCATCCAATCAGTATTCGTTCTTCGATCAATACGATAACCAAATTGGCTTCGGAGTCTGGTACGACTATTAAACGAACGAACTGACCGCGCAACAAAAAGGCCGTTAAAGAATCAGATTCTCTAACGGCCTTTCGTTTTCAGACACTTCAGATACTGCAACGGACGAGACGCGGCGAGTCAGGCGAGAACCGAGTCACGTCTGGCGTGCACTCTTAAGTGGTTCGGGCCTACGCAGATTATTTGGAACCTCCGTCGGGGTAAATTAGAAGTGTCTGATGTTTCGATTTTCGGACAGCGAACTGTTCCGACTAGCTACGATGATCGGCAAACCTGTGTTCGGGCTGTAGAGTATTCAGCTCAGTGCCGTAGGAATCCAACACCAACCCGGTTGTTCGCAGACCGATCACAGCAATTGTAGAAACTTGGCGACGTCGAACCGAAAGTATTCAAGCAAAAGCGGCTGAATCTACAAGTCCTGAATTTCCGAATTGCCGTTTTCTAGGCCCACCACCTTGATCAGTCAGCGGCCGCCCACGCCAAAAATGCTCCAAATGCCCTGCAGCGTTCCTTCTCCATCAAACGTGCCGTGGTATTCAACCGCATGAGCGTTGGTGTACTGATTGTGAAGGGTGACATCGGATTCTTTCACCAATCCCTTTAATGTGAAATCTCCAACCACATCCGAACCCGCGCCGACGATCCATTGTTCCTCGAACCGCAGCCGCAATGTTTCCATCGGCTGCCGCCCCAAACCATCCTGTTCCCACCAACCTGCGCACTGAACTGTCTGCATGTTTTCGCCTTGCCTGATCTTGCTGTCTCATGTTCTCAGCAGTCGTGCCTGAGCTTCTGTGCATCAATAGCCGTGTTGGCGAGCGCCAAAACGGCTGGTGTTATACTCACAGGACATTTTCAACAATCGCTCCACCTCGTCTGTTTTCGGCCCGCAGGTGGACGGTTTCCAAGTGGCTCGGAGGATCGACTTTCCAAGACTGCAGAAAAATCGACGCAGTCGTTACGGTCCATACCCCATGACGGTCGATACACAGATATGACGATCGCCGGAAAAGGTGTTAAAAAATACGTAACTCAATCTAGGTTCACGAGTTATGAGTCTTTCCCACGTCTGGCGAACGTATTGACAGTGTGTCTGAATTGGCATAATCTGCCACCCTGCCGTTTTCTATAACGGCGTTCAGCAGCGAATGGAGTCGCTCAATGCCCACCTTAACTGACACCAGTTCCCTTCCAGAACCGGTCCCCTTTATTGATTTAGTTGCTCAGTACCAGACAATTCGCGATGAAGTGAGGCAGACCGTGGATGAGGTCTTCGAGACTCAGCGTTTTGTTCTGGGCGAAGAAGTCGAGCAGCTTGAAGTCGAGATCGCAGACTACTGCGACGCTCGTTACGCCATCGGTTGCGCGTCTGGAACGGACGCTTTGATTCTGTCGCTGATTGCATTGGGAATCGGTCCGGGTGACGAAGTCATCACCAGTCCCTTCACATTCTTTGCCACAGCTGGCGCGATTCATCGTGTGGGCGCGGTGCCGAAGTTTGTCGACATTGATCCGGTGACCTACAACTTGGATCCGCAACAGGTCGAAGATGCGATCGACGAAAAGACCAAAGCCATCATGCCGGTCCACATTTTTGGACAATGTGCTGAGATGGAAACCTTGTGGCGGCTTTCCGTGCGTCACAACATTCCGCTGATCGAAGATGCGTGCCAAGCGATTGGGGCTGAGTATCGCGGTCGTCGGGCGGGAGTGCTGGGAACGGTTGGTTGCTTCAGCTTTTTCCCAACCAAGAATCTTGGTGGAGCGGGCGATGGTGGCATTATTACCACCGACGACGCCGATGTGGCCGCTCGACTTCGCAGTCTGCGAGTTCACGGGGACGCGGGCGGCTACAATCATCTCGAAGTTGGCTTTAACAGCCGACTGGATGCGCTGCAGGCCGCTGTTCTGCGAGTGAAGCTGCGACATTTGGAATCTTGGTCGGACGGTCGCCGCAATAATGCGTCACGCTATGACGAATTGCTGCAGACTCTGAATGTGGCCGATTCCGTCACCGCACCTGTGACGGCCGCCGATCGTCGCCATGTGTTCAATCAGTACACGTTGCGAATTGAGGGCGGGCATCGCGATGCGATTATGGGATATATGCGAGCCGCAGGAGTTGGCTGTGCGGTGTATTATCCGATTCCGCTGCATATGCAAAAGTGCTTTGACTTTTTGGGTTACAAGCCCGAAGACTTCCCAGAAAGCCAGCGAGCTGCGGCTGAAGTGTTGTCACTGCCGATTTTCGCGGAACTCACCGACCAGCAACTGACACGCGTGGCGACCGTTCTGGCAGAAGCCGCCAGCACCGTCACGACGTTGAAATTCCCAACCACCGGCACGAAATCTCAACGACGAGCTGCGTAGTTGACAACTGCACCGCCACCGACATTGACAAACGGCCTCGAACGGGAAACCTTCGAGGCCGCTTTTTTTGCCCGGGGGGGCGGCATTGCCGATTTGAGATTGCCGCTTGCCGATTTGGGATTTGGGATTTGGGATTTGAGATTTGAGATTGCTGTCCGGTCTGGGCGACTTGGTGAGAAAAAGGGCCGAATTTCTCAGCGGACCTGTGTTTCCCCTCGGTCCGCCACGCCTCTTGAAAACCGCGAAAAGATGTGTACAGTTGCACGTCGTCGACTGTAGCCAAGGTTCCGATGGCGAAGTTTGTCCGGCCCAGTATTGAGATTCGATGTGGTCGATCCGCAGGTCGGGTGGCCCGGACGCTTGTGTTGCGGGTCGAAGAATGAGAAAATCCGTGCGGCTGCAAGTTTCCTCTGGCGAGCTCTCTTTTGAACCGAAAAATGCAGCCAGAACCAGACAAGCGGGATTTCGTCCCGCGTTTGTCGCAATTGCCGGGACGCGGATAAACGAATGAAACAGATGGATCAAATGCACTTCTGCAACATCGCAGGATTTTCGTCGCAGAAGATCAATGCGCGGATCGCCGCTGCTGCTCAAGTGACTTCTTTCGTATCCAAACGCTTCACTGCTGCCGCGAAACCAATTTCGAAACCGTTGTCGAAACCGTTGTCGAAACCGTTGTCGAAACCGACCCCCGAAGCCACACAAGCCATCTAAGATGCCGTCGAACCGCGGCATCGGAATGGTGGCAAAAGACTTCGGTAGATGTCTTCGCGCTCAACTTGTCGCTTGATCGGGTGTCTGAAATTCCGAGAATCACTCGGGAATTCGTCGCGGAGCGTTCGCTCACCACGCGACAACTTCAAATTCAGAGAGAGTAAAAATGGAAGATATTCGAGGCAATCAGTACCCTTTGGCAATGAAGCCGTCTTTTGGAGCTCCAGAAGCTCATGGACTGTACGACCCCGCCAACGAAACAGAAAACTGCGGCGTCGGTTTTGTGGCCCATATTAAAGGCAAACGTTCACATTCGATTGTGACCGATGCCGCCCGAATTCTGCTGCACATGGACCATCGAGGCGGTTGTGGGTGCGAAGAGAACACGGGAGACGGTGCTGGAATTCTGACGGCTTTGCCAACCGAATTTTTAGCGCGAGTCGCCAAGGAAGAGATGGGCGTCGAACTGCCCGCCGCCGGAAAGTACGGCGCAGGAGTCGTCTTTTTGCCTCAAGACGCCGCTCAACGCGCAACTTGCAAACGGACGGTGGAAGATCTGATCGTTCAGCAGGGCCAAACGCTGTTGGGATGGCGTGAGCTGCCGGTTGACTTTGATGGAGCCGACATTGGCAAGACGGCGCGGGAATTCGCACCGCACTTCGAAATGCTGTTCGTCGGGGCCGCCGAGGGACTGGATCAGGAAGGACTCGACCGCCAACTCTTCGTCATTCGCAAGCTGGCCAGCCACAAATTGCGCGACAGCGACATGTCGCAAGCGCTGGCGTTCTACGTGTGTTCTCTGTCCACAAAGCTGATCATTTACAAAGGTATGCTGACGTCTTTTCAGGTGACAGCGTTCTTTAAAGACCTGCAGGCCGAAGATTACACTAGCCATCTGGCCATGGTTCACAGTCGTTTTGCCACCAACACATTCCCCAGCTGGGACCGAGCTCAACCGCTGAGATTTATGTCACACAACGGCGAAATCAACACGGTCGAGGGCAACAGCAACTGGATGTTCGCTCGACAAGGCGTGATGGAAAGCGAACTGTGGGGCGATGACCTGCAGAAGTTGTTCCCGATTGTTGAACCCCACACGTCGGATTCCGGTCGCTTCGATAACGCGCTGGAGATGCTGTATCACAGTGGTCGGACGCTGCAGGAAGTTGTCATGATGATGATTCCAGAAGCCTGGCAAAACCACAACACAATGCCCGAAGACAAACGCGCGTTCTACGAATATTACAGCGCGTTGCAAGAACCTTGGGACGGCCCGGCGTCCGTATCGTTTACCGACGGCAAATACATTGGTGCGACTCTGGACCGCAATGGTTTGCGCCCCAGTCGTTACTACGTGACCAAAGACGATCGCGTTGTGATGGCCAGTGAAGTGGGTGTGCTGGATATTGAACCAGAGAACGTGGTGTCGAAGGGACGCCTGCAACCGGGTCGCATGTTTCTGGTCGATTTCGAGCAGGGTCGAATCATCGACGACGGCGAACTCAAAAGCGACGTGGCGTCGCGCCGTCCGTATGCTGAGTGGTTGGCAACCGAACGCATTCTGCTGAAGGATATTCCAGAAGGCGAAAAGCCGCAGTACCTCAAAGATCAGGAACTACTGAGCCAGATGCAAGCGTTCGGTTACACCACCGAAACCATGCAGTTCATGCTGATCCCACTGCTACTGGCCAAGAAGGATCCGATTGGATCGATGGGCAACGACGCGGCGCTGGCGTGTCTGTCCGATCAGGCCCGGATGCCGTACGACTACTTCCGGCAGCTGTTCGCTCAGGTGACAAATCCTGCGATCGATTCGATCCGCGAAGAAGTCATCATGTCGCTGGAATGTTACATCGGACCCGAAGGCAACCTGCTGAACACGACGGCCAAGCAAAGCCATCGCTTGGCGTTGCCGCATCCGATTCTCAGCAATCAGCAGATGGCCAACCTCAAGGACATGGATCACCGTGGCTGGAAGTCGAAAGTCATCGACATTACCTACGCCAAGTCCGAAGGCATCGCAGGCCTGAAGCCGGCCTTAGAACGTATCTGTGCGGAATCTCGCCAAGCGATCAAAGACGGTTACAGCCTGATCATTCTGTCGGATCGCGAAATTGGTGCGGATCGCGTTCCCGTGAGTTCACTGCTGGCGACGGGAGCCGTGCATCATCACCTAGTGCGTCACGAAGAACGGACTCAGATCGGCATTATCGTCGAATCCGGAGAAGCTCGCGAAGTTCACCACTTCTGCCTGCTGATTGGTTACGGAGCTGACGCCGTGAACCCATACATCGCGCTGTACGCATTGCGACAGGCGCGTGAAGATGGAGAGATTTCAGAAGACTACAACAACACAAAAATCGTGCAGGTGTATCGCATGGGCGTGGCCAAGGGCATGCTGAAGGTGATGGCCAAAATGGGCATTAGCACGCTGGCCAGCTACAAGGGGGCTCAAATTTTCGAAGCTGTGGGTCTTGCCGAAGAAGTCGTCGACCTATGTTTTGCCGGAACAGCCAGTCGCATCAAGGGAGTCGGCTTCGACATCTTGGCTGAAGAAGCCATGATGCGTCACCATCTGGGCTATCCGGAAAACGCAGACAGCGTGAGCCACGAACTACCAAATCCGGGCCTGTATCACTGGCGACGAACGGGCGAAAAGCACGCCTGGAATCCTCACACAATCGGCCGCATTCAACAGGCCGCGCGGACCGGCGACAAAAAAGCCTATCAGGATTTCAGCAATCTGGTAAACAGCGAAACGACGCGCGCGTGTCACTTGCGAGGCTTAATGAAGTTCAAGACTTCGACTGCCGTTCCTTTGGGTGAAGTCGAAACTGCCGCCGAGATCGTCAAGCGATTTTGCACGGGAGCCATGTCGTTCGGTTCGATTTCGGGCGAATCTCACGAAGCTCTGGCCATTGCGATGAACCGTCTGGGCGCCAAAAGCAATACCGGAGAAGGTGGCGAACGCTACGAACGATTTACGCCTGATGCCAACGGCGACTTGCGTCGGTCTGCGATCAAGCAAGTGGCCAGCGGTCGGTTTGGTGTCACGTCGTGGTACTTGACCAACAGTGACGAAATTCAGATCAAGATTTCGCAGGGTGCCAAGCCCGGCGAAGGTGGCGAGCTTCCCGGACACAAGGTCGACGACGTCATCGCGTCGACGCGGCTGTCCACCAAGGGAGTCGGCTTGATTAGCCCTCCGCCGCATCACGACATCTATTCCATCGAAGACCTGTCGCAGCTGATCTATGACCTCAAAAACGCCAACCGCACGGCGCGCATTAGCGTGAAGCTGGTTTCTGAAGTCGGTGTCGGAACCGTGGCCACCGGTGTCGCCAAAGGGCATGCCGACAACATTCTGATTTCCGGCAGCGAAGGCGGCACGGGAGCTTCTCCGCTGACCAGTATTAAACATGCGGGTTTGCCGTGGGAATTAGGAATCGCGGAAACTCACCAAACACTGGTCATGAACGACCTGCGCAGTCGAGTTCGCCTGCAAACGGATGGTCAGTTAAAGACGGGCCGAGACGTGGTGATTGCCACGCTGCTGGGAGCCGAAGAATATGGTTTCGCCACAGCACCGCTGATCACGTTGGGCTGTATCATGATGCGAAAGTGTCACCTGAATACGTGCCCGGTGGGCATCGCGACTCAAGACCCGGAACTGCGAAAAAAGTTCACCGGCAAGCCAGAACACGTGGTGAACTATCTGTTTATGGTGGCGGAAGAAACTCGCGAAATCATGGCGGAACTTGGTTTCCGCACGATCAACGAAATGGTCGGCCGATCCGACATGCTGGAACTCGATCGCGACGTCGCTCACTGGAAGGCCAAGAGTATCGACCTGACGCCCATGCTGACTCCCGCCAAGAAACCTTATCCGGAAGCGGTCACGTATTGCACCATCGATCAGAACCATGCACTGGATGCTGTGCGAGACATGGAGCTGATCGAAAAATTCAAAGCGTCGATCGAAAAGGGCGAAGAATTTACGGTGGACGTGCGTCTGGAAAACACAGACCGCGCGTTCGGCACAATTCTTAGCAACGAAGTCAGCAAGGTTCACGGGGCTGCAGGCTTGCCAGAAGACACGATTCGCATCAAAGCACGCGGGTCGGCTGGGCAGAGCATCGGCGCATGGAGTGCTCACGGCGTGACGATCGAAGTCGAAGGCGATGCCAACGACTTTGCCGGCAAAGGCCTGTCGGGTGGCAAGCTGATTATCTATCCGCCCAAGGAAAGCACATTTGTTCCTCGCGACAACATTATCATTGGCAATGTCGCGCTGTATGGAGCGACCAGTGGAGAAGCGTATTTTCGAGGCATCGCGGCGGAACGATTCTGCGTGCGAAACTCGGGGGCGGATGCTGTCATCGAGGGTGTGGGAGACCACGGTTGTGAATACATGACGGGCGGGCGAGCTGTCATTTTGGGGCCGACCGGGCGTAACTTTGCGGCCGGCATGTCGGGCGGCGTGGCTTATGTTTATGACCCAGACGACAAGTTTTTGGTGAACTGCAATCTGGAAACCGTGGCCCTTGAGAAGATGGAGGCGGCGGAAGATATTGCAGAACTGAAAGAACTGATCCACAAACATCAGAATCATACGGGGTCAGACACGGCGCGCCAGATTCTGACGGACTGGGAAACCAAGGTGAAAAGCTTTGTGAAGGTCATGCCGATTGACTACAAGCGGGCATTGGCCGAACAGGCGGCAGAGAAATCATCAGCCGGGGTGTAGTTGTTATCGCTGAGGCAGAGATGTTTGAGAGATTGCAGATCAACAACGTTCGGTGCTGCCGAGCGACGGATAACGATAAGACGAAAGATCAGAAAAATGGGCAAGCCAACTGGCTTCAAGGAATATCAGCGACAAGTTCCGACGGACCGCGATCCATTGCTGCGTATTCTGGACTGGAACGAATTCCACGACCACATGGACGTCGACGAACTGCAAACGCAGGGAGCTCGATGTATGGACTGCGGTGTACCGTTTTGCCATACCGGTGATCTGATGGCCAATATGGCGTCCGGTTGTCCGGTCAACAATTTGATCCCCGAATGGAACGATCTGGTTTATCGCGGCCACTGGAGAGAAGCGTTGGATCGTCTGCACAAGACGAACAACTTTCCAGAATTTACGGGTCGAGTCTGTCCGGCTCCGTGTGAAGGGTCGTGCTGCCTAGCCATTAATGAACCTGCGGTCACGATCAAGAACATCGAATGTTCGATCATTGACCACGGTTTCGAACAGGGTTGGGTTGTTCCGGAACCGCCCGAGACGCGAACCGGAAAAACGATCGCCGTTGTCGGTTCCGGGCCCGCTGGTCTGTCCGCAGCAGCTCAGCTGAATAAGGTCGGTCACACCGTCACAGTCTACGAACGCGATGACCGAATCGGCGGCCTGCTGATGTACGGCATCCCCAACATGAAGCTGGACAAAAACGCCATTGTTGATCGCCGAGTGGAATTATTGAAGGCGGAAGGCATCACGTTTGTCAACAACACCAGCATTGGCAAGGACATTCCGGCGGACAAGCTGAAAGCCGACTTCGACGCCGTCGTGCTGGCCACAGGCTCCACACGTCCGCGCGACCTGCCGTTGCCCGGCCGCCAGCTAAACGGCGTCCACTTTGCGATGGACTTTCTGCGTCCCAATACCAAAAGCCTGCTGGATTCAGAACTCAGCGATGGCAACTACATCAGTGCCAAAGACAAAAACGTGATCGTGATCGGCGGTGGCGACACGGGCAACGACTGCTTGGGTACATCCATGCGGCATGGTTGCAAAAGCTTGGTGAACTTCGAAATTGTCGAACAGCCTCCCATGGAACGTCCGTCCAACAATCCGTGGCCACAGTGGCCGCGTGTTTTCCGAGTGGACTATGGTCACGCAGAAGCGGCGGCGAAATTCGGCAAAGATCCGCGTGAATTTTGTGCGTCAACCATCGAATTCATCGACGACGGTAAGGGCAACATCAAGAGCCTGAAAGCGTGTGAGGTGGATTGGCAGACGATGACCGAAGGCGGACCTCCGTTCACACCGATCCCCGGCACAGAAAAAGAGTATCCCGCCGACCTCGTGTTCTTAGCACTCGGGTTCTTGGGCCCAGAAGGTGGTCCTGCAGAACAGTTGGGCATCGATGTCACGGAAGGCCGAGGCGGTATGACATGGCTGAAGGCCGAGCACGAAAAATACACCACCAACGTGGACAACGTGTTCGTGGCCGGTGACTGTCGTCGAGGTCAAAGCCTCATCGTGTGGGCCATCAACGAAGGCCGCGGCTGTGCTCGCGAAGTCGACCGTTTTTTGATGGGCACCACGGATCTGCCGTAAGGTACAGACGGTCACAGAAGATCAACAAACGACGAAATTCCACGGCAATCGCGGCGCATCATCATTTCGAGCATTCTATAGCCTCCACAGCAAGCAAAACAACCGGCTGCTCAAGTGTGGTGGTGTCGGATCATGAGCACGATTCTTCCGTGTCGACTTGCGCAGTTGCGTTGCGTCATGCGCAACAACGTGTCCCGCAAGAAAAGCCCTCGCTTTTCCTCACTGAGCATGCTATAGTACGTCTGCAGGGTGGTAACAACACCAAGCCAGCAGGAAGATCAAATCGCGGGAGACGCTCGGGATGTCAACCAATTTGATGCTGGAACGTCTGTTCGGTCGCTCGACCAACAGTGGTTGTGTTCCTCATTGAACACCTTTCGCTGAGTGGAGTTCTTCCACAGTCGGCACTTCGTCCCTCGACTGTCCCCCACCGATTTCACATCGGTGGAGACATGTTTTTGCTCTACGGATTTGTCTTCGACTTTGATGTCGGAAGCTTACCTGCCACTTTAAGCTGGGATGTTAATGCGTAGGGTGGGTCAAGGAGCCTCAGCGACGCCGACCCACCAGACGTGTACGTCTCGTTTTCACGAAGAAAATGTTGGGCCGACGTGGCGATCGCCATTTCATACACCCGACTCCTTTTTTCCGACACCAGCGAAAAAGCGGGCCATTGACAAAAGCGCCGTTGGCCCGAAAACTCAACACTCTGCCAAACTCACAATAATCTCGTCCATCAACAGGATATCGAACGATGATCAAAGTCACTAAATCCGCTTGGAATCGTCTGACAAAAATCCAATCCACTCGCCCGCAAATCATTGATTTCCGCCTGACATATTTGGACGGAAAGGTGAAATGCAAAAAGGGTGTTCGCAAGACTCATGACAAAGTCATTGAACAACACGGACACCCCAACCTCCTGTTGTCTCGCAAGGTCGCAAGGAAGCTCGACCAACGCACACTCGACACTATAGAAGCCAGAAATGGCGCTCGTTTAGAACTCACTTAGAAAGCATTCATGCCCCAAATTTTTGTAGGAAACTTACCGTACACCGCCCGTGAGGCGGACTTAAGATTCCGATTCGAACGCTACGGTCGAGTCAGCTCGATCCGTATTGCGACGGATGCCGCGACCAGTCGTCCACGCGGATTCGCCTTCGTGAATATGCCCTCCTTGGATGACGCCGACGAAGCCGTCGCACGCTTGTCTGGTAGCTCCATGGGAGGTCGACAGCTGACGATTAACGAATCCAACGGCAGCAGTGGCAGCAGCAGCCCGTCCCCAGCGGCACCTGTTCCATCCGCTCCGCGTCGCAATGATGCGTCAACGAATCGAATCCTGCAACTCTTTAAAACGCTGCAGGAAGAATAGAAGATTCCGCCACGACTTCACACTGACCAATAATGCGTCGCGTCTTACTGTTCGAATATCTGCATGTGCATTCGCAGTGTTACGCTGCGGCATCGGTGTCAATGCGGAATGAAGGTCGAGCGATGTTGCTGGCCATCGCAGCAGACCTTGCGGCACTGGATGACGTTGCGGTGACGGTTGCCGTTTGCGAAACCGCTCGCCACGATCTTCCATCGCTGTCGACTGTTGAGTTCATCTGCGTCGGCGATATTGATGGCATGGACGAAGTTGGCGCAGGTCGCATCATCAGATCCGTGCTGAGCCACGGTCCGTTCAGTGACGTGCTGCCGATCGCTCCGGAAATCGACGATGTGCTCGCGACGCTGGTTCGCGATTTTCGGGCGCAAGGGCAACATGTGATTGCAGCCTGCGAAGCCACCATTCAGCTCGGCAGCGACAAATGGCAGCTGTTTCAGTTTCTGCAGCAACACCAAATTCCCACGATTCCCACGACGCTTGTTCAAGACCACGTTGCCGCCGACGTTTCAACAATGTCCGTCATCAAACCGATAGACGGCGCGGGAGGCGAAGGCGTCCGGCGAATGACTCATGTCGAACTCGACACGTTCAAAACACAGAGTCCCTTTGACCGCAACGTCATCGTTCAGCCGTTTATCACTGGGCAATCGTATTCGGTGGGACTGCTTGGACGGGGCGTCCACCAGCCCCCCCTGATTCTTCCGGTGGCAACTCAACATGTGGCATGGATCGACGACAGGCCACAGTATCGTGGCGGTTCAGTGCCGGCAGAGTTGTCACCAGATAGCGAATTCCGCTTGCGAACATTGCTGACCCAGCTACTGAATTTGATCACCGTTGACTGCGGATATGTCGGAATCGACCTGCTGAAGCCCGCTGAAATCAGAGACGGCGACTGGCTGATTGTGGAGCTAAATCCACGGCTGTGTACGAGCTATATTGGCTATCGAGCGGCCACGAAATCCAATTTAGCCCCATATTTGCTGGGCATTTGCGGCAATGCACTCCCGGAATGGAAAACGGTTCCTGTGGTTTTTTCCTGCGAATCCTCGACGATTGCGAGCTATAATTCGTGAGGAGCAATCAGTTCAGATGGGATTCTGACTGGAATAATATGCCCCAATCCCCAACAATCCTGTATCAAACAGGCACGACGCCGATTGCCAGCCACCGCGCTGAACCTCATGAGCGAGGTATTCTTCTCATGGTTATTGAAACTCCCAAGTCTTACGACCTGCTGATCGCGGACGACAATCGCGGCTTTCGTGAAACTCTGCGCGAATTTTTGGAACCACGTTTGGTGCTGCGGATTCATGAAGTGGAATCTGGCGAAGCGGCGGTTGAGTATTCGCAAGATTATCAAATCGACATCGTGCTGCTGGACATGCACATGCATTTGATGACGGGGTTAGAAGCTCTGCGTGTTCTGAAAGATATGAACGCTGGTCGTCCGTGTATTTTGATCACGTCTGAAGCGACGGATGAATTGCGGAAGGATGCCGCCGATGCGGATGCGTTTTCGGTGCTGAGTAAACCAGTCACCCGTGCGGAGCTGTGTGCGACCATCGTGAATGCACTGGTGGCCGCTTATGACGATCCTTCGATTCCGGATGCATTTTGATTCTCGCCGCCCGCATCCCGATTCCCTTTCAACAGCAGACCGACTGGCTGGCACAACTGTTCGGCTGGCCCGCAACGGACGCTCAAAACGCATTCTGGACAATTGCGGTCGGTGCCCTGTGCGCTATTTGTTGTGCGTTGGCCGGTTGCTTTTTGGTGCTGCGTCGCATGAGCCTGCTGGGGGATGCGTTGAGTCATTCGGTGTTGGCAGGCATTGCTGGCACGTATCTTGTCACAGGGTCAGTCGAAGCGATTCCGATGTTGATCGGTGCTTTGCTGGCTGGCATTGCGACCGCCGTGATGACTCAGTTCGTTCATAAACACGCCAATGTGCCGGAAGATTCTAGCATTGGAATTGTGTTCACATCGCTGTTTGCGTTTGGTGTGGTGGTGGTGTCGCAGGCGGAACACGTTCACCTAGACCTCGATTGCGTGCTGTTCGGTGACTTGGCCTTTGCCGGTGTCAACCTGCGCCCAACGTTCGGCTACTTATGGCCAGATTCGTTTCGCACGCTGGTGCCCGCGCTGGTGATCACCACCGTGATGCTGTTCGTGTTCTGGAAAGAACTGCGGCTGACATCCTTTGATCCAACTTTGGCCGTCACGCTGGGCTTCAGCGCCACGTTCGTACATTATCTACTGACAACAGTTGTGGCCGTTGTCACCGTGTCCGCGATGGAAGTCGTGGGACTGCTGGTCGTCGCGCTGCTGATCGTACCGGCCGCAACCGCTCGATTGCTGACCGACAAACTGTCCACCATGTTGTGGCTGGCCTGCTTGATCGGCGTGACGGCAACAACTCTGGGATACTTGTTGGCCCTCCGCTGGAATTCATCCGCCGCCGGGCTGTCGGCCGTCGTCGCGGGAGTCGCTTTGTTGATTGCAATCCTGCTGTCACCAACCAACGGCGTTTTGGGACGCGTGGTTCGCACTGTTAGACTGCGAATCCGCATTTGTGCGGAAGACGTTTTGGCGGGACTGTTCCGCCGACAGGAACGTTCGGAATCACCCGACCTTGCGGCCGTGGCTTCTTCTGGGGAATGCCATCAAATGGCTGGCGGCGGGCTGTTGGCCAATGCGGCTTTGCGGTGGTTGGTCAGCCGACAGCTGCTGACAGGCGAAGGCCAGCAGCGATCGCTGACGGATCGCGGCTTGAATTACGCTCGGTCCTTGGTGCGATCGCATCGTCTGTGGGAAGCCTATCTGCAGGAAAACTTTGACCTCAACGAAGACCACCTGCACGATCCCGCCGAAGACATGGAGCACTTTATCGGCCCCGAACTGCAGCAGCGCATCACCGAAGAACTGGCGGCACCTGCAGAAGACCCGCATGGCCGAGCGATCCCGGACGTGGGCGAGTAACCGTCGTTCGGCGCGACTCGTTTGACCCGACTCGCAGAGAAGGCGTTGTGACTCCTGCACTTTGTGCAGGCGGCCTCCTCTGCGAGTCGGGTCAAACGGACAGGTTCGTGGCCCGTTGGGACTGTTCGACGGTCGGTTGGCAATCAGTGGCTCTCGGTTAGAATGCGGATTGCTTGCGACAACAATTCCATTATTCTGGACCCTGCTATGTTTGTTCTGACATTCGCCGTTCAAGCCGCGACCGACGCACTTTCCGTGGCTGTGGAGACTATCCAAGAAGCGGCGGCGGCCACCACCGCTGCCTCGGGTGGTGGAGCCAGTCATCTGATCCTGTTGCTGACGGTGTTTGCGTTGGCGGTGTTTTTGGGTGTGGAAATCATCACCAAGATCCCGCCGACGTTGCATACACCGTTGATGTCTGGGTCGAATGCGATTTCCGGCATCACGGTCCTTGGAGCAATCCTTGCCGCCGGTGGAGACAACGGAACGTGGGCGGGAATTCTCGGCTTCGCGGCTGTTGTGTTCGCCACCATGAATGTTGTCGGCGGCTTCGTGGTCACCAATCGCATGTTGGCCATGTTCCGCACCAGAAAATAGCTGCGACGAAGTGTGCCCTCGCTGCTGTCGTTTGTGAACTCCTCCTAGATTCTGCACAACGGAAAAAGACTCGTGAGACCTGAACTGATTGACCTCGCCTATCTGCTGGCTGCCATCCTATTTGTCATCGGCCTCAAGGGACTCACCCGTCCCCGCACTGCCGTTCGCGGCAACCTGCTGGGCGCGCTGGCGATGTTGATTGCGGTGGTCGCCACCATGCTGCATCGAGACATCATCAGCATCACTGGCCTACTGATCGCGATGGGTGTCGGTTCCGCCATCGGCATTGTCTTGGCGTTGAAGATCAAAATGACGGCGATGCCGCAATTGGTCGCGTTGTTCAACGGCCTGGGTGGCGGTGCTTCTGTACTGGTCGCGGGCGCGTGGCTGTCGGGCAAGGAATTCGATGAGAAGCTGGCATCCGGGAACGACTTTTTTGATGCGTTGACGGCAACGGCAGTTTCCGGGCTGATTGGTGCCATCACGCTATCGGGAAGTCTGGTGGCGTTCGGAAAACTGCAGGAACTGAAATTCGTCAAAGACATTTCATTCCCCGGACAGCGTTTACTGAACTTAGCCCTCGCGCTGGGTTCGATCGGTTTGGGCTACCTGATGGTGGTTCAACCGCAACACGCTCAACTGTGGTTTTGGCTGATGACCATTTGTGCAACGGCACTGGGGATTTTCCTAGTGATTTCAATCGGCGGCGCGGACATGCCGGTGGTGATTGCGTTGCTGAATTCCTATTCCGGTTTGGCGGCGTCAGCTACAGGATTTGTGCTGAACAACAACCTGCTGATCATCGCCGGATCTCTGGTCGGCGCTTCGGGTTTAATCCTGACGCGTATCATGTGTGACGCGATGAATCGTTCGCTGTGGGCCGTGCTGTTCGGCAAGATGCCATCGGGCGGGACCACGTTGTCCAACGATGAAGTCTACGCCAACGTCAAGTCGACCTCAGCGGAAGAAGTCGCGATGATGCTAGAAGTCGCTCAGAACGTACTGATCGTTCCCGGCTACGGCATGGCGGTCGCTCAGGCACAACACACCGTGCGCGACCTGACCAACCTGCTGTTGAAGAAAGACGTGGAAGTCAACTTCGGTATTCATCCGGTCGCGGGACGTATGCCTGGACACATGAACGTGCTGCTGGCCGAAGCGGACATCGATTACGATCGCCTGAAAGAAATGGACGAAGTCAACGCCATGATGGACCAGGTGGACGTCGCCATCGTACTGGGAGCCAACGATGTGGTGAACCCGCTGGCGCGCACCGACCCTCACAGTCCGATTGCCGGCATGCCCATCATTGATGTCGATAAGGCCAGAACAGTGATCGTGGTGAAGCGAAGCCTGAGCCCCGGATTTGCGGGCATTGCGAATCCTCTATTTGCCGCCGACAACACGCTGATGTTGTTCGGCGACGGAAAACAGGCCATCGCCGAAGTCACGAAAGCTTTGAACGAAGGATAACGTACCGCAAGCTTCACGCTGTGCGACAAGGCCTATGGAACCGGACACGCCAATCGAAGATCTCAGCCTGCTGAAGGGCGGGACTGCGGACCCAGACGAAACGCTGTCGGCCGGCCATCCAGACGTGGCGGCTGTCGAAGCGTTGAGCCTCGGCAGCCGCTTCGGCGATCACGAATTGCTAAGCGAAATCGGTCGTGGCGGAATGGGAGTCGTCTACAAGGCGCGGCACATTCGACTCAACCGCATCGTGGCGTTAAAGACTCGATCGCAGATGCCGCTGATAAGTGGAACATCAAACCGTCCAACATCTTGATTGACGAAACCGGTAAACCTCGAATTACCGACTTCGGTCTGGCCAAACTGCTCGATCGCGACCTGACATTCACAGACAGCGGAGAAATCCTCGGCACAGTCGGCTATATGCCTCCCGAACAAGCCAGCGGCACAGCCACCATTGCGGATGCTCAATCCGATGTCTATTCCGCCGGCGCGGTCCTGTACCGATGTCTGACCGGTCGGCCTCCTTTTCAGGCTTCGAACACGCTTCAGGCGTTAGAACAAATCATCAGCCATCCGCCGGTTTCTCCGCGAGAACTTAACGGCAAAGTGGACCGTGACCTAGATACCATCTTTCTGAAGTGCTTGGAAAAAAACCAAGCAAGCGTTGTCGCTCCGCGCAGGAATTAGCCGATGAACTGACACGGTATCTGAACCACGAACCGATTCACGCGCGTCCCGTGGGTGTAGCGGGCCGCTCGGTGCGGTGGTGCATGCGACATCCGTTGCTGGCGACCTGTGTGTTACTCACGGTCGCCCTGTTGCTGACGCTGGCCGTCGGAGTTCCTTACGAATTACTGCAGCGCGCCGAATTGGATCAGGCTCAACAGACCGCCCAGCTAGAAACCGCTCAAGCCGCTCAGCTGGACTACTATGTGGGAGTCGCGTCGATTCGTGAACTGCGGCGCAAACAACGGGCGGGATGGACGTGGGCGGCGACGCGAAAAATGAAGTCGTTGTCGGATTTGCCTGAAGAACTCAAGGACAAAGAGGAATTGCGTTCCTTGATTTCGGCGATCGCAACTTCAGAAGACTGGCGATCCGTGCAAAGGTTTGCGGAAGGTTTTCACGCCGATGACATCGCAGTAGATCGAACTGGGCGCTTGCTGCCGATGGCCGAAATTCGTAGTACAGCAGCCTGTCGTGTTCGGATCTATGAAGTGCAGCGACAGTCAGATGGTCAGGTTTCCGTGCGGCAGTTTCGTGAGTGGAGCGGCAGCATGTGGGATGGCGCGGTCCGCAACTTTATCGCGGGGCTGGGATTGTCCAACCACAAGCGCGCCGAAGGATTTCGGAGCGTGTGCTTTTCTGCGGACGGCAAACAACTTGCCGTGGGAACTCGGCACGGAGAACTTTGGGTGTGGGCCGTCGACAGCAACAAGCCAGAACCCCTCCAGCATCTTTCGTCCGTCAGTGACAAGGGAATTGGGGGTCTGGTCATTTCAAACGACAATCTGTTTTACGGCTATCTGGCCACCGGACGCGCAGGTCTCTACGTACTTGAACAAAACGGCACCAAACCCATCTGGACTAGTCACCCCAAGGCTCATCTTTCGACAATCGCCACAACGCACGACGACCGCGTGTTTTTTACTCAGGGAACAGACATCTATCAAAACCAGTTCGGTGGGGTGCCTGTCCAATCCGGCCAGTTGACCAACCCCTTGTACCAACTGGTCGTTTCTGCAAGTGGCGACACACTGATTGGGTCGACAGCGAACTCCAATCAATCGGAATTCCAAGCCTACGACACCTTGACCGGCGACATCACAATGGAGTTCGACTTTCCGAATCAATTTCGAGCCATGGGGATGTACCGGCCGGTGCTGACATCGAACGACTTGCACTTGATTTCTACGCTGAACCCCAACGTGGTCGGGCTCTGGGACTCACTATCTGGAGCCATGGTGTCTTCGAATTCGGTCGAGAACACCGATCTCCCCAATGCGGCATGGATGGCGGACGCGAAAGTTGTGGTCGTTGCCGACGGTGAAGGCACAAAACGGCACGAACTACGAAGCCACCGTTCAGAAAACATGTTCGCGCTGCGCAGCGTCGTCAACGGTGCCGGTGCGGTCGAGGCGTTTGATATTAGTGACGACGGAACCAGCATCGCGGTGCTGGAATCCGGGCATAGCCATCCGAGCTACTCGCGCGTCCGGCAACTGGATCTGCAGAGCCTGCAGGAAACAGAGCGTTGGACGATGACGGCGGAGCATGTCAGTGGTGGCAGCAAACGCGAAATTGTGCCGCAACTGGCCTTCGATCCCCACGGCAATCTGCTGGCTGCAATGCGTAATCCGGGCTGTTGGGCCGTCTTGAACCATTCCGGATTGAACGGGCCCGAATGGCCGACCATGCCCGAACGCATCACCCCCCAAACCAGTGCCGACGGCGTACTCGAATTCGAATTGCCCGCACAGATCGTCGCCGGAAAGACGTTCGACTCGGCACTCAACTTAACGTTCCACTCGACCAACCTAACGATAACGTCCTCATCCATCATCGAAATCGATGTCATAGTGGGTGACGATGTTTCCACACGCCAAGTTTCAGCCACTCAAATCGCAAACCTTGGCACCGGCTGGCAAAGTCACAACCTGGCCCTGCTGTCACTGCACAGATCGGTGACACCGACGTCGTGCGGGTTCAGGTCAGATTGCCCAGAGAAGCTTTGACCGCACCTTTGAAGGCTGACCGACTCAACGACCAATACTCGCTGAGCCTGATCAAACTGCCACTTGGAAATCCTCCACGTCTTGAGGTCTTTGAATTTCAGCGTGACGGCACAGCCATTTATGTGAATCAAGACAACGTGCTGCGGAAAGCGGAAGGCGTCAGCCAGAAACCGCATTTCGAATGGTCGGACGTGGTCAATAACAACGCTGCCATTCGAGACATCGCGGCGGGCGAATCGGCGTGTGTAGTCTGCACTCGGCGAGGACAGGTGTTTTGTTTTGTGAATGGCTGCGTTGACGCGGAATTGTTGAGCGACGGTTTGCGAGTCACTGTCGATCACGAAAACCGGAACGAATTCAGCAGCATTTCAGCCGACCAGCAGCTAACAAAGGCGGTCGCCGAAAACCGAATGGTCAAGTGCAGGTCTTTGATCTGCGAAGAACGGAGAACTTTGTCACACAAACGATTGCGGAACATCAGTTTCGAATCACAGCGGTGGCGATGGCCCCGAATGGTTCGCTGGTGGTGTCGGCAGACGACAGCGGCCTGTTGATTTTCTGGGATTTTCGGACTGGCAACCTACAGCGACTGTTTGAAGTCGACACGCTGTCGTCAGCCGCGATGGAGATGCAATTCACGCCCGATGGCCGACAGTTGTTGATCCTGTGCCGAGCGGAACGCGGGTTGCGAATGTTGGATGTCGCCAACCTAGAACAACAATTCGAGTCGCTGGGCGTTCACTGGGACCAGTGACCGTTTGGTAGCTCGGCGGTCTCCGCCGAGTAGCCACGGTGGGAACCACCGTGGCAAATTTCGTCGTAACCGTTCACGGATGTTCTCATTGATTCCCCTTGTCGGGTTCGATGATTTCCAGCATCAGCTTCCTAACCGTCAAAGGCTACATTTCGTCAAACTCGACTAAAAGACTTTGAATCAAATCTAGTGCTTCACAACCCAGATGTTGCGATACACAACCGGATTGCCATGCCCTTGCAGATACAGTGGAGCTGGTCCAGCTTCTTCTTTTTGCTTGCCGGGCGTGCCGTGCGGCAGTTCTCGATCATCGTGAATCACAATTCCGTTGTGCTTGATCGTTGTGCGAGCGTTGGTGACTTTTTTGTCGCCTTCCCACACGGCGGCTTTGAATTCAATGTCGTAAGTCTGCCAGGTCAGTGGTGGAAAACAAGCATTCACAGCCGGTGGGGAAATCGAATAGATGCCACCGCATTCGTTGTCTTTGCCTTCTAAGCCGAATGAATCCAACACTTGGCATTCGTATCGGCTTTGCAAATAGACGCCACTGTTTCCGCGAGCCTGACCGCGAGCCTTCGGTTTAAAGGGGGTGCGGAATTCCAAATGCATCGTGTGATCGCCCAACGTGTCCTTCGAAACACAATCTGCTGCCAGCAGATTTTCCATCACGATTTTTCCGGGGTCAAAGTGTTCGCCCGTAGAACCATCGAACCACACCGCAGCACCTTTGGGCGGCTTGGCTCCCAACGTCGGGCTCTGACGGACAATTTTTTTTAGCGTGCCGACTTCGTCATTGTTCTCGTCGATAATCACGACCTGACCGTCTTTGATGATTGCCTTTCCGGCTTCGCCGACAAACGTCGTGACGCCGTCTGCGGTGCTGCCTGTTGCCGTGACCATTTTGTCGCCACGAACCCAGCCGTCACCCGGTAGACCGCCAAAGTATCCCACCGCGTCGAATTTATGATCTCCCAACGCCACCACTTGCAACCCGAACTGAATCGCGTCGCCATCAGGATCCAGCACGCCGCGATATTCGCCCTGAATTCCATAATCAACGCCAGCGTTGGCAGGGTCCAAATAGATTTCCTCGCCGGGCTTGTCTTCCGCAGTCACGGTGATCGAAGAACAAGCGATGAGAAGCAGCAGAAAATTCAGTTTTCGCATGGTGGTCCTTAGTGGTCGTTTGAGATGCACGAAAGCGAAATCCAAGACTTCGCCAATGAGTTAATATTAGTGAAGATGGTCAAACAACGCACGGATGTCAATGGAACGCCGACCGGCTCAATCCGCCAACGGCACCAATCTGTGTTCATCTGTGATATCTGTGGTCAAAAACAAAACCTCGAATGCTTTCGGGTCAGGAACAACCCAAGACATCCCGTCCATTTTTTTTCAATGGCCCGCTTCATTGTTGGGATTTGATTGTGTAGGGTGGGTCAAGGAGCCAAAGCGACGCCGACCCACCACACGTCTACGCCCTGTATCGACAAAGAAAATGGTGGGTTAGAAAATGGGTGCGCTGACGACGATTGCGATGCCGGTGGGAACCGCCCCTGAGGATGTCTCACCCGGAATCCAGCGTCGTAATCATCCGGCAACGTAGCTGTCTGGTGTCGTTATCACTCTGGCTGGGGTTCGGCGGTCGTTGTGCGAAACGGCTTCTGGGCTTCGTAGTCTGCTAGAATAGCTTTTTCCGCTGGCTGCTTGTCTTCGGCGACCATGTCGACCGCGGATCGTTGGTGTTCGATGGCTTTTTCGAAGTTGCCTGTTTCTGCATAGCCAGCGGCCAAGGCTTTGAAATCGGCAGGGTGTTTTGCCTGACGGTGTCCGGCGGCTTGTTTGGCGGCTGCGATCGCGGCTTCACCATCACGGACCGCATCGTCGGACGTCGTGGCCAGCAGCCACGCTTTGTTCTGCCACGCGGTGGCATACGCTGGCAGCAGAGAAACGGCTTTGTCGTAGTCCGCCAAGGCCTGTTTGCTGTCCCCAGACAGAAAGGCATTGTAGCCTCGATTGTTGTACGCCATGGCATCGTCAGGCGTGAGTTTGATGATCGCGGCGAAATCTTTGACGGCGGTCGCGTGGTCGCCCTTTAAGTAATTGACGAACCCACGACTGCCCAACGCGGCCAGATTTTCTGGCTTCAGTTCGAGTGCCTTCGTGAAATCGGCGATGGCGTCGTCCCATTTTTCGAGGTGCCGATTGGCGACGCCGCGCTGGATATAGTATTCTGGATTGTCGTCATCCACGTTGATGATTTGAGTGCACACATCGACCGCTTTTTGATATTGCTTGCGGGCCACGTGAGCGATCGCGAGGTTGCGGTAGGCCGAGTAAGTCTTGGGGTTGATATGAGTGGCCTTCACGTAGTCTGCGGCCGCTTTGTTGTAGTCGCCAGTGGACGAATAAAAGACGCCTCGATTGACATACAACGTCGCGTTCTGCGGATCGGCTGCTTCAATGGCACTGGTGGCGTCTTCAATGGCCTTCGCGAAATCTTTTTTGACCGCCCAGACGTTTGATCGAGCCGAATAGAGCCGTGCGTTTTGGGGGTCTTTCTGAATCAAGGTCGACAGCACGCCGACGGCTTCGTCGATGTTGGCCAGATCGCTGCGATTGACTTCTGCCTGTTGTCCGTCGGCGATTGACATCGTCACTTTACTGCCGTTGACGGCCACGGAATTGATCAGTTCGCCGGCGAGGACCACGGTGGAGCCGGACAGCGTGATGTCTTGTCGAGCGATGAATTGCGGAGCGTTCTGGGCGACTGCTGAAGACACGCTGAGTGCGAGGAACGACATCAACGGGATCAGGTTTGTCAGGACAGTTTGCATGGCGTTGGTGATTCTGAAAGGCTTGTCTGTAAAAGAAGCCCGGTCCTCCAGTGAGGCCGGGCTTCGAAATCGTTAATCAACTTTCGTCAATTAGTTGCAACCACAGCTGCTTGTTCCACAGCTGCTTGTGCCGCAGCCGCCGTCGACTGATCCACATCCACCAGTGCTACAACCGCCTGTGCTGCAACCAGGTTGGTAAACCTGACGGCTGACAGTTTGAGCAACCTGTGTTGTGACAGGAACTTGAATTTCGCGAGTTTCCTGTTTTTGAACACAAACGGTGTAGCTTTCTTCCTGAGTGTCGTAAACCGTCTTACTGACGGTACGGCTTCCCTGTCGCTGTTCCTGAGTAGGAACGTTGACAGTGATCGTTTTCGTCTGCATCACGGTCTGAGGAACCATAATTGTGTCCTCAACGGTCTCCCAAGTACCACCGCAGCTGCTTGTTCCACACGAGCTGGATGACACACCACAGCTTGATGTACCACAACCACCGCCGTCACAAACACCACAATCGCTAACGGCACCACAACCGCCACAGCTGGAAGCACAGCCGCCGCTGTTTGATACGCCGCACGCTTGGTACGCATTGCACCGCGCCTTGCGCCCCGCCTGCACATCTTCGCTGCACATGGCGACAGCCAGCACGCAGGTCATCGAAAACAACACAAATCTCATTTCAAGCACTCCTGAACCCTGAATCACTCGCCACACCACGGCAACTGCGAAGTTAAAATGGCGAATCTGTACGACGTAGGGCAACTCTCGGCGAACTTGATTCAACGGGTTTATGTGGCGTTGTGCAAAATGGAAAACGCCCGACGTAAAACATGAAATTTCGTCCGAAACCTTCGACACGGCTGCTCACGAAACTCAGTCTTAACGCGAAGTTCACAAACCCTTAACAGTATCAACACAATTAAACAGACAACACACTCGTCTGACGGAGCGTAGATTTGGCTGACAAGCGGCTTTCACTCCTGACGATTTTGTCAACTTTTGTGGAGCGCTGAATGACTGTTAAGAAGCTGATACTGTTGGCCGCCATGAGTGCCACCGTGGGATGCGGGTCTGACATGGCACCCGATCAACGGGTCGTTTTTCCCGCGATGGGGTCGATCACATTTCAGGGCAAAGCGATTCCTGATGCGACCGTGCGTCTGCATCCTGTGACACCGCCGTCAGACGGCAAGCCGGTCTATGTTTCGCGCGGCCAAGTTGACGACAGCGGTCTGTTTTCTGTCTCAACATACGGCAGAGACGACGGAGCACCTCCGGGAGAATACCGAGTCGCCATTAGCTGGCTGGGACCTCTAACCGGTCTGTCCGAAGATGAAGAAGACCGGCTGATCGAACGCTTGCCACGGAAATACACGTCACCTGACACATCCGGAATCACCGTGGTGGTCGCTGAGGATGTGAATATTCTTCCCGAAATCGTCATCAACTAATGACCAGCGCGGCAGCAAATTCAGGCTGCCCATGGTTCTCAAATTTGTTGAACCAATCGAACCAATCGAACCAAACCAAACCAATCGAACCCCAATGGAATTCGATTCCTTAGATTTTGTGCCGACAGAAAGGCAACTGATGAAAACGACTCTTCGAAAACGACCTGCATTCACACTGATCGAATTGCTGGTGGTAATTGCGATCATCGCGATTCTGATTTCGCTACTGCTCCCAGCCGTTCAGCAAGCTCGCGAAGCCGCTCGACGGACACAGTGCAAGAACAACATGAAACAGCTGGCACTGGCTCTGCACAACTACGAAAGCACGCACACGACCTTCCCCCCCAGCCGCCTCGAACCAGACGTCGAAATCGCCGACAACCCCGGCAACGACAGTGCCTACCAATCGTGGACCTCCATGATTTTGCCTTACATCGATCAAGGCAATCTGGGCAACGCAATCAACTACAACAGCGCTTGGAGTTCTCTGGCAAATCGTCCCGCTGTCTCAACACAACTCACATCAATGCTGTGCCCGTCGACTCCGGGGGCTGATCGTCAAGATCCGCATTGGGTTGTCGGTGCAGCGGCTGGTGACTATGGGTCTGTGAATGAAGTGAAGAAAAAGGTCTACACCGACGTGATGGGGATTGCCGATCCGGGCAGCAGTGCGCGAGCCGGCGTGTTGTCGAAGGGTGTGAAAAACAAAATGCGTGACGTGACCGACGGCACATCCAATTCGATTATGCTGGCAGAAGCCGCTGGGCAGCCAGAGGTTTATACGGCAGCTGGAAAAATGAATGCTGCGTTGTTTGCTTTGTATTCTGACGACAAGATCGCTGATCTCGGTGGACGGTACGCTGCCGCCGACGGCACGGGCTGGGCTGATCCAGACTGTGGTTTCAGCATCAATGGTGCCACCGCCGATGGTCTGGACAAATACGGTCCCTACATGATCAACAAGATCAACGTCAGCGAAGTGTTTAGCTTCCATGTCGGTGGAGCTCAGGTTTCTTTGGCAGACGGCAGCGTGCGATTTTTGTCAGAAAATGTCGACACCGGCGTGTTCGTTGGCCTGTGTACTCGAGCGGGTGGCGAAGTGATCGGCGAGTACTAAGCGTCGCGATCCATTTGACGTCAGAATCAAAAATAGTGGAAGGGCGCAAGCCCCCCGGTGTTAAAATTGGACATTGACGGCAGCGTTGCATTCCGCAATTTTCGTTCCTTTTGAGGCCACGCCGACGGATTTTTGCTCTTCTACCCCGAGGGGGGAGAAGATGGCCGGAGGTCAGATGAGGGGCCGAGCGCTGGGACGACACGCAAACAACCACAACGCTTAATTCCGTGTCGAAAACCCCTCACCCTAGCCCTCTCCCCGAAAAAGGGGAGAGGGGACAAGCGCCAGCTTGCGGCTGCGACTTGTGTTTTTCGGATCCCGAATCCGATCGCAGGTCGTTCGGATCACGGAACAAAAACGCTGCCGGGATTTCATCCGTCACTACCAACTTTTCAGCGGCGCAGCGCAAGCCCTGCGGGTTCACATCACCGGACGGCGCGCGCCGTTCCGCTAAACGGCTGGAGCATGCCTCCGAACGGCAAGCGGTGCCACCCGATTTTAATTCACTCCAATCCAGAAACAGCATGAACCACCATGATGAATCTCACCCGCCCAACATTGCTGCTGCAAAGGACTTGTTCCGTGGGTTGTTTGCGTGTCGTGTCATGCGTCTTGGCGGCCGCATTCTTCTGCCAAGCCGGTGTCGCCAGCGATCCCGTTCAACTGATTGGAATCGGCCAGTTTTCGGGGACTGCCACAGATCTTTCCGGTCAAGCCGACCAGCTGGAAAATGGTGAGCCTCATAACCGACTTGGCGGATTTTCTGCCTTGGAATACACCGGCTCAGGCAATCGTTATGTCGCTCTGCCAGATCGAGGCCCAGATGATGGAGCCACTGGTTACCATTGCCGTTTTCAGCATCTGGAAGTCGATATTCGGCCCGATTCGATTCCGTCAGTGACGCTGAAACTGATTGAATCACAGATGCTGACCGATGGTCATGGCCGTCCGTTCACAGGAGCCGCCTCGGCCATCGTCCCGCAGGCCGATGTTGGAGAACGACTGGACCCAGAAGGCTTTCGGTTTGCCAAGAATGGCCATTTTTTCCTGTCCGATGAATACGGTCCACAGCTGATTGAATTTTCTGCCAATGGTCAGGAACAGCATCGGTTCACGCTTCCGGAGCACCTGACGACCACGATTCCAGCGGATTCCAAGGCGGCGGAAAATGAGGCCAATGTCAAGGGGCGATCTTCCAACAAAGGGATGGAGGGACTCGCAATATCCGCTGATGGAAAAACGCTGTACGGCATCATGCAGCATGTGTTATTGCAGGATGGTGAACGCCAAGCCGGTGGAAAGCCGGTTGGTTTGAACTGTCGATTGGTGCAGGTTGAGATTGCTACGGGAGCGGTTCGTGAATTCGTCTACCAACTGGACAACACAGAAAATGGCCTGAACGAAATCTTGGCCATTGGTGATGGCGATGGCGAATTCTTAGTCATCGAACGCGACGGAGAAAGCGGGGCTGATGCCGCGTTTAAGAAAATCATGAAGATCAATCTTTCCGGAGCCACTGAAGTTCAACGCATGCGGCAGTTGCCGTCTGGTGAGTTGCCCGAGACGATTCAGCCGGTGGCCAAAGAGGTCTTCATTGACTTCCTTGATCCGCGTTTTCAGCTGACGGACGAGCAGCTGCCGGAAAAACTGGAAGGGCTGACCAGCGGACCAAAGTTGCCTGACGGACGTGGAACGCTGCTGGTGGCATCCGACAACGACTTCAATGCAGAATCGCCTTCGTTGATCTACGTGTTTGCCATTCCCAACAGCACAACGCTTGCTGGGAAGTAGAAAATCAAAAATCAAACAGGCTGCTACAGCTGGGCCTTCAGTTCGCGAACTTTTGTGGCGCTAACGGTTGCCGTTCTGTCGGCCCCCTCACAGACCGCTCCCCGGACAGCAAAGATATCCGGCTGAATCTCCTGAATCAGCGGCAGATGCGCGGCCGTCAGTTGCCCGGCCAATGCGAAACGCAGGTTGTGCTGACGCGTGCGGATTCGCAATTGCCGTAACTGATCACGCGACAGCCAGTGCAACGTGCCCGAACCGTCTTTGCAAAAGGTATCGATCAGTAACGTCGAACAGCCCGTCTGAATCGCAGCTTCCAGAACGTCATCCACGGATGGTGCTGCCGCTCGTTCGTGATCAGCATAGGCCACTGCAACCCACTGCGGCATGCCGGGTTGATTCGCGGCCGGCAACAAGCGATTTCGCACGGTGTTCCAATCGTCGATCCAGCGATCTTGAGTTTTCGTAGGTGATTTTGAAGCCGTGACTGCAGAACACATTTCTGCCAGTCCGAGTTTCACGAATTGCAGGCTCTGCAACACGGCTGTGAGTTCGATGACTGGGGGATGATTGGGCCGCAACCAGTCGATGCATTCGCCCAGAGCCGCCGAAATCGGAACGCGTTCGGCCACGGCCAGTTGGACCTGTCGGACACATTGCCCCCCGGCAAAACCCAATGGACCAGCGTTCGGTTCCTTCACATCGACGATATCTGCGCCGGCTTGTGTTGCGATCCGAGCTTCGGTGGAGTTGCGGACGGAGACCAGAAGTTGCATCATGGAGCAGATGCTAAGGGAATCTACGAGGCTCGGCAAGCACAGGGATTGGCCTGCTGATCCTGATAATCGCGACGATTGCAACGGTTGATCGGGATTGCGGCTGGCGGATTCCTTTTCGCAACCCGACTGGGCGGAACGGAATTACGGCTGGAGCACGATTCAGGGCTTTCCGCTCTGGAGTTCGCTTTCCGGGTGCCGTTATCATGCGAATCGGGTAAATTCCTTCGCTGAGCGGGTTCCGCTAATCGGATTGCTTTAGCGTCCAGTCGATTTGTGTATTGTTTCTGTAGGTCTTCGACTATGTCACGAGCCGCTGTTTTCTTCCTCACACTTTCTTTCAGCACCACGTCTATCATGGCGGCGGGGGTTTCACCTGCAGAGCTACAGGCGATCGGACTGGAGGTTCGCTGGACGAATCAGGCCACGCTGGACGTGGGCCGTGACGCCGTGCGCCACGTCACAAACGACGAGGCCAATGTGTATGTGCAGTCGACCGGAGGCATGCTGACGGCCTTCCATGCGGAAAACGGCCGCAAGCTCTGGAACGCTCAGGTGGGACATACCGACGAGGCGGCGATGATGGCTGTGTCTAACAGTCAGATCGTGGTCGTCGTGGCTGGTCCAACGATCAATGGTTACAATAAGTTCAACGGAGCTGCGTTGTTCGAATTCCGCCTGCCGGCCTACCCCACGGCCGCCCCGGGACTCAGCGAGCGAGACTTATTTATGCCGGTGTCTGGCGGAGCGATCTACGCTTATTCGCTGGGCGTTCTGGAATATCGCACCAAGTATGGCAAGCTGCCAGACACAGTCATTACCCCGCACATGTGGCGTTTTATCTGTGCCGAAGAGATCAATCATCCGCCCGTCGTCGGCGAACTCGCGATCTCATTTGCAACCGAATCCAACAGTCTGTTTTCGGTTGAGACAAAGGGGGTGACCGTTGGCAAAACCCGTTGCCAGTTGTTGATGACTGGTTCAGCGTCTGCAGACTTGTCCGTTGCGGATAATAAAGGTGGCAGCAGTGTCTTCATGGTCACCGATGAAAATCGGATCTTCAGTATCGACATGATGACGGGAAACACCGAGTGGACGTATCCGATGGGGCGGAAGATACTTCAACAGCCCGTCGTGATCGGCAATCATGTGTACGTGGTCGCGACCGATGGCACGATGATTAAGATCGAACGAGACGAGTACTCTCCTTCATGGGGGCGTCCGATCGAAACTCCAGACTGGCAGTTTCCGATGTACATTGGAGCCGGCATGGCGTCGACAGACCAAGACGCGACGGCTCAGGGAGCTGTGGTCATGAACATCGTGCCCGATTCTACGGCTGACATCGCCGGACTGCAGCCTGGTGACGTGATCACCATGATTGACGGACTCGCAGTAGACAGCGTCGAAGCGGCGCAAAGTGCCCTCGCAGAACTAGCGGTTCGAGTCGAACGATCCCTCGAAGTCACTCGCGGTGACGCTGTGCTGCGGCTGAAAATCCGCATTCCGGCCATCAAGTGGAGTGCTCAGAACGTGCATGAAGTCACCGCCGTGGGACGATTTGCGGTCTACGGAATCGATAAAGCAGAACGTCTTGTGGGCTTTGACCTAAAAACCAGCCGGCCGATGGGCCGCGTCAGCATTCCCGGCTACGCCAAACATCATCAGAATGCTGAAACCGATCAGGTCTACTTAGTGTCGCATTCAGGCGAAGTCGTCTGCTTGCGAGAGATCGGACCGACCGTTCGCATGCCGGAACTCAGCACCGTCAGCAACGAAGCCACAATCAAGTCTGTCGCCGTCAAGTCAGGAGCTGCCATTGAAGCGGCCGGCACAGTGATCTGTGAAGTGGAACTGCCCGATGGCGAAATTCAACAAATCACCAGCAGCCATCCGGGTGAAGTCCGCGAGATTTATGTAGCGGAAGGTGACATCGTGCAGGTCGGTCAGCCGTTGATTCTGATCGCTGATGATCAGTTCGCCACCTACCATCAAAAGCCGCAACAGCGACCGATCGACGTCGAGCTGGGCGATCCCAATGCCGCTGCACCAGCCGACGGCGATCAGTAGTCGCCTGTTTCGCCTGAACCAGTTAATTCGTCGCCGTACCAGCCAAACCCACGACTACGACTTTGATCATTGAGCGTTCGGTGCTGAGCCTTCAACAATCATCGCGTTGAACGCTAGGCTGCGGCGTTCGCCGGTGCCCACAAATGGCTCGGCACCGTGTAGCAGCCAGCAGGGAAAAATCAGACACTCGCCAACCACAGGCTTGAAGCTGATCAACGATCGCGAAAACCGCTGCTTGCCCCCAATCATAAAGTTGATGTAGCCCGCCTTCCGGCCAGAAATATAGTTTCGTTCTTCCTCCTGCTCCGGCTCAACTTCCGGCACGCGAAGATACATCACGCCAGAGATTTCTCCGCTGTGAAAATGCACCGGACTCGATGTCTCAGCGTATTGGCTCACAACCCACAGTTGTTCTAATTGAACTTGATCCGCGACTGTCCGTTCGACTCCAGTGACATAGCGGTCAACCTGTTTCGCCACCCAGCACACAAGTGAATCATCGCCGCCGGACAACGAAAATTCTTGGGACAACAGCCGCTCGCCGCCTTCACCTGGCTGCAGCAGGCCGTCCACATGCTCGTTGATGTGCTCAACTAAATACGACGGCATCTGAGTTCGGGCAATCAACGGCCCGAATGGCGATAAGAACTCCATCGCAGGCGCGTCATGGTTGGTGAACAGCACTTCGTCGCGGGCTTCGTACTTACTGAGTCGCCGTTGACGTTCTTCGTTTCGCATGGTTGAATATTCCGCTAACTGCTTACGTGTTGGCTGATGTTATCCGTCGCACCTTGGACGCTGTTTGCTGCATAGTGATTCGATACTCACTGGGGCATGTCTGCAACTCTCTACGAAAGACACGTGACATATTCGCGACATTGCTGAAGCCAGATGCGTAGGCGACGGATTTGATTGGAACATGAATTTCGCTCAGCATACGCGTGGCGCGGTCTAAGCGACAGCGCGTGAGTTCTTGGTGAACGGTATGGCCCACTTCTTCAGCGAACAGTCGTTCGAGCTTTCTGCGCGTCACGCCGATTCGTTCTGCGAATAAATCAAGGCTGAATGTTTCACAGCTACCCTAGTGCTGAGTCAGCCAGCTGCATCCGGGGCCGCTGGTTGTGGCTGCGTCGATGTGCTAATCTCGGCACGAGATTGAATCTCCCACCAGAAAAACGATATTTTCGTCAGTTGCCCCTGAGGCCACCCAATGACAGATCCACTGAAGATTGAACAAGCCTTCGGGCTAGCCGTTGAGCAATACGAATCGCTGGGGGTTGACGTGCCACGCGCGCTGCAGCGAATGGACGAGGTGTCGATTTCGGTGCATTGCTGGCAGGGTGATGATGTGCGCGGCTTCGAAGGCGACGCCGGGGCACTGGGCGATGGGCTGGCAGTGACCGGCAACTATCCGGGGCGAGCTCGCACGGTTGATGAATTGCGATGCGATCTGGAAATGGCGTACTCCCTCATTCCTGGCAAGCATCGTCTGAATCTGCATGCGTTGTATGGCGAGTTCGACGGGCCGGTGGATCGTGACGAAATCGGCGTCGAACATTTTCAAGGGTGGATGGACTGGTCCAAGGATCAGGCTGTCAAACTGGATTTCAATCCCAGCTATTTTTCACACAGCAAAGCCAGCGACGGATTCACGCTCGCGCATGCAGACGAT
This sequence comes from Fuerstiella sp., assembly GCA_041688835.1. Lineage (GTDB taxonomy): Bacteria > Planctomycetota > Planctomycetia > Planctomycetales > Planctomycetaceae > Fuerstiella. The sequence continues at coordinate 106,887 of JBDNHJ010000235.1, forward strand.
GGCATCCGGCAATTTTGGATTGACCATGGCATTGCGTGTCGCAAAATCGCAGCGGCCATGGGAAAAGCTCAGGGCAGTGCGTGTGTCAATAACTTCTGGGTTCCCGATGGCTTCAAGGACACGCCCGCCAGCCGAAAAGCTCCGCGCGAACGCTTGGCTGCGTCACTGGATGAAATCTTTCGTGAACAACTGCCAGCGGAACACACGCTGGATGCCGTGGAGTGCAAGTTGTTTGGCATCGGTTCGGAAAGTTACGTGGTGGGGTCGCATGAGTTCTATCTGGGCTATGCGATGTCGCGTCACAAAGTGCTGTGTCTGGACGCGGGTCACTTTCATCCGACAGAAGTGATTTCTGACAAAATTTCCTCGATGATGCTGTATCTTCCGAAACTCCTGCTGCATGTCAGTCGTGGCGTGCGTTGGGACAGCGACCATGTGGTGACTTATTCCGAAGAACTGCAGTCCATTATGCAGGAAATTGTGCGCGGCGAATATCTGGATCGTGTGCATATCGGACTCGATTTCTTCGACGCCAGCATTAACCGTGTTGCTGCTTGGGCCATTGGAACTCGAAATGCCCTGAAGGCGGCCTTGGCAGCGTTGCTTGAACCCACAGAATTGCTACAACAGCTGGAACGAGACGCAGACTACACCGGACGGCTGGCATTGATGGAAGAACAGAAGATGATGCCGCTGGGTGCGGTCTGGAATTATTACTGTGAATCTGTCGGAGTGCCAGCCGGCGCAGAGTGGCTGAGCAAAGTTCGCGAATACGAAACGAACGTGCAGTCGTTGCGAAATTCTGAATTGGCAAACGCTTAGTCACGTTCGATCAATACTGGCGAGAGCATTCATGAGTGACGAGACTTCGAGTTCAGGCGGAGAGTACGAACGCGAACCGGTGCCGGAATCGGCATTGATGGGTTCGGGCAAGTTCTGGGGCATGTATGCCGGTGAACACGCCGCTGGCACCGAATTTATGATTGGGCCGTTGTTTCTTGCTGCTGGTGCCAGCCTGCAGGATTTGATCGGCGGGCTGCTGCTCGGAAACTTCCTCGCCGTGCTTACGTGGCGGTTTCTGGTCACGCCAATTGCCGTGTCGAAACGCATGACCCTGTACTATCAGCTGGAACGCATCGCAGGCGGATCGCTGGTCAAGTTCTACAACCTGGTCAACGGGCTGCTGTTCTGTTTTCTGGCGGGCGCGATGGTGACAGTTTCCGCGAGTGCTGTGGGGATTCCGTTTGGGATCTTTTATGCCGTGCCGGAATCGACGTTTGCCTTTGGTGCTCCGTCGTTTACTGGGTTGGTCGTGATTGTCGGAATTGTGATGGCCGTCATCGCTGCGGCGGGATACGAAACCGTGGCACGTGTGGCCAACATCGCGGCACCGTGGATGATTTCTATCTTCGCCGCGTGCGGAATTGTGTCGATGGTGCAGATGGATGTCACTTCCAGTGCGTCGCTGACGGAAGGCAAGTTCTGGACGGATGCCATTGCCTTTGTTCAGGAACGCAATGGGCCTCAGACATTTGGCTTTTGGCAAATCGTTGTGTTTGCGTGGCTGTGTAATGGAGCCATGCACTTCGGCATGGCAGACCTGTCGATCTTCCGGTTTGCACGTCGTAAGTCATCCGGCTGGGCCCCTGCCATCGGCATGTTTTTGGGGCACTATATGGCGTGGATCGCTGCCGCCTTGCTGTTGGCGGCGTTGATTAAGGTTCAGCCAGAACTTGCCGTCGGAGCGGACGGAAAAGTGAGTGCGAATCCTGGCCAGTTGGCGTTTCAGTCGCTGGGCTGGGCGGGCATCATTTGCGTGGTGATTGCTGGCTGGACGACTGCGAACCCCACCATCTATCGCGCTGGTTTGGCGTTTCAGGGAGTGCTGCCGAAGACGTCTCGCACAGCGATGACTCTTGTCGCAGGCGCAGTGGCGACACTGGCCGGAGCTTTCCCGAATCTATCGGCGCAATTGTTGGGATTTGTCGGCACCTACGGTACCGTGCTGGGGCCGATGGGGGCTGTGGTGTTCGTCGATTTTTATCTGATGAAAACGTTCGGGCTGACGGACGAGTATGCAGAACACAGCGGCGTTCGGGTGAATGTCGCGGTGCTGGTTGCTTGGCTGCTGCCCGTGGCTGTTGGCTTGTATCTGATTTTCTGGCAGGGAGTCTTCGCAGCGTATGCCGTGATTCCCGCATGGTTCGCCTGCGGTCTCATCTATCTGCTGCTCAGCAAGTTGACTCAAAAGACAACAACGCCATCCGCTGTGAATTGATTATCGCTTCGCACAGCAACCTTCAGGACATTCTATTATGGCAACGAAACTGATTTCACTTGTCGCACTAGGCGCGACGATCGTGCCTTGTCTGCTGTACTTTGGCGGCAGGCTAGATCACGACACTGTTAAGCTGTGGGCACTCATTGGGACGATCGTCTGGTTCATTGTCACCCCGATGTGGATGGGACGCGAACTTTCAGTCGACGCCAGTCAGGTCGAGATTTAGCCGCACCAAACGCCCCATCGCAGGCTCGCCGTTCAGCGCCAATAGCGGCAACGTTGTTTTCCTTTTGACCTTTGAATTCGTCCGGAGCCACCGGTATGCGCAGTTTATGCTCGCTCCTCTTTGTCCTGTTCGCGTCCTCAGCACTGACAGTCTCAGCCAACGCTGAACCGCCAGCTGCGACGCCCGTCCATCTGCGTTGTGAATATCTGAACAACCCTGTAGGAATTGATATTGTTCAGCCGCGCTTGAGCTGGAAGTTGGCATCCGAAAAACGTGGGCAGGTGCAGTCGGCTTATCGAATCATGGTGGCTTCGTCAGCAGACAAACTTACGGCGGACAACGCAGACCTGTGGGATTCCGGAATCGTCAAATCCAACGAATCGCCTTTCGTGGAATCCGGATGGCATTGATTTGACCGACGCCAAAAAAGTGATGTCGTGGGACTTTACGAACGCAGCGGATGCGGCTTAATGGGGCGATCGCAAAAGCGTTGATGTTGTGCAGCGTCAGGGCAAAGCTATTGTTGTCGCCACGGGCGATGATTCTCAAATGGCCGTGCGACTGGATCAGGAAGTGACGGGTCCCGTGGTGATTGAACTGCGAGCGATGCCCGCCAAGGGCGCCACCAGCCAGTTTTTCTGGGCGACTCCCGGTCGAGGTTTTAATGGGATTCAGCAGAGCAAGCGTCGGTTGATGGCTGCTGACAAAGTCAATTCGTATTTGTTGACTGTTCGTAGCGAAGGCCCGATGAAGAAAATTCGCTTCGACCCGTTCGACACGTATGACGAACACGCCAATAGAGGCGAAATGCAAATCGAATCGATTTCGGTCGATCAGCTACAGGACTGAGTTGCTTCAAAGAAACAATGGCCCGCTCAATTTTGTTCGGATTTGATAGTGTCGGGTGGGTCAAGGAGCCCAAGCGACGCCGACCCACCACACGTCTCCGCCCCGAATCGACAAAGAAAATGGTGGGTCGAGATGGCGATCGCCATTCGACCCACCCGACCTCTTTTTCGCCGACCCCAGTGATGAAGCGGGCCATTGAAAAAAAGAACCGGTTGTTCGCGAACGAACGACCGGTCCCGATGGCCGTGATCGCCGAAGCGACAGCGATGCCATATTTCGCGCTCAGGGCCGCTGCGACCCTTGTTGGCCGCAGGGCGCTAGCCTAGGCTGTTAAAAATTCGATGTTGACAATGGTCAATGAAGGATCGGTTTTGGAAGATTTTGCTTCCTTGTTTCAGCCCGGAGGGCGACATCTCCCTTGCCGGTGGCTGACGCCACCGGCAGTGCATGTGTCGGCCTCCGGCCTGAGTCTTGGATTCCCACCCCCGGAACAAAGCCTGCGCAATGCAATTTTTCCGTCAATGCCAAATTTTTAACACCCCACGCTAGCACCCGACGGCCAACATCGACTGTCGGCATCGTCATCAGCAGGTGCGTTGCCGTTGAGCCGAATCGTCGTCAAGATGCCGTGGTCAACAACCTCACAGCGGATGCAGTGCCATGACCGACAACGACAACACGCCATTCATCAGACCTCTTGGCCATGGCGCGGAACGTATCACGGGTGTGTCAAGTACCGACGCGACAGAAATGTCGTACGATGAAGTCCGCCAACTGGTTCATGAATTGCAGATTCGTCAACGTGAACTTGAGACGCAGAATGAAGAACTTCGGACGGCTCTGGCCGCCAGCACTCATGTGGAACCCGCTGAGCAGCTTCAGCAAAGTGAGCTTCGTTATCGGCGACTGATCGCTGCCGTGACGGATTATGTTTATCGAGTCCAGGTCGAAAATGGTCAGCCTGTCAAAACGATACATCGTCCCAATTGCGAATCCGTCACCGGCTACACGGTTGACGAATTCGACACCAATTCGCTGCTGTGGATGGCAATGGTGCCAGAACAAGATCGGGCGACCGTGCAACAGCAGATCGCTCAAGTGCTTTCCGGCCAACCGGTGGATCCGATAGAACATCGCATTCTGCGAAAAGACGGGCGGACCTGCTGGGTGCTGAACACGGTTTCGCCTCAGTATGATTCGCAGGGGCGATTGCTTGCGTACGACGGGCTTGTGCGAGACATCAGTAAACGTAAACAGTTCGAATCGCAACTTAACGAACTCAACAGCACGCTGGAACAGCGCGTGGCAGATCAGATTCAGGAAGTGCGGTTGCTGGCTGAAGCCATGGCCAACCTAGGCGAAGGTGTGATGCTGACGTCCGCCCGTCTGGATTGGCCGGACCCAAAAATCGCCTATGTCAATGACGCGATGTTAAAAATCACGGGCTATGCTGCGGAGGAATTGATTGGCCAGAGTCCTCGAATGCTGCAGGGCGAACGCAGCGATGGCGAAACGCTGAAACGATTGCGGCAGGCCCTGGGCGATGGCACTTCGCACCGCTGCGAAGTGATTAACTATCGAAAAGGCGGCACGGCCTACGACGCGGAAATCTTTGTGACTCCTTTGTGCGACGCCGATGGAGAACTCACTAATTTTATCGGGATTCACCGTGATATCAGCGATCGAAAACGGATGGAACGTGAATTGCGAGACAGCCAAGAACAGTTTCTGCTGTTCGTGAACAACAGCCCGACGGCGGCGTGGATTAAGGACGAAGCGGGGCGCTATGTTTTTTTGAGTAACGGTTATCTGAATCAGTTTGGTGTGATCGTGGGCGACTATTTGGGCAAAACCGACGTGGACATCTGGCCGCCCGATATCGCTCAGGAATTCCGTCGCAACGATCTCATCACGTTGGAGTCCGGTCAGGTTCAGGAAGTCGTGGAAGAAGCCCTGAACAATGACGGTTCCACCTGCACGTGGTGGAGTTTTAAGTTTCCTTTTACCAATTCTGCCGGGCAACGTTTTGTCGGCGGCATGGGCATGGACATCACGGAGCGTCAACGAGTCGACCGCGAACTGCAGCGACAGCACCAGTTGACAGAAAACATGTTCAACACGGTGCAGAGTATTATCCTGCTGCTGGATACAGATGGTCGTGTGGTGTACTTCAATCCGTACACCGCAAAACTAACCGGCTGGGGACTGGACGAAGTGGTCGGTCAAAGTTGGTTTGATCGATTCCTAAAAGGCAACGATCACCCCAACATTGCTCAGCTGTTTCGGCAGGCGAAGGACGGCCGTCGAACACGCGGCTACGTGAATCTGATCCTGACCAAAGATGGCGATGAACGCGAAATCGAATGGTACGACGCGAAACTGATGGACGCGGATGGACAGTTCATCGGCCTGCTGTGTGCCGGTCAGGACGTCACAGAAAACCGCAACCTAGCACGCCACGTGTTGCATGCGGCCAACGAAGAACAGCGCCGCATTGGCCAGGATTTGCACGACAGCGTGGGGCAGGAAGTGTCCGGCTTGGCGATGATGGCGGACGCATTGGCGCGGTCGATGCGTGAGTCTGCCAAGAAGGTTTCGGCCGCCAAAGCGTGCGGTGTAAATGATCTGCCGGAGTGCGAGGCAATCTTAAGAATCGCGGAAGACTTAGCGACGGGGCTGCAATCAGCGTTGCAGCAGGTAAAAGCGGTGGCTCGCGGCCTGCATCCGGTGGAAGTTGATCCACAGGGACTGCACTCCGCACTGCACGAATTGGCTCGACACGCTGGTACTCTGTACGACATCGCATGCGATTTTCGCGGCGACAAGGCAGTCACCGTCAGCAACAAAGATGCGGCCACGCATTTATACAGGATCGCTCAGGAAGCCGTGACGAATGCGGTGACTCACGGTCGTGCAGGTCGAGTCAACATTTCTTTGGCTGCCACGGACGATACGATCACATTGGAAATTCGCGACAACGGCTCGGGAATGCCCGCCGATGCCGCTGGCCAGGGCGGCATGGGACTACGAAGCATGAACTACCGCGCCGGCCTGATCGGCGGCCGCCTAAGCATTGTTCCCGGCGACGGTTCCGGTACATTAGTCAGCTGTGAGTGCGCGAAGTACACATCAACTGGAAGTCCCCATGATTCGCATCGTCATCATCGATGATCATCCCATCACCCGCAAAGGGCTGGCGACGATGATCATGCTCGAACCGGATATGGAAGTCGTCGGTGAGGCAGAAGACATCGGTTCTGCGTTGCAAGTGATTCGCGAAGCCGCCCCCGACGTGGCCATCATTGACGTGTCGTTGAAATCTGGGAACGGCATCGACCTTGTCGCTCGTCTAAAAGAACAGGAAAATCCGGTTCGCGCTTTGGTGTGCTCGATGTATGAAGAATCGCTGTACGCCGATCGAGCGCTTCGAGCCGGAGCGCTGGGCTACGTCAACAAAGACAATTCCACCGAGACCATCGTGGGCGCGATTCGGCAGATCATGAATGGCAAGGTGTATGTGACGGCCGAGATGTCACAAATTATGCTGAACCGCATGGTGCTGGGCAAGCACGGCGTGCAGGAATCGCCTCTGGAAGCGTTGTCGGATCGAGAACTGGAAACGTTTCAGTTGATCGGGCGCGGCTTAACGACAATTGAGATCGCTGCTGAAATGTGCCTGAGCCCCAAGACGATTGAAACCTACCGCGCCCGCGTGAAGGACAAGCTGGGCGTGGCCAACATGCCGGAACTCACCCGCCAAGCTGCTCAATGGGTGATCGAAAACGGATAGGTTCGACAGTCGATCCTGACTGCCGGGCAGGACTTCGCAGCCTGCTGCGACTGCGACCAAAACACTTCCGAACACGTCTCCCCGCGTCGATGGACAAACGACGTACCATCGCCGACTGCTAGATTTTTCGGCCACTGATCAGACCAACGGTTTTTCAGATGTACGTCTTGTGTGACTGGACTGCCGTTCGATCAGTTGCCGAACCTGCGTCGCCAGTTGCGTCGCGCACACCTGCTTGGGCATCAACAAGTCAAGATCGGGCAACGCCCGTTCGCTGGTGGCGTGATTTGTGACCGCGACCATCAAAACCCCCAGGCCGACTCGACTGGTGCGAGCGACGTTGATGAGTTCCCAGCCATCGCAATCCGGCATCACCAGATCCGTGATGATGACGTCAGGCTGCGGCATTTCGTACAGATATTCAATCGCCTGAATCCCATCGGAAACTTCCGCCACCAGAATATCGACACTCCGCAGCTGATCGGCGATCTCAGCCCGCCGAACCGCATCAGGCTCCACCAACAGCACACGGGCCAGCCCGTCTGGGAACTGACTGTTTAATTCTTGCTTCAACATCGCGGCCGCTGAGAGAGCCGCGAACTGGATCTGCTCAACCAATTCCAGAGCATTCAACGGTTCCGCAGCGCGAACCGCATCCTGCGTTTGGGGAGTTGTCTGCGAAATGAGATTTAAGCAATCCAATAAGTTACGCATTTGCGGGCTGAACAATGGACAGGAAATGGAAGGGAGGTGGTAGTTGATGCACGCCTTAATTGGGCGGGTTGGGAAGTCTAGCGACCCATTCTTAAGCAAGCAATGTCGGTCTCAGCTTCTGCCGACCGCCATCATTCGAAGGAAAACCAGTCCTGTGGGATTTAGGCTTTCGTCGCCGTGGATTCTAACTCATTTTGACTGATTAAGTCACGTCGAAACACGAATGGACGTTCCTCAAGATCCTTCTCCCCAACTTTTCAGCAAGTCGCGGTGGATTCGTTCGATGTTCCGGCAACATCGCGCCGTTTTTGAAGGAGAGTCCACTTGCCTGCGTCGAACATTCTACAGTCCAGACAATCTGCATTGATTAAGGAAGTCGACGTTGTGATTGAAGCGTATGCTGAGACGCTCGATTTTATGCGGAGTGCGCTGCAGGCGCATCAGACCGCGGACTCCGAAAGATTCTCCGCCGAACGCGAAAAAGCTTACCAATGCCTGTCTGTTTTGCTGGACGGCGTGACAATCGAACCCATGGATTTGGCAGACAGTTTTCGGCAGGTGCATCTGCACGCTTTGCGTTTGATTTGGAGCAAAGAACCACAGCAGTGGCAAACCGCGATCAAGCTGATCGAAAGACTCCACAACAGTTGTCAAGACAGTCGCACCAAGGCAACAACAGTTCCCCAAGGATCGACAAAGTCGCTGTAAATTGGTGCAGTGTTAAAGTCGAAGGTTGGCAGTGGCCTATGCCGTTCGCCTTCAGGATTCCAGCTTGTCCCGGTGGCTTCTTACCGCCAGAAATCCTTGGGAAATACAGGGCAGCAGGCTGCCCTCGCGACAAAGTGAGTACAATTCGGTGTCCGCCGTCGGGCGACTCCGCCGGGCAAATTCGTCACTCAAATGATGCAAAAGATAAAATCATGACACTGGATGAGCTGCAAGCCCTGATCGACAAAATGTATTCACGCAAGGACGAAGCGCGAGGAGTGGAAGGGACATTCATGTGGCTGATGGAAGAAATCGGCGAACTGGCTGCGGCACTTCGGGAATCTCCCAAGGAAGACATCGCGAAAGAGTTTGCGGACGTGCTGGCTTGGCTGGCAACCATCGCCAATGTGGCCGGCATCAATCTGACCGAAGCCGTGAACCTCAAGTACGGCAACGGCTGTCCCGGCTGCAGTCAGATGGTGTGTGTCTGCGCAGATGCAGACAAACCATAACTGGCCCCCGGCTGTTGCAATCTGCGTTGATGCCCTGATGCGTGTCGCTTTGTTCAGTACAGGGTAGTAATTACCCTCAAAACGCTGTTTTCGACCACAAATCGAACGCCGCGAAGTGCGACAAATGCTAATTTCGATCCCCGTGACGGCAAATCACGACGGCTGCATCAAAGATGCAATGAGCGATACCGAAGGGACAATTGGGTGGATGTTTCTGAAGTCAAAATTAAACTGATGGGCGACAATGATGATCGCTTGCAGGCCTTCTGCTCGATCACTTTCGATGGTGAGTTTGTGGTGCGCGACTTGAAAATTATCGAAGGGCAGAAGGGGCTGTTCCTTGCCATGCCGAGCCGAAAGCTGACGACAAAGTGCGCGCGGTGTTCGAACAAAAACGAATTGCGGGCACGTTATTGTGGTGGCTGTGGCACTGGGTTGCCGGCGGAACCAGAATCTGACGGTCGAGTCCGGCTGTTCGCCGATATCGCTCATCCAATCAACGCCACCTGCCGGGAAAAAATTGAGTCAGCGGTGATCATCGCACTGACAGAAGAACGCCTGCGATCACAACAGCCGGACTACGTGTGTTCGTACGACGACTTCGATGAAGTGGCCGCGCACTGATCCCGCTTTGCTTTCACAAGCGGTTTAATTCCGAATCACTTCAGCGACGCATATCCGAAAGTCCGCCAAGCCCACCAACGTCAAACAAGCCGGAATCCTTCAGAAATCGATTGTCGAATTCGGCGTCTGGCAACAAACAGGGATGCTTATATTGATCGGGACTGCCGCCGGTCAGCGCTAGCCGACTGTTCGTAAACTGTTGCCATGCCTGCGATGGCACGCGGTGACATTTCAGATCGGCCAGACGTCCCGTTCCACGCTTTTCGTCGTATTCACAATTGCGTTGCCGCAGCAGTTCATCAGCGCTTGCCGCCAGCCGTAATAGCACTTCCGGTTGAGCCGTCGCGTCGTCGCAACAAACATACAGATGATATCTCGGTGGGTTTGCCCAGGCTGGCGTTAAAGTAAACTGCCGCACTTCGGCGTGCTGTATCGTCGACGCCTCACGCACCGATTCAACAACCTGCGATTCTGTAATTTTTTCGCCAGTGATGTTGGAAACATGAGCCCCTTTGTGGCGGAATTCCAGCAGCGGGGTCGATCCGTGGTAGTCGGTACACCGGACAACGTCGCGGATGTTGTAACGGTACAACCCGGACGATGTCGTCAACAGGATGTAATAATTCTGATCACGTTGCAGTTCATGAGCCAGCAGCGTGACGGGCGTTGCAGAATCCGCTTCTGCCTCTGGTATGAATTCGAAGTAGTGCGATTCGATATCTAGCACACCGGCCGGCGCGTTGTCCGAAAACGGAATTGTCATTCGCCCTTCGCTGGCATGTAATCCATGATCACGAATCGGGATGTCCCCGAATCGCTGGCGAAGTTCCGGCAGGTACGCACCAGCACTGCCGCCCGTCCAAACTCCCAGCACCGATAGCTGCGTCCAACACTGACGTGGATCTAGGCAACCGTACGACTCCAGCACCCGTTCTAACTCCGCCGCCCGCACAACATCCGGACGCAGACGGCGCTTCAGTTCCGCAGCAACGTCTCGCGGGATCGATTCCGCAGTCAGAGTGCCATCGTGAATGTCCTTGATTAACGCACTGGCCGAAGCTGTTGCCAACGCGGTCAGTAGCAACAGCGTGCTGGGATTCGCCGTTACTAGCATTCCCACCCACGGGTCTGCAAACGCGAATCTCGCCACCGCATAGCGTTTGCTTACTGGATCGTTGATCCGCGCGACAGCCACTGGCACGGTGTACAGTTTGCGAACAATGCGGCGCTGCATCGCGGTCACCAGCCCGCTGATGTTTCCGCAAGGCGTGCCATCGTGCGTTCGAGTTTGTTGATGATGACTGGTGATCTGCACCATCCGCAATTGTTTAAGACGGTGGTGAGTTTGCTGAGTTGCGATTCCCCAGAACTGCCATCCACGACGATAATCCTGCACGAACTGGTTGGTGATGGGAATCCGTTTTGGTTGCGATGTGGTGCCGCTGGTGGTGGCATACATTAGCAGCTTGTTACTGCGGCCCAGCAATGCGGAATGGTCGCCTGCTTGCATGCGTTCGATATACGGGCGAAAGGTTTCGTAGTCCGAAATCGAAATGCGGCGTGCGAATTCTGTCGGTGAAAGTCCAGCCTGCAGACCGTGGTCTGCAGAGAATCGGCTGCCGGCATTTAACTGCAGAAGTCTGTGCAAAGTGGCTTGCTGAGTTGCTCGGCAAGACGTGGCGGCGGTGTTCAGAAACCGATCTTTGGCGCGAATGATCGGGCGTCGAAAAACTGCCCCAATCATGGAACGAACTCTGTTACGAAACGGAATAGCAGCCATGCCCAGCGAACCCCCGAAATGCTAGCGTGTCCAAGACAGCCATTTGTTGAACAAGCTTTTAACGAACGGCGTCAACCGAGTCTTATTATACAGATCGCCCACCTTGCGAATGGCGTCACCTTGAGTCGGATACGGATGAATGGTGGCTGCGATTTTTCCCAAACCGATTCCGTGAGTCATCGCCAAAGTGACTTCCGAAATCATGTCACCGGCGTTGGAAGCCACGATGGTGGCTCCCAGAATTTTGTCGCCGCCGCGTTGCGTATGAATCCGCACGAAACCTTCGGGTGTACCTTCCAAAATCGCGCGGTCCACGCCTGCGAAGGATTGCGTGTAAGTGTCGATCTGAATGCCCTTGTCCGCCGCTGCCTGCGCCGTGAGTCCCACCTGAGCTAGCTCGGGGGAAGTGTACGTGACCCACGGAATCGTCAACGTGCTGACCTTGCGGCCGGGGCCGGGAAACAACGCATTTTGAATCACGATGCGCGCCATAAAGTCGGCGGCGTGGGTGAACTTATACCGCGAACAAACGTCACCCGCCGCAAAGATCCGCCTGTTGGTGGTCCGTAGCTTATCATCCACCTGAACACCTTGCCGCACGTCGAATTTGACATTCACCGATTGCAGATTCAGACTTTCGACGTTTGGGCTGCGACCGATTCCGATCAACAACGCATCGCCGATGAATTCTCGCTGCTGTCCGTGTTGCTGAACGACAACCACTTTCTGTTCGCCCCGCTGTTCCACACGAGTTGTCGTGGCATTCAGGATGAATTCGACACCGTCTTTGGCCAGCGACTGTTGTACGATGGCCGCCGCGTCCGCGTCTTCTCGCGACAAAATTCCGGCCGCCTTTTCGATCTGAACGACCTGTGATCCGAAGCGTGCAAAGCTGTGAGCCATCTCCGAACCGATGGGGCCACCGCCCACGACAATCAGCCGTTGCGGAAGTTCCGTCAGTGAAAACAGTGTTTCGTTGGTCAGATAATCGACATGGGCCAGCCCCGGAATCGCAAGTTCTGCCGCGCGAGCTCCCGTGGCGATGACGGCGTTTTTGTACCGCAACTGTTGGCCCGCGACTTCGATCACGCCGTCGCTCACGAATTTCCCATCCCCCAGAAACACGTCAATGCCGAGTTCTTGAAATCGCGCAGCTGAATCATGATGGCTCATGTCAGACCGCAGCCGTCGCATGCGTTCCATCACCGCACCGAAGTCAACGTCGACGTGATCTGCGTGTACGCCGAATTCCGCGGAGTTCCGCGCCGTAGCCGCTACGCGAGCCGCACTGATGAGTGCCTTAGATGGCACGCAGCCGACGTTCAGACAGTCGCCACCCAACAGCTGGCGTTCGATCAAGGCAACTTTCGCCCCCAACCCAGCAGCGCCGACTGCTGCTACCAAGCCCGCCGGTCCCCCACCAATCACCACCATGTTATAGCGCGGCGCGGGTTCGGGGTTCACCCAATCACGTGGATGCACAAACGACTCCAGCCGTTGATTGTACTGATCATACGGCTGAAGCTGTGGCAAGCGGATCATCGAAGCGTTTCTGTTCAGAGGCATGAAGCAGAAATATCAAGAAGGGGCTTGCAATGGAAGCAAGCCCCTTCTCAAAACGCAAACGATACCGATCTGGTACCGATCTGGCCAATCTGCGACAGAACAACGGCGAGGTCTGTGGCCTATGTTGTGGCCGGCCGCAGAATTCCCGGTGTGATTTCGAGATCGGCAACTCTCACAATGCTGTCGGTGAAGCCGATGAATTCGACATCGGTCAGGCGATTGATGACCGTGCTGCCATTCATTCCCGGACCTTCGACCTCTACGAATGATGAGCTCGTCGGTCGTCGCAAGATGTAATCTGCGACA
>JBDNHJ010000236.1:0-41014 GCA_041688835.1 Fuerstiella sp.
GAATGGACTCGCGAATACGTGGTGTCCGACAGCCCCGTCGCCATTGCCGGCACGATTCGTTTTCAGGTCTGTGACGACAAGCAATGTCTTGCTCCCTCCAAAGCCCAGTTCGCCGTGCAAATTGGTGGCAGCGGCGTCGCAACCGCCGTGGCAGACAATGCAGATACGGGTGAATTCGGTAGCAAAGCCGCATGGTCTGGCTGGCTGCCGTTTGTTTTTTCTGCAATGGGTGCGGGCTTAATCGCCCTGTTGACGCCATGCGTGTTTCCCATGATTCCAGTGACTGTCAGTTACTTTCTGAAGCAAGGCGAAACCAACCCCGGATCGACCCTAAAGCTAGCGATTGTGTATTGCCTCAGCATCGTGGGAGCCTTCACGGGACTAGGCCTGCTGGTCAGTATTTTCCTCGGCCCAGAAGTTCTGAACACGCTCGCCAACAGTGCGTGGTTGAATCTGGCGTTTGCCGTGGTGTTTACCGCGTTCTCACTGATGCTGCTGGGCATGTTTGAATTTCAGATTCCGTCATGGCTGCTGACATGGACCTCCAAAAAACAGGACACGGGCGGTTTGTTGGGAGTCGTATTTATGGCCCTCACATTCACCTTGGTGTCGTTCACTTGCACGTTCGCGTTTGTTGGTAATGTGTTGGTGTTGGCGGCCAGTGGCAAAGACTATCTGCGTCCCATCGTGGGCATGGCTGCGTTCTCTGCGGCTTTCGCGTCACCCTTCTTTCTGCTGGCGTTATTTCCTTCGTTTCTGAAGAGCCTGCCGAAAAGTGGTGGCTGGATGAACCGTGTGAAAGTTACGCTGGGCCTGATGGAACTGGCGATCGTCACCAAATTCCTGAGCGTCGCGGACATCGGTTTCAGTCCCGATGGATTGCCTCGATTTCTGGACTACCATTTGGTGATGGGGATCTGGATCGCGATCGCGATTGTCACCGGCATGTACCTGCTGAACGTCTTTAAAATGCCGCACGACACCCCCACGGATTCCGTCGGGCCTCTCAGCTGCATGTTCTCGCTCGGGTTCTTCGGCCTCGCCGCCTACATTTCAGTGGGCGTCTTTTCCGCCACACCGCCAGATGGAGCACTGTGGGCTCAGATCGAACCGTTCGCTCCACCGCGTTTACAAATTTCTAGCGAAGGCGGCTTATCGGCCACTCACAATGGACTCAAGTATGAATTGGATTTCGACGCCGCCGTAGCAGTCGCGTCCGATTCTAACAAGCCGATGTTCTTGGACTTCACAGGCGTCAATTGCATCAATTGTCGCAAGATGGAAAACGAAGTGCTGTCCACCGATCCAGTCCACGACGTTCTGGCAGACCTCGTTCGCGTTCAGTTGTACACCGACATCATTCCGGGTGTCGCCAAACAGCCTCAAGTGCATGACCGACTGCTAGCGCGCAATCATGGTCTGCAAAACGATTGGCTGAAGGATACCGGTCTGCCAGCCTATGTGATCGCCACACCGGATGGCAAAGAAATCCTGGCTCGATTTGTGGGCTACAATCCATCAGGCAGCGACTTCCAACGGTTCCTAAAGGTGGGCCTTGAGAAATGGGAAGCACGTCAAGCGGCAACTGTCAAAAAGAACGAAGGTGAAGTCACGATGGACGGCTTGAGCTATTCTCTGGATTTCGACGCAGCCGTTCGTGATGAACAGCGGTCAACGCAGCCGTATTCGTTGGATTAGCGATGATCAACGATATCGGCACTCGGAAAATGGAACGGGAAATATTGACATTGGACTCGGTAAGAAAGGTCCTCGGCGGCCTTCCGAGAGCCATGTTGTTTACGGATCAAGTGCCCACATCCAACCTCTCAGACGCGCGAAGAGAACAGCTTTCAGAGCAAAACTGGAAGCTCAGGGTGAGCTGTTGCAGGACATGGTGGTGCCGTCCTTTGCGAGTACAACGCCTGACGGATCAGAATTGCTGTCCTCATGTGTGGGCCAGGGCAAATCGGAAGCCAAATTTCTCCGGTTCTTGGACGATGGAATTCAGAAGTGGAATTCACGCCAAGCGGCAACGGACGGCGTCACGCGCACCAGTTACGTGGCAGGACGATAGCCGCTGCTGAACAAGGCTCCCGTGGGATTTTATCAATGGCCCGCTTCATTGTTGGGATTTGATTGTGTCGGGTGGGTCAATGAGCCCAAGCGACGCCGACCCACCACACGTCTCCGCCCCGTATCGACAAAGAAAATGGTGGGTCTCCATGGCGATCGCCATTCGACCCACCCGACCTCGTTTTCGCCGACCCCAGTGATGAAGCGGGCCATTGATTGCTTCTGACTTTCCTCTCGTCAGATCGACTCGTTCGTGTGGTTGGACGAAGTTGTCGTAAGATGGTCGCTAATGTCTCATGTCGTGGCGATGTTGATCTGGAGTGTACTTGAAGATGATTTGGCAAGTCCACCGCCGTGCATAATGTCCATGCCGGAATCTGCGACGATCCCGATGCCAATCCCCCCGTCTTCGGCAAAGAGTTTCGTGTCGGCTTCGATATGCCGTATGCCTTCCGGTTGAACAAGATCACTGTACTCTCGTCCGATCAGTGGATCATGCCGGTCAAGTTGACACAGGAGTCAATCCACAAATGGTTTGCTGGTCCAAAGCAGTTGCAGGGTGTGGGCATTGCGACCGATCAAGGCAAAACCTAGAAACTCCACGAGGCCGTTAAAGCCTCTGCATGGGCACTGGAGTGCATGATTACGGAACGTCGCGATGGTCGCCTGTGGATGCTGATGCGAACAGGCAGCGGCGTCTTGTGGGAAAGTGACTCGACCGACAAGGGCCGCACATGGAGCAAAGGAAAGGCGACGACAATCGCCAGCCCCGGTGCCCGCTTCTTCGTTCGTCGGCTCTCATCCGGCAATCTGCTGCTGGTCAATCATTTCAAGTTCAAAGGTCGCAGCCACCTGACCGCCAAGATCTCTGAAGACGAGGGAGTGACGTGGAACGAAGGATTGCTGCTGGATGAACGCATTAGTGTTTCGTATCCCGACGGAGTCCAAGATCGCGACGGACTCATTTGGATTACCTACGATCGCGATCGCCATCGGGCCGGAGACGTCCTGTTTGCCTCGTACCGTGAGGAGGATGTGCGCGCGGGTGAAGATGTTTCAGGTGAGGTGCGTCTGAAGCAAAAAGTGAATTCGCTGGACGATCTGAAGCTCATTCCCTAAGAATGGGACGCTGCGCTGGCCGGGGATGAAGTGATGAAAAGGCTCGTGAAGATCACGGGGCCGGAAGTGAAAGGTGCCCACGATGCAGAGTTCGTTTGCGTCGGCGATCATGGCTACGTCGTGGCCGAGGTCAATGACACGCGGGCCGGAGAAAGCGCTGGGTGAACGCAGATCTACTGCACGCTTTCCATCATTAATCTAAAAACGCGCAAGCTCAATCACGTCATTCCATTTGCCCGGAGTGAAGAGAAGTTTGAGAACGAAACACTACAGGTTGGAGCCTGCTTCGTTCCCCGCATTCTGCAGAAACGATGCCCACACACTGCGGTGCTACTTCGCCAGCGAGCAACCGGACGGAACTTCAGGATTCTCGCGCTAGCACGGCGGGCGTTAAGTTGGCGGCTGTCACTTATTCGGCAGAAACATCGTCGCCGTCCTTTAACGGCACTTCATATTCATCAACCAGCCGGTGCTGACGTGCTTGCTCGGTCGCCTTGGTTGGCGAATCCTGCTTGTTCGAATCCGTCATCAGACATGGCCCTGTTTTCTTGGCGATGGTTTAGTGCAGGTGCTCTTGAACGTCTTTTAGAAACGGCAGCAGACGGGATCTGGCGTTAGAGTACAGTCTCTGGACTTTGAAGCGCTTCAACTTCAAGCGTTTGGCCACTTCACCGCTCTTGAACCCGTGGTACCACATCAATTCAAAAACTTCCTGTTCGTCATCGGGAAGGTCAGCGATCGCCTGATGCAGTCGCTCCCAAGGTTCGAAATCACAGGTTGGAGTGCAGTCATCTGGCTGTACTTCTTCCAGATGAAGAAATCCGGCTGGTGTTGCGACAGGTGTGATAAACATCCCTCCGGACTGCCGTTTTAACGTGCGTGCATGACTTAGCAAAGTGAAGCGAATGTGCCGAGCGGCAAGGCTACGAACGTGTTCGATGGAATCGGGTTTCGCTTTTCGAATTGCTTTAATCAGCCGTTCCGCAGCCGTCTGTCGAATATCGTCCGTGTCGTCCCAGCGGCGAACTTGCGGAAAATCGGCCAGAGACACTGAGGCAATTTCCGTCATGAAGTCGGACATCACCAGCTCCACCAACTCGCATTCTTTCGGAGCTTGACGCGGTCTCGAATCGGAATCGGAAATGGTCGGTTGTTGTGACATGGAGCTACAGCCTCTTAAATTTGTCCATCAATACGTTGATTGCCGTGAATTTTGGGAAAGTTTCAAATTCGCCTGTCGCAAACGGCAATGAGTGACGCAACTCCAGTGGAACTCTCTTGGTCTGTTGGTCAGCTTGTGCTTTGTGGCTGCCTAGCACAAGAGTCTCTGCCGACCTTTTTCCGTTTTTCGTCACCACCACCGCATCGGGGCAGTCAAGCAATTTAGCAACCGCATCAGTTTCCAAGCAGACTGAGCTCTCTGGCGAGCGGCGTCTGCCAACGGTTTGCGTGCCGGTATCTCACCACCCAGACAAGGCCTGAATGGACATTATGAATACTCAACAAATCTTGGCGTTCTTTTTGACTTTGGCAGGGCTCAATTCGATCACCTGCGCACAGGGCGTTATGGAAGGGGAAAAATCTGGTCAGGAACACCAGTTACGTAACGTCAACGCGATCAAGAAGACGGTCGGACAGATGCTGCAAGGCGATTCCGTGAAGCGGCAGGAACGCCCCGGAATCAGCTTGGCCGTCAGGTGGTGCCAACCCGGAAGCTTTGCGATGGGGAGCCCCGAGTCCGAACCCAGCAGGGGTGAATACGAATCACTCACAGAAGTCACTTTATCACGCGGATTTTGGATTGCTCAGCACGAGGTAACGCGAGGCGAATGGGCGGCCGTTATGCAATCGGCACCGTGGCGAGCAACTCCCCGAAACAACGAACAAGCGGCAGACCTTGTTCCGGCAACATCGATACTGTTCACTGAGGCTGAGGAGTTTTGTCGGCGGCTGACGAAACTCGAACGTGAAGAAGGTCGCATCGACAAAGACTGGCAATATCAACTGCCGTCTGAGGCGGAGTGGGAATACGCATGCCGTGCTGGCACAGCAACCGCTTATTGCTTTGGCGAATCCGTCGAGCAGTTGCTCGATTACGGCTGGACCGCGGACAACTGCATCTTTCCCGACCAATACTTCGCTCACGCAGTGGAACAGAAGCTCCCCAATAAATGGGGAATTCATGACATGCATGGCAATGTTTGGGAGTGGTGTCGCGATTGGTACCAGCTTGAACCTTCGGGTGGCTCCGATCCGGTCCAGAACAAGGAATCGTCCATGCGTTCGCGTCGAGGGGGGCAGCTGGCAGTTTTCGTGTGACAGGGCTCGCTCAGCAAACCGCGATGGCAGAGCGGCGAATTTCCGATCTGACAATCAGGGTTTCCGTTTTGTGCTGTCGCGAACATAAGCTGCGTTGGCTGTTTGCCAGTGGCTGAGAAAGATCTCGATGACAAAGTTCTTCCTAAAACGCGGTGATAAAGTCCGTGGTCCGCTGTCGACGCAACAGATTCAGAAGCTGAGAGGCGAAGGTAAGCTCAGAGCGACCGACCTGATTAGCACGCGTGACGACGGAGGCTGGCGGTCAGCGGTACGTTCTCGGAAGCCAAGCTCAGAGGACTTGTTTGAAGACACAGATGATTCTTTACCTCCTCCGCGTCGTCGGTCAAAGAAAAAGGCTGCTCACAAAACAGTCCCTCGCTCAAAAACAGCCTTAGTGGGCGGGATCTGTGCCGCAGGAACAATTTTTCTTGGAGGACTCACATGGTTCTTTTGGCCTAACAATTCCAACGTCGCCCCGCAAACGGCGCAGGTAGAACTGCCAGTTGCGATTCAGTACGAAGACCCAAATGTGGACAACGCCACTCGCGATCCGGAGGTCGATCGACCGGATCACACCAAAAGCTCCAATCGCCCAGATACCACTGCCTCAGCACCAGACGTATCTGTCGTCGCAGACAATTCCGCAACACCAGCCGACGCGATACCGAAGATCCTCGCCCCGAAGGAAAGCCTTAACCTACGTTTTGTCGACTTGCCATACGCGACAACAAGAATCCTGCGTCAGAGTCCGGAACTGCAACAGTGGCTGTTGGTTTCTGGAAGCGAAGGCGAGCTTGTCCGAAGTCTTCAGGATTTATGTCGCGAACTGCCACGGGTCCGCGTGCAGTATCCCGACGCTTGCATTGTCGCTGGTGTATTGAAGAACTCGGTGCAGGTCCAAGGAGAGGCCGTAATTGGCCGTAGCCGGTTCGTAGCCATTTCTAAAACACGCCAGATTCGCATCAGATTTTGTGGCGACAAATTAAAGCCCTTGGTTGTCAGTGGGATCTGTCCAAATGGCGCAGAGGCTGTCGTTCTGCCCGATCAGATGCTGCAAGATTCTGAGAGCACGGATCTCGTTACTGTTCGGTTTCGTCCAGTCGATGCCACCGGGATCCCGGTCAGCGTCAGGATCAAGTCACAGAGGCATTTCGTGCACGTTGCGTTTCCCAGTATTAACGAACTGGAATCAGATTGTCCCATCTACGTTCCCTATAGCCTAGGGTTGAGCGTGTCGCCGGCGACCGTTGACCTCAAAGCTGCGCCTCACAATGGGGTCGTCGAAATTGACGTTTCACCGACCCTTCAACGATTCAACATTTCCAGCGACCCTCCTTCTACAAGCAGAGTTTATTTCACATGCGTGCTAACGGCGGAACATCTTCTTACAAACAACGTGATCGATCTCGGAGAAGTTGGATTTCAGCCAAAAAAGACTGCCCGGGTCACCGTACTCAGAAGTCCAGTCAAAGACTTCAGTCACTGTGTCCCGGAATCTCGATGGGTGAACTTACAGCCAAGTTCCGGCTATTGGCTGCGACAGTGGATTCGCGAGCAAGAAGTTGCTTCGTTTGGATTGACGCCGACGACTCCACTTCTTCAGCACCGCAAAGGAATCGCCGTACCGGGCCTACAATTTATGAAGCCACTTGGAACTGGTGACCTTTTGAAGTCTGTCGCCCAAACGCTACCGGAGACGCCAGCGGACGATTTTAGCGAACGTGACACACTGCGTTCTCAACCTGGTTTGGGGATCGAAGAACTTCAATCCCCAGAGCTTGCTGCGCTCGGAACCGTCTATTTTGCGAAAACCAGTTCCAACGAGCCGGAGTGGTTACTGTTCAAAATCGATCAACTTGAAACGATTGAAACTCATAATGTTCAGGAAGGTACGAAACTGTTCGGGCCAGCGTTCGCTGATGTGAAAGACATCGCGGATCGATGTGGTAGAGGTTTGGAAATTGTTTCGGATCGGCAGGGAGATTCCCCACGGCTAGAGCTCTTTCTTCGCGGAAACGATCAAGTGGTTTCCAACGACGATCTTTCAGCAATCGCCCGGCTGAAGGGACGCGTCAAACTTTCACTCTACTATGACTTGAAAGGCTACGACAGCAAAGGGCTTGAACAACTTGCAACGATGCAAGGACTTGAAAGCCTATCAGTTGCGCTGGCATCTGCACTGGATGACCGATTGTTAGAGCAAATTGCGTTGTCACCAAACCTGCGAGAGTTGATTGTGTGGTCAAACGCAATCAGCGATCGCGGTTTATCGTGCCTTGCGAAAGCTCCGAAACTTGAGACTTTGTTTGTAAACAGCAACAAGGTGACAGATTCCAGCTTGGAAAGGCTGGCTGCAGCACCACAACTTGAGTCAATTACAATCCGTTCAGGGAAAATAGATGGTGGAGCACTCTTGGCTTTCAAAGGAAACCACAAGCTGACGAGCCTTGCTTTCAACCAATGCAAAGGATTTGACTCGGAAAAGCTTAAGTATGCGGCAACCATTCCGGCCCTAAAAAAACTGACACTCCGTGATACGGACTGTGACACGGAGGACGTCGGGGCACTGCGAGCCGCGAAGCCATCGCTCGAGCTAAACGTCATCAAAGATGAAAAAATGAAATTCGTGTTCGAAAGCAACGAGCACACCGCTGAGTCCGCTGCGGCCGAATTGGAATACCAAATTCCTCAGCTTCGCCTGCCAGCTGGGTACCGTCTGGTCACAGCACTTCAACGGCTGTGCATTGAGCATCCCGCCTTGAGCGATCCTTATCGAAAAAAGGCTGGCATACCGTTTGTTATTCACCAGTCCTAGGCCGAAGTATCTGATATCCGGATCGGCGAATTCGATTTCTCTGGCGGTTCGCTCAAGGTTGCCTTGCAACAGTTGCTGGCCTCTGTGAAATCTGCAGGCCTTAACTGCCGTCTCGAAGAAAACCGCCTAGTGATCGCACCCAGTTCTCAAGCGTCTCCCGCAGCAAGTCAGAACGAAGCTGGTGAATTTGCGGAAGGGATCCGAGCTTACAAGATGTCATACCGTCATCGTATGACCACGTCTTCGGGCATCGACAGAGAATACCGTTCTTTTGTCAGTGACTGTCGCCAAACGTCGTTCGGGGACGAGCGGTTGCAATCAACCGGTGGCCTCGTGTTGCCTAAAAAACTATCACTGGACGCGGAATCGTTTGCTGATCAGGGAGTCAGTTCAGCGACAGCCCTGAAGCAGCGTTGCAGCATGCAATTCTTTGATGAGCCTGTGGAAGGTGTCCTTTGTCAACTGTTGGACAACATCGAGGGGCATAACGCGACGTTTCGATTCGAACCGGACCGATGCGTGGTCGTCCGCACTGATCAAGCGAATTGGAAGCTACGACAGAAAACTCTCGGGCCACTCTACCGAGCCCGACAGGCGTGGATCGAAAGAACGCTACAGCAACCCGCAGAAGATTATTATCCGGGCACCAGTATTCTGGATGCGTTACAGACGTTGGCATCAATGACCACACGGAGTTATCGAGGAGCGGACGAAGATGACTTTCCGCTGCAGTTTCAAATCGACCAGGAAACACAAAAACTGCTTCAAGCGATTTCGGTGGATGGTAATAAAGTTGCCACGCCAGATTGCACCGTTGAACAAGCGATCTCGAAGATCCTAGCCCGCATCTCTGCACGCAAACTTGGCTACGAACTTCGTTACGGGAAGTTATGGATTTTGTAGTCGCTGGATCACAAACAGTTTTCGACTGGAAGCGTTGCTGTAGCTTCCAATTAACGCCTGCAGTCCGTTCAAGTTGGAATGCCAAACGAAGGTGAGCCAAGTACCTTACTGAGCACTCCCTAGACCATATTGGACGTGGGACCAGACGAGACATTTTTGATGTCGACTCCGTAGTCGCAAACTCGGATTTTTCTGCTTCGCCTGCGACACGGGTTAAACGATGGAGATCCGATTCGTTGCCGTGCGAGGTATAATTCCGCCGATGTAGAGGTTGATAGTGAATGTGATTGAGAAATGCATTTCGCAGCCATGGGCTGAGTTGTGGGTGCGGCGGATGTTTTTTTGGCAGGGATTGTGTTGTGGATGCTGGTTGGTGGCGTTCTTGGTACACGGCAAGTCTTGGCGGGGAATTTGGTGGCGGGGCGATTGTGAAGGCTGAGAATTATCGTGAAGATTCGCGAAAACTGGATGTCCGGGCAGCCATTCGCAAGATTGCCGAACCGTTTGCGGGACGGATTGTGTGTTGGGTGAATCCCGGTGCTACACTGCAACAGCGGAAATTGCTCGATCGGACGAGGCTTTGGCCTCCTTGACCTGGACACAACGTCGTGACATCTCAGGACGACACACCGAAGAAAAAAACACATCGCGAAAAAGCGTTCGCTCTGCTGCCGACGCTGCTAACCCTCGGGAATGCGGTGTGTGGTTTTGCGGCCATCACAATTCTGGCCGGGATCGGCCCGGTGCTGGATGTCGACGCGGCGGGCGATCAGGCAGACCCCGCGACGCAGGTCTTTTTCGCGGCCTGTCTGATTTTCATGGCGATGCTATTCGATGCACTCGATGGCAGTGCCGCCCGACTGACCAACCAGACCAGCGAGTTTGGGGCGATGCTGGACAGTCTGTGTGATGTCGTCAGTTTTGGTGTCGCGCCAGCATTTATGATGCTATATCTGGCCGCTCCCGGAAATCAATTGATGGGAACGTTGGGAGATTTCAGATCACCCATTCAGTCGACCGACTTTTTGTGGGGGATCGCGGCCCTATACGTCGCGTGTGCGATACTCAGGCTGGCTCGATTTAACGTAGAAACCGACGAAGAAGACTCTCACGAAGGCTTCAGCGGATTGCCTTCACCCGCTGCGGCGGGGGTGATTGCCAGCTTTCCGATCGGCGTCATGAAGCTGAAAGACCTGCTAACGTCCGGTGCTGGCGATACAGGGCCATCATGGGCTGAGCCCTTGGGTAAAGTGTTGCTGCCATCGCTGGCCGTGTTGCTGCCATTTATTACATTGGCCACCGCCGTGCTGATGGTCAGCCGCATTCGTTATCCGCATGTGTTCAATCAAATTCTGCGAGGGAATCGGGGCCGCAAACAGTTGCTGCAACTGGTGTTTACGCTGGCCTTGGTGTTTCAGGTTCGTAGCATGGCTGTTCCCGTGATCTTTTGCTGGTTTGCCTTCGGGGGGCCCGTGCAGGCCGTCTGGCGAAAGTACGTCAGAAAACCACGCCACAAGGTTGCTCCCGACTCGCCAGCGTAAGCTTGGCGGCCAATCGGTCGTAGAATCAGAATCGGTCGTAGAATCGGTCGTAAAATCGGTCGTAGAATCGACGCCCCTTCGTCAGTCCGGCGATTTCGGAATTTTGCCAACAGTTGCATCTTTTTGACGAACAACAAGTGGCAATCGCTCGTTAAGAACTTGTTCGTCTTGTCAGCGGGGGGAATGTTGATCACCATGTTGGCTTGCTGACGACAGTCGTTGCTCGCTACCCACGGAAAAATTATCCGGAGACGCTTGAATGAAGATCGCTCATGACCTGCTTCGTGCCACGGTTTTGGTTTGCACGTGTTGTCTATTGATCGACGGCGCATTCGCTCAAAGTAGTCGCGACAAAAAACGTGACGAAGATGCACCGAATGCTAAGGAACTGGAAATCCGTCTGGAGAAAGCGGAGGCGGCGCTTGTCGACGAATACACTGAAGTCGCGAAAGAATTCTATGACCAAGGCGACAAAGAGATGTCGATGGCCATGCTGCGACGACTGAATCAGCTGAACCCGAAGCTGTCGGGGTTGGGGGATAAAATTAAACTCATCAGTGAAGAACTGATGCAGGAAAACGCGAACGAAATTGAATTGGACACGCGAAAGACCTGGGAACTCGTCGGCAACGTCTTCAAGGATCGGGCTTTTCGGCTGCAGGCGACGGGCGAGTACAAGATGACGTATGCCGCCACAATCGGCGTTGATGGATTGAAGCCCGACGAAGATTCCAAAGATCATATCGCGAGCGCTCCGCTGGGATGCTTGCTGGGCGTCATTGTATCGGATGGAAAACCGGGTAAGCCTTTTCCCGTCAAAGCCGAACTGGAATACACGCCTAAAGAATCCGGTCAGCTGTTTTTGAAAGTCAACGTGCCGGATGGAAGTCGCTGCATCGGAAAACTGAAAGTTCGCTTCAGCGGTTATATCGACTCAGGCAAGAAGAGATAGTCGTGCAGCTGACGGATAACGATCTGATTTTGATCACAGGAGCCACGGGATTCGTCGGAAGTCACGTGGCCGAACAAGCTCGCCAAAAAGGCTTTCGCACGCGAGCCTTGGTGCGATCGACCGCGAACACCAAGCTACTGCAGCAGCTTGATGTGGAACTTGTCGTGGGAGATCTCAACGACGCCGCTTCACTTCAGACCGCGTGCGACGGTGCAACGGTGGTCGTCCACTGTGCGGCGATGGTTGGCGATTGGGGACCGACGGCCGACTACCGCCGAATCAATGTGCAAGGCACGCGCAGTTTGCTGGACGCAGCAGTGACGGCGGGATCGCTGCGTCGCTGGGTGCAGGTGAGTTCGTTGGGCGTGTATTCTGGAGGCGACCATTACGGGACAGACGAAACCACAGAACCGAGCGTTCACGGCATTGATGGCTACACGCTGACGAAGGTCGAATCTGAACAGTTGGTGCGGGAATACGTGACGCAGAAAAATTTGCCCGCTGTGATTTTGCGGCCGGGTTTTATTTACGGGTCTCGAGACCGCACGGTGATGCCGCGGCTGATGCAGAAACTGCGAACGCAAAAGTTCGCGTACCTCGGCAACCCGGACAAACTGATGAACAATACGTTTGTCGGTAACTTGTGCGAAGCGGTTTGGCTGGCGATCGACAATGACGCGGTGCTGGGCGAAGTGTTCAACGTGCGAGATCCGCGAGCGGTCAGCAAGCAGGAATTCATGAACACGATTTGCGAGACCGCCGGGCTGCCAGTGCCGACAAAAGTGGTCCCGCTGCATGTCGCCCGGTTTTTGTCGTGGCACATGGAGAAAATGTGGAAGCTGTTGCGAAAAACCCAAGCACCGCTGATTAACAGCGCACGCATTAAGTTTTTGGGCCGCAATTTGGATTTCGAAATCGAAAAGGCCAATCGATTGCTGAACTACCAACCGTCAACAGATTTTACGGAAGGGATGCAACGGACTGTGGCGTGGTTTGCAAATCAGGAACGGTCGAACTGACCCGATTGCATCATCAGGTTGGTTCGTGCCTGCGAGCTGATTTCGATTTCCTGTGTACGTTCGCCGCAGCCAGAAACAGTTTGCTGCCAAAATTCGCGAGGCTGGGGTCTGCCGAAGAAATACCCTTGAGCCATTTCAAATCCCAGTTCCTGACAGATTTCGGCCTGAACTTCCGTCTCGACGCCTTCGGCTAAGGCGATGACATCGAGGTCATGCACCATATTGACCAGTGCTTTCACGCTGGCTCGATGAATGGGAGACGCGTTTTCGAGGCCGCGTACGATCTGCAGGTCGAATTTGAGGTACTTGGGCGGAACTTCAAACAGCTCAATCAAGCGTGCCTGGCCCGCTCCGAAATCGTCATACGCGAGATCAATATTCAGATCCTTCAAAACCTTGACCAGCTCAATCAGATATTGGACTGAAGTGATGGCGGCTTCGTGAACTTCCAGAACGATATCTGCTTGCGGATAGTCCTGCCGCAAGCCCGTTAAGGATTGAATCAGGCGTGGCGTTTCGATTTCAGCGGCGTGTGTGTTGAGGAAGAACTTTGCTCCGGGGTCAAGCTGAATTCCCGACAGCATTGCTTCTGAGCGACACACTTCGCTCAGTCGAGCTTCTGACATTCGCATGGCTGCGATTTTGAAAATCTTGTCTGGAAACTCAAGCCCCTTCACTTTGCTGCGGACCAGTGCTTCGTAGCCGATAACTTCCTGATTTTTCAAACGCACAATGGGCTGAAAATACGGATCAATGTCGGGGTGGTTCAACAGTCTGTCGAAGCCTGCATACAGGACGGCATCTTCGGGCACGGAGGCGATGAATGTCTCATTGCTGAACTCACCCGGTGTCGATCCTGTCTGCAGAGCCCGCTGTACGGAGAACGTGGCTTGGCCAAAATGGACGACATCGCCGTCATTCAGCAAAATGCTGTCATAAACGCGAACGCCGTTGACCAGTGTACCGTTGGTGCTGTCGAGATCATTCAGTAGCAGGTCGTTTTGCACCATAATGAGCTGCGCGTGATGGCCGGAGACGGTGCGATGATTGACGCACAAATCGTTGGTCGGACGGCGTCCAACGGTGACTCGCCCAGCCGAAACATCGGTCCGATGTTCGTCTGCGCCATCGTCAGATCGGCGTACCAGAGACCACACGCAATTCCGTTCGGGAAGGGCGGCGTTGCCAGACGGTAGGCCGAGCTTGCTGAAGTCCAGCATCGCTGTTTTGGGTTTGTTCGCTGGTAGATTCATGGAGATGACGCACAGGTGTTGCGGTAAGCGCAGATATTCAGCTGGAACTCCGGGATGAGCATGATTTCCACGAAACCATAGCCCGCTGATTTCGTGATGACCCAAACCACCGGTCAGAACAACTCGGAAGGTGTACAAAAAAGCAGTGCGCGTGCTGAATAGGATGCGTGTAGCGATCGTGACGAGAATTCAGAAACACGGAGCGCACACAAAAGGGCGGTGATGATGAATCACCGCCCCTAGAATTCTGTTTTCGAAATCAGGCTGGTCCTGCGGGTGACCAGTGGCTGCTTACTTCTTAGGAATCTTCAATTCCTGCATTTGGGCGACAATGTCTTCGCCGTGGCTGCCGGCTTTGACCTGCTTGTCGATGTGCAGAATTTTGCCGTCTTCGCCGATGATGAATGTCCACCGTTCAGGAAAATCGCGGCCTTCATGAACCACGCCGTAGGCGGTGGCGACTTTCTTTTCGGGGTCACTCAGAATTGGATAATCCAACTCCATGCTCTTCGCAAATTTCGTATTCTTGTCAACGCTGTCGCAACTCGCTGTAAAATAGGCGACCTTGTACTCTCGAATTTCTTCGCCGTTCGCACGGAACGACATGCACTGCTTGGTTCAGCCACCGGTAAAGGCTTTGGGGTACCAAGCTAGGACAACAGTCTGTTTTCCCTTAAAGTCGGCCAGCTTCCAGTTTTTACCATCGCTGCCGATAAGTTCGAAAGCTGGTGCAGCGTCGCCCACTTTCAAATCTGCGGCTTCCGACATTTCGAATCCTCCAGCCAGAACGAATCCGGCGAACATTAGTGCAAGACATCGCTTCATCTTTGATGTGCTCCTGCCTGAGAAAAGTAACAGCCAGTCGCAACAGTGCGACTGCCGACGGTTATTGTTGTCGGAAGGCCCTTGTTGTCGCTATCCTGTGACCGGACTTGGTGCTGAAAATTTGCAAACCGAGTGAATCGTGCCTTGTTCATGAGTAATTCTCAGTGATGTCGAGTGTGTTTAGAATTCTGATCGCCAGACCGTATTTGTCTTTGCTGATCGTGGTGCTGGGAGCGATTCCGATTGCAGTGGGAGCCGTCTGGATTCGTGTCGATTTTTCGCCCGAACAGGTTTATGTCGGCAATGGGGATGCCGTTGAATTCTGCGAAGCGCACAAACAACTGTTTCGCTTCGAAGACAGCTTGATTCTTGTGCTGTTGGAATCCACCGATGAGCAGTCGCTGCTAAGAGCCGACTGTCTGCGGTGGTTGCGCGAATTCGCGGCTGCAGCGGAACAGTTGGACGGTGTCCGGAATGTGACGTCCATTGCCACGCTGCAGCGCCCGCGAATATCACTCAACGGCGATGGCGTCACATGGGCCCCGTTGTTTTCTGAACAACTTTACGACGACGCGGACTACCTGCAGCGCTCTTTTGAACGCATCCCATTATTGAACGATACGCTGGTCAGTTCCGATCAACGGCTGATGATGACGCTGATCGATGTTGATCCCCAAGACCGCACAATCAGCAAAGCCACCGAACGAATTCAAGCGGTGGAAGACTTGCTGGCCAAGCTGCAGTCTCCCGAGGGAACTCAGACGTTCGTGTCTGGCGTTCCGGCGATTCGCGTGGACGTGATTCGCAGCATCATCGCTGATCAGGTGCGCATGGTTCCGGTTTGCACGGCGTTGTTTTTGCTGGTGTCGCTGCTGATGTTTCGCAGCCCGGTGGTGACCGGCTTGTCGATGCTGGCCGTGCTGTTGTCTGTCGCGCTGACGCTGGGTTTGATGGGATGGTTGGGGGTCACGTTCTCTGTGATGAGCAACATGATTCCTGTGCTGGTGCTGATTATTGGTGCCGCCAACAACGTTCATATCCTGAGCCGATTTCAGGTCGAAATGCGTCAAAACAAAGCGGACGTCGCGACGTGTGCGTTGATTACGATGCAGGAAATGGGGTCCACGTGTTTTTTGACTCTGGCGACAACTGCGGTTGGTTTCGGCAGCTTAATGCTGGCTGAAGCTGACTTGCTGAAATCGTTGGCGATCCAATCGGCCATGGGTATGGCCTGCTGCTATGTCAGCCTGATGTTAGTGATGACACCGGCGCTGATCATCTGTGGCAAGCGTTTGTGCCCACTTCGTCAGGCCAGTGATGCGGGCGAAAGCAACGCTGCCGGCGCGATGCAACAGGTCGGGCAATCGTCGCGTCTGGATGCATTCTGGAAGATGCTGGGCACTTGGGTTGGTCGCTATGCCCTGCCGATTGTGGTGCTGCACTTAATGTTGGGAGCATGGACGCTGTTGAGTTGTCGTGACATGGTGATCAATTCTTATATGTTCGAAACGTATGATGGCGATCATCCCACGATGCAGCTGGTGCAAAAAATGGATGAACGTATGTCCGGCCTGATTTCGTTGGAAGTTCAGTTGGCCGCGAACACAGCGGACCGTCTGGTGGACAGCGACGTGGTGTTGGCGCTGGCGAAGGTGCGGCGGTCCTTGTCGGATGATCCGCGTGTCTCGTTTTATCGAGACTACGTGCAGTTTTTATCGGAGTTCGATCGTGGGCGGTTATTGACCGACGATCCGGCCGAATTGAAGGCGTCGTTGAATCGTGTGAAGCTGGTGCTGCATCAGTTGGATGATCCCAGCGTGACGTCGGCATTTCTTGGTTCAGATCGCCCCGTAGCACGCTTGATGATGCGGACTCGCGATGTCGGCAGTGCCAGCATGAAACAGCTGTTTACGGAAGTCGAAGGTGTTCTGAAACAGGAACTTCCGCCGGATATTCAATTCCGTCTGACCGGCGACGCTTATCTACACGCGGTGTGTATGGACGTGTTTGTACGCGACCTGTTTTATTCGCTGGTGGCGGCTTCTGGAATTATTTTTCTGCTGATCACGGTGTTGTTTCGTTCGCTGAGAATCGGGTTGATTTCTGCAGTGCCAAACCTGTTTCCGCTGGTGATGACTTTGGGCTACATGCGCCTGCGAGGTTACGAACTCACAGCTGGCAACGTCATTGTGTTTGCCATCAGCTTGGGAATTGCCGTGGACGACACGATTCATTTTCTGGCCAGGTATCGTGACGAGCGGAAGTCGGCTGAGCCGTTGGAAGCGATTCAGGGGACGCTGGCGACCAGTGGCCGAGCGATTGTGTTAACGAGTCTGCTGGTTGTGAGCGGGCTGAGCGTGCTGGTGTTTTCGGATTTTGTGCCCACGCGTCGCTTTGCGGAACTGACAGGAATCACGATGTGTGCCGCTTTGCCAGGTGATGTAATCCTGTTGCCGGCGATGCTGCAGCTGTTTTCTGGCAAAAGACGCGAGAAAGATGCGGAATAATCGCGGCCAAACAGCGGCCGCTTGGGTCAACGCTGGTTCGGACTCCGTGCAGCAACTTCGTCCACTTTGTCCGGAATTCGCTTGGTTTTTTCGCGTTGCTGGACGTGAACGATGAAAATCCGGCCGACCGCTGTCGCTTCAAAGGCAGCAGCCTCGGAACCGAGAACTCGGGCACGCCTCTGGTTTTTTGCGTAACCTTGGCATAGAACAGCAAAAACCGTAAGATTCAGGTTAGGTTCGCCGAACTGAATTTACGCTGACAACGTCTCAGACGTGAGTTCTTCAGCGAACACAACTTGAGAAGACCAATTGGCGGTCTGTCCAAGGCTTCATTACCAGACTCTAAGGAGGTAAGCATTAAACGTTCCCGCCCCACTGCGGCACCAACACGCGATCTGCCGCGTATGAATGATCGCATCCGAATTACTCCAGTCCGAGTCGTCAATGCTGACGGCGAGATGCTGGGGGAAATGGAAACAGTGAAAGCACTCGAAATTGCGCAGGAACAGGGTCTTGACTTGGTCGAAGTTAGCCCTGAAGCTCGTCCGCCCGTTTGTCGAATCATGGACTACGGAAAAGTGGTCTACCAACGACAAAAGAAAACCGGTGGTCCCAAACAACACAAGACACAATTGAAGCAACTTCGCCTGCGAGCCAAAACCGGCAAGCATGATATCGAAGTGAAGGTCAACAAGGCGCGTGAGTTTCTGGCGCGTCGGGACAAAGTCAAAATCAACGTGATGTTTCGTGGGCGTGAAAATGCTCACCATGATCGCGGTCGTGAAATGCTGGATGAGATCGTGAAGTCTCTGGAAGACGTCTCAACCGTAGAGCAGCATCCGAGAATGGAAAGCGGGCGCATGATGTCCGTCATGCTGGCCCCCACAGCCAAGTAGTCGGTGACGTCGCGGCAGTTGAACCTGTTGACGAATCGAACATACGAATGACACGAAAGCGAGTTGGCGATTGCCAACTCGCTTTTTTTGTCGGCAGCTCGTACGACCGCGTCAGCATCACTCAAATCTCAAATCTCAAATCTCAAATCTTCAATCCGTCCTACTGATCAAAGTAATCCCGGAGTGTCGGAGGCCGGTCGCCGGACAGTCGCGAGATCAAAGACTGCAGCGATGAGCGTCTCACCGAATGCACTCGCTCGTCGCGGCTGAACTTCAGCAAGTCAATCAGCAGTCCGTCTGCAGAGGCGTATCGGTCCGGCGGATGCTTGGCGATGCAGTTGAGAATAATGGTTTCGAGGCCTCGAGGAATTTCTGGTACCAGCTTTCGCGGATTCATCGGCGGTTGCTCAAGGATGATGCGAATCATTTCGTCTTCGTTGGCCGCATCGAAGGCCACTGTTTGAGTCACTAGTTCATACAGCGTAATGCCCAGCGAATACACATCACTGCGCGCATCATGCACGCCCACCAGTCTTTCCGGGGCCATGTATCTGAGTGTTCCCATCAGCCGTCCGGTCATCTCGCCCGCTTTGCCCGCTTGGGGTTCCATCGATCCGGACAATCCGAAGTCCGTGATCCAGACGCGTCCGCCGCTGTCCAGCAACAGGTTCGCGGGCTTAATATCGTTGTGCAGAATTCGATGGCTGTGCGCGTATCGCAGGGCTTGAGTGGCTTGGATGGCGATTTGCGTAAAGCCTTTCCATGACTTGGCCGTGAGTTTTTTTCGGCGTTCTGTGGCTTCACCGATTTGTGTCTCGGTTTGAATGGCGGGCATGGCGATGCTGGAAACAAAGCCCGTGGGTTTCGCGGATTCTAGGCGTTCGATTTCGTCCTGATACAACACTCCATCGACTTCGCGTAGCCGCTTGATGATTTGGTCGAGTCCGATTCCGTTCACAAACTGCATCACGTAATAGCAGTAGCCATGTTCCTGTCCAAAGCGAAACACGGGCACGATATTGCGATGAGTCAGTTTGGCTGTGGTCCGTGCTTCTTCTTCAAAGCGGCGCTGTCATTCTGGGACGATGGACACGCGCCACGGCAATACCTTGACCGCCACCAAATGCCCGGTCCCCGCTTCGCGCCCTTGGAACACAACGCCCATGCCGCCGCGTCCGAGTTCGCAGAGCAATTCGCAGCGCCCGAGTCGTGTGAATGGAAACCGCTCTGGCATATTCCGGCGAATGGACGTCGCTTCCGTCTGTGCGCGAGTCTGTTCTAGCAGGGCGAGCATCGGGAACGAATCGCGAATGGTGGCCGCGTGTTGCGGATACCGCCGCGCATAGTTTTCGACGGACGGTCGTTCTCCGGCGCGAAATTCGTCGACAAATTGACTGGCCAGAACTTCGACATTCGCGCGAGCTCGAACGTCCGTGTCGCCGATATGTTCGGGCAACCCGAGCAGCTGGAAGCCGGTTTCTTCGGCGGGGTCATTCATAGAAGACGATTGCAGGCGGTTGATGCAAAATTCACAAGGCTCAGAAGTACAATCAATGCCGCTTATAGTCTAAACGCGAATCAGCCGCAGGAATCCAACTATTGATCCAAAAATCCAGGTAGCGCCGTCAAAACGCCCTTCAAGCGGCTCAACGCTTTCATATAGCGATCGCTGGCGGCTTGGTCGGAAATGTTTAGGATCTGAGCGGTTTCTCGGTTGGACAGCTGTTCGAAATGTCGTAGCGCCAGCACTTCACGGTCCACTTCGTTCATCCCGGACAAGGCTGTTTTCAGTTGCTCGGCCAATTCTTCGCGGAGTGCGGCTTGAGTCGGCGACGTGAGGTGTCCGAGCAGATGAAAGGACAGTGAGAACGATGTGGATTCAGAGCTCCAGCCACGATTGATCGAGAACTCCATCGCGGCGTTGCGTTTTTGAGTTCCGATGTGACGGCGGTGGACATCGATCATGGTTTGGCTGGTGATGAGACGAAACCAGACAAAGATCGAACGCGAGGCGTCGGCCAGAAAGTGATCGATGCGTTGCACGGCGGACATCCAAGCTTCCTGCAGAATATCATCCGCGTCGACGCGCCCATGCAAACGCGGGTCCATGCGAAAGTTGACCATTCGCCACAGCCGATCTCGATTCCGTGAGAACAATTCCGCCAGCGCATCTTGGTCACCTTTGACAACGCGTTCGATGAGTTCTCGTTCATGTTCCGAATGCGCCACAGGCATTGTTCCAGCTATTTGAAGTGTTCCGGTGGGAAATTTCACCACCGTCTGCGCAGCCCGGATTGGCCCCGTAGAATGGGGAGTCACCGCATCGTCGTCGGTTACGACGTGACTTTGTAGCGGAATTCGTCAAGAATTTCGACGCCTTCAGAACGCCGGTCGAAAGTCTTGACGACTTCCGCTACCTGAAACCACACGTGTTTTCGTTTGTTCAAATCCTTAACGGCGTTGCCCGGCGGGACGACAGACATTGCCCGTGACTGACCTTCTGCCGTCCCTGCCGAGACTCAAGCGCAGTCAGCGTCGGGCGAAGAAATGCGACACGCTTTTCGAGCCCAGCCCGAACAAAACTTCCACAAACCTAGACCAACGGCAATGCCCACTCATCTGCCGGTTCAAGACGTACTGCACATCAAATCCGGTACCGGGCAGAAATTTTCGTCAAACCCACCTTGACGGTTGCTCAAACAACCAATAAGTTGCCGTTGACTGTCAACGACAACTTTCACCCTAAAGATGCAACGGAGAGCAAAAATGCTGGTACTTTCACGGAAGACGAATGAGCAGATCTTGATTCCTGGCCTGAATATCACCATCACAGTGCTCAGCGTGGGCCCCAACCGGGTCCAACTGGGAATCGACGCTCCACGCAACATCGATATCACACGACCAGACGCAACACGACCCGAAACTTGCCCTCAACAATTGGTGATCGACCGCGAAATCAAGCTGTCGGCTTTGCTGGTGTGACTCGCTGGATCAGTGGGCCAACTCAGGAGGCAATGCGTTCGGCCAGCATTTCGACCACATGCACGATCGACATCGCAGACGTGTCGATCGTGACTGCGTCGTGAGCTGGTTTCATGGGAGCGTGAGCTCGAGTTTCATCCCGCTGGTCCCGCTGAGTCAGTTGAGTTTTCACAGTGGCCAGCGTCAGGCTAGAACCGGTGGCCACCAATTCCCGATGCCGGCGACGAGCACGGGCGTCGACTGAAGCTGTCAGGAAGAACTTATGTTCCGCCAACGGAAAAACCACAGAACCTTGGTCCCGACCTTCTGTTACTAGACTTCCCTGCTGCCCGACTTGACGCTGCAACTCAACCAGCCGTTGGCGGACCGTGGGATTCGCAGCCACGATCGATGAGATGGCGGTGACTTGCGGGCTGCGAATCTGTTCCGAAACATCGGCTCCATTCAGCAATAATAGCTCCCCCTGAAACTGCAGATTCACAGCTTCCGCAATTCGCGCCACAGCGTCGTCGTCGGATTCTGAGGCATCGCTGTTCAGCACGGCGCAGGCCACCGCGCGATACATGGCACCGGTGTCCAGAAAGCGAACCGACAGGCGTTCTGCCAGAAGTTTGGCGACTGTGCTTTTCCCGGAACCCGCAGGTCCGTCAATCGTAACAATCATGAGTGTCGAAAAATCAACAAGGAGGAGACATCAGGCACTTTAGAGAACGGCTAAGAGTACGAAGTCAGAACGGCGTCCGCAACGTCGACATCAGAAGTGTTCTGCTTTGGGGTGCGCTCCTGGATTTCGGTAGAGCGTTGCTGGGTGGCCTGTGAACACGACATCCTGCCTCGATGCAGAATGAATGCGAGCACCCTTCTCATCGCCATCGCCTTGGCAAATGTCTTGAGTCCCGTGTTCGCCACAAACCGTTTGAGTGCCGACGCTGATTCCGTAACAATGATCATCGCGAGTTCTTGCCGTGAACGGTGAGATTCCAATGATCGGTTCTTCCGGGAGAACTCGTTTTTCTGTCATATCAATTCTTTGACCACAACCCAAACAACGCAACTTCAAAGGCAGGAGCTTGGGAACGAGCGGCATGACCAAGTCAGGTGCCGTCGACGTTTGCCGAGGTCACTGGTTACGGCTTGTGTACGCCGACTTGCAGAAGCGTTCTGCAAGCGATCGCCCCTAGGTCGCCGTATGGAACTCGTCCAGCGAACAAGTGGCAAAAAAACGGGAGGCAAGGACAAACCCCGTGTTCGACAATCCCGGTCGCACCGATTAGGTATCGCTGTGTACAGGCTCTGGAGCGCTCGACTTCCGCAGAGAACATCATCGGAAGGCCGCACCGCCTCGTCATATTCTTTGAGACCGCACCCGCCAGACAAGATGTCAGCCACAGTGCTTTGTCTGCATGCTTGCTTCCGCGCGTGAATGGCCTGCCAAAGTCAAAACGTCCCATGGGCAGCCAAAAGGCTGCACACAGGTGAAGTGTGACAACCGTAGTAAACACCTTGCCCCCGCCCACCTCGTTCCCAAACTCCCGCTTGGGAACGAGCGGCAACGCCCATCGGCCGACCGAACTGAAACAGTGGAGTCAGACGCAGGAACTTCGAGGCCCGTGCAGACGGCGCTGGACAAGCTGATTTCACGGACGGACGACTACGCCGTCAGCTATGCCGAATCCGACGCCTGTCGCACGAGCAACCAAATCGATCGCCCCATGAATCGCATCACGCGCCGTTTGTATGCGAGTCGCGGCTTGCACGGTCATCAGGCCACATCAGAACGCCGACTGCGAGCCATCTGTCTTCTGGAAAACTTCCGTCCCTTCGCCCCGCGCAGCAACACGCCACGAGAACATTATCGCCCCGCACACCGATTCAATGACAAAGCCTACGATCCCAACTGGCTACGCCTGTTGAGCCAACGTCGTTGGATGTGGCCACCTTCATTGTTCTGCAGCGCGAGTTGACGCACAACGTGGATTGTTTATTCGTGTTTGTTGAGCATCCCGAAGTCGAAGCGACGAACAATCGCAGTGAACGGAATGCTCGGCGAGAAGCAGAGATTCGCAAGGGAGCTCGAACGAGCAAAACCGATGCGGGTGCGAAACGACGCAGCATCATCGTGACAGTTTTGGCAAGTCTTCAAACACGCATTGCCAGCTTCACATTATCGCATGTGCTGACTGAAGTCGGTCGATGACTGGAGACCGGAAAGTCGCTCTTTTTCTCTGGAACGCGAAGCCCTCCAGAGAAAAAGAGCTCCGCCAGCCTGAGCCCAGTCGGCCCGAAAACCGTTTCCATGACTCATCCGGGCTCCAAAGCTTGTAAAATGCACACCTACGAAAAATGGGCAGCGACGTCGACGCATCCAGTCTCCGAATTCTTGAATCTTTGCCCAAATCCGGCACTCACTTGCCTTCAGCAGCGAGTGCTGCACGCGTCCAGAAATCGGCTAGATCCATCAAGCCAAGTTCGGCGTAGGTATGGGCAAGTTCGACTCGAACAGACACGTTCAACGGTTCTTGGCTGGCTAATTCTTCCATTTCGTGAAGGCTCACTTTGGTGTCCAACAATTCACGGTGCTTCGCCAGCATCTTCTTAGCCCGCTCGGCGTCACCTGTTCGAGCATACGCCTGACCAAGTTGGTAATAGGCTAGCTCTTCCGTCGGAGCCAACTCTACGGCACGCTCAAGCACCGCAATTGCCTCTGAGAATTTTTCGGCCGCAGCAAGTAACGTTCCCCGTAACAAGAGTGCCTCGTCGTCACTGGGGGCACGTTCAAGAAATGACTTCAAAATCAGATCCGCCTGCTCGTCCTTGCCCTCTTGGATCAACAACCGCGCATGCAATGTCGGAGCTTGACGGCCAATGTCGGGGCGGGCCATTACCACAGCGTCAAACTCTCGGCGAGCATCACTGGTGCGGCCCAATCGGACGTAGGCTTCTGCCAGATTGATGCGGAACTCGTGATCATCGCGGTCGCCGTACTCCAGCACCTGTTCAGCGGCGGCAATAAAGTCTTCCCACCGTCCGTGGTTACGATGCACCAACGCGATAACTCGCAGAGCCGGTACGTCGTTGGGATATAGCGATAGCAGCTCCTTGCAATGGGCGAGTGTGTCGCGATCACGTCCGATGTCGAAGCGGATCGTGACGGCCAACCGCAACGCCTCTGTGCGAAACTCGTCATTGCGGGTGAGTGCGAGGCCAGCCAGCTGATCGGCTGGACCAAACCGGCGAGTATTAAAGAATAGCCGTGATGCGTTCAGCAGGTCCGGAGTATCAATGGTCTCCACCCGATCTTCACTGGGGATTTCGGGAGACAAGCGACTGTCGACCAGTCGAGAAAGAGCCAGCATGTACAACGATGCTGTGGCCCCGACCGGATCGTCTTCGCTCAATAGCGGTTGAGCTAGCTCGATGCAGCGTTCCGCCGAGGCGACACGCCCGTCGGCGGTCGATGCGTCAAACAGCTGAGCCACTTCCTGCCGAACCAGCACCAAGCGTGTCGTGCTTGACTGATTCAAATAGACGATCGCAACCGTTGATAAACCGACCACGACCAGCATTCCCAGCAACAGCTTGCGGGCGGCTTGTCTACGAACCGACATTGTGTCCCCTTCCCTGAATCAGCTTATGATGTGTTGCGATCGCTACGTCACGAAAGACCTCTTGCTGGCCACCTGGCCACGTGACTAGCACCTCGATACTCTGAGAAGAATCTAAGGAAAACAGAAGACGCTTGTCGCTGCTGGATAAGTAGCTGCCACCGCTGATGACCCACTTCCGACGATCTCCGTCGGGCAACGCCAAGGTGACGCTGGCACCCACGGCATTACGGTCGGATGATCGCCCAATGAGCTCCACACTCAGCCAATAATCGCAGTCTGCCGTGTTCATCAACACAGTCACGGGATCGTTTTGATGAGACACCACAAGATCGGGTGCGCCATCATTGTCCAGATCGACAACTGCCGCGCCTCGGCCTGAGCGTGTCTGGTTGAAGTAGCGTCCACCGTCCGGGGAAACATCGCGGAAACGCTGGCCCTGATCATTCTTGAAAATTTGCGGCGGTTGATAGTAAGGGCTGTCCAGCCGTTCGTAGGCCACATGACCGTTGATCACAATCAGGTCGTCCCAGCCATCACAATCGAAGTCGGCAAAGGCAGTGCCGAAACCAACCCACGGTCGTGATACTCCCTTCAGGCCAGTCACGCTGGCGGTATGCACAAAACCAGAATTGGACGAATTGCGCATCAGAGAATTGTCTTGCTGAGCGTAATTTGTATACCACACATCCAACAGCCCGTCCCGGTTGAAGTCGCTGGCACTGACTCCCATCGAACCTTCGCGTTCGCCGGTATCTGAATAGGCCATTCCCCAGACCAATGCGTCTTCACTGAATTTTTCGTCACCTTGATTGAGGTACAACTGGTTTTCTTCCACATCGTTCACGACTGCGAAATCCGGGCGAGCGTCGCCGTTTAGGTCTGTCGCCAGAATTCCTAAGCCGCGATTCGCAGGAACCAGCCCCATGGGCTCAGTGACGTCTTCAAACCCAGTGCCGGAATTATGCCACAGCACGTCTTGAACTCCGCCAAACATTGTTGGCCCGCAAATATCGCGGAAGTGCTTGTCATTTTGACAGCGGCGATGAATGTCAGGAAACCAGTCGGCGTAAGTCAGTAAGTACAGGTCCGGTAGCCCGTCCAAGTCATAGTCGGCAACGGCCGCCGAGATATTCCAGCGCTCGCTGTGAATTCCTAGGGAAGCCGATTGTTCTGCGAAGGTTCCATCACCTGCGTTCCGCCAGATTTGAATGCCTCCGTAACCACAGATGATGATGTCGTCAAAGCCGTCCGCATCGAGATCTGCAGTGCAGCCGCCGTGTGAGTACAGGGAAGCCGTGTTCACGCCAGAGTTAGCCGATTGGTCCGTGAATTGTCCGAGTGGCTGATTCCGAAACAGACCGCCTGCTTTTCCCCCAATGACAATCGCGTCAGCTCCAGACAATACGCCTCCACCAGGCAGAAAAACATCCTGCTGTCCGTCGCGATCGTAGTCGGCACACAAGACTCCACCTCCCACTGATTCGAGCAGTTGGAAAAATCCCGCGTCGCTTCCGTCGCTGTAGGAGAAGGCCATACCAGACTGCTTTGTGACATCCACGAACCAGCCGTTGGCACCTTTCCCAACTCTGGCCTCATCCACAGTGGGAAGGCTTCGTGGCTGATCCTTCGGCAGCCTTGCAGAGGTCACATGCTGCGTGATCGCAGGTGCGGGGTCAGTTTGAGGCAGCCGAACCGATGCTGCGGGCGGCGTTTCCTCCTGACAACCCGCATTCAACGCGGACAGCAAAACGAAAAAGCCCGCAGAAATTCTGCGGGCGGTATTCGATACCTGACGCACCAAGCGGTCTTTGCTGCTCATTCTAAAACGGCCAATCGTGAGTCCACATTTGCAATCGATCGGGCATCGCTATCAACGCAGCAACGGTAGATGCCAGCGGACACTAGTGCTTCGTTAAATACAAAAATGGTACTTAGCGGCGAGAAAAGATCGCGTTCTTGTTCCTGTAACCTTCCCCCACCGATTTCAACAAGCTGTCGATTTAGTCGAGTAACGCTTCTCGGCTGCCAAAGTGGCATTTTGAATTCGCTGGTTTCGTGACGTTCAATCTCGACGACGGGGGCCTCCGAACAGAATCTGGGGAGTCATCAAATATTAAATCGACAGCTTGTTCAAATCGGTGGAGAAATAGGATCTTGCTTGCGCAATCGACAGGCTTGGACAATGCTGAATGTTGCTGGGCTTGGCTACGGCTGGGGTGTTAAAAACCTGATCTTGCAGAGGGAATTGGTTTGCGCAATTTTTGTTCGGTGCGGGAATCTAGGACTCAGGCCGACACATCCACTGCCGGTGGCGTCGGCCACCGGAAAGAATGCGAAACATCCAGCCCGGAGGGCGACACAAAACCGTTGGCCGCGGCAGGCTTGTGTCGGCCTCCGGCCTTTTGGCTTGTGTTTTCTGGTTCCGGTGGCTCACGCCACCGTCAAGGGATATGTCGCCCTCCGGGCTAAAACAAGGAATAAAAATCCTCCAAAACCAATCCTTTATGGAGCATGGTCAACATCGAATTTTTAACAGCCCACGCTA
Source organism: Fuerstiella sp. (assembly GCA_041688835.1). Taxonomy (GTDB): domain Bacteria; phylum Planctomycetota; class Planctomycetia; order Planctomycetales; family Planctomycetaceae; genus Fuerstiella. Next base: position 27,358 of record JBDNHJ010000236.1, read on the forward strand.
CGGCCCCTGCACAGTTAAGTCGAATGGCCCTTTGGGAACAGAAATACTGAGGCCCGATTTCGATGGATCAGAGAATTTTTCGTTGAGTAACGCGACTGGTTTAGGAGCTTCCTTACCGGCGTTGACGTAGACACCTTTGTCTTGGTCCCACGCCATTTCGTCAAAATCTGCATCGGCGGCAACCGTCGTGCCGGTAAGGGCAACTGAGTAATCTCCCTTCGCGACTGCAAGCACCTTGTACTTACCGTCCGGCGTAACCACGCCGCGGAAGGTCGCCCCCTCGTTCGTCAAGATGATGCTGCCCTGCGAAAGCGGAGCACCATCGTCGAACTTCACAGTGCCTTCAATGTCCGTGCCACCGGGGCCACCGCATCCTGAAACAGCAAAGAGTAGAACAAAAAGACTGCAATAGCGCACGGAGAGTTTCCTTGAGAGATCAGATTGTTGTGTGTAAGCCGCCAGCGCGGCACTGTCCGTCAATTTACAAAAGAATCTGCCAACGTCTTACGTTGGCAGATTCGAAAGTCGTCAACAGATTCGGCCTTGGACCTAGAACTCGCCGACGACTTGACCGTCGTTACGATCCGCCAGTCGCCACTGAATGATGTTCGAAATGTTTTCGCTCAGATTCTGAACAGAACCATCACACATCAGGAACTGAACAGTTCCTGTATGCCAACTTCCGAAACCAGCACCGCGGGCGGCCGTTGTCGCGCCAGGGTCGTTCCATGTATCACTACCATTGTCTTCGACACCGGTTCGCAGCGGGAATCGCATGTTACGAGCAACGTTGTATTCACGCCAGCTACCTGTTTGATTGAAGACAGAACCATCACTCCGGTTACCACCGCAACAACCAGCGTCCCATTGGCCGCGTGTCCAGAACTTTTCGCCGACCATCACTGTGTTGCTTGTTCCGTCTTTGATGTCACGAAACTTTGTGTTTAGCTTCGCTTGGCTACGACGTGAATCATGCCCGCCAATGGTCGAGGTGTTCGCAAGGCCGACTCCGTTAGCGGTCATGATGGCACCTTTCTGCCTGTTCCGGTCTCCATTATTCGTAGAATTATGGTGCCCCCACCAGCTGTTTTCTGTTGCCTGAAGGTCAGTGTTGCCATCGCTGCCACGGCCCTGCATGAACGTGACGGCGTAGTCGCCCTTCGGCCCCTTGGCGTTTCCACCACCTCGTTGTACATCTGGTGAGCGGTATGTTGGGCAATGGAAGGCGTTGATTCCGTTGATTGCACCTTCACCCAAACTGGGGTCGTCGCGAATAATTTCGTAGTTCTTGTTGTCCCAAAAGTCCGGGTGTGTCACCTCAGCAGACGCATTGGTGGCACCACCGTTGTACAGTTCGTACAGCTGAACCTGCTCAATGAATGGCAGGATCCTCATGAAGAAGGTCGGGCCTTCACTGTGCATCACCAAGGGCGGCAGAGCGTCGTAAACATCATGAAAGTTGTGAACGGCCAACCCAATGTTCTTCAGGTTGTTTTTACATTGCGTTCGACGGGCAGCTTCGCGGGCCTGCTGTACAGCCGGCAAAAGCAAGGCGATTAAGATTGCGATGATCGCGATCACCACCAACAATTCGATCAGTGTGAATCCCAGCCTTCGCTTAAGAATCGTGATTGTAGTGCTCTGTTTCATCTGACTACCTTTCGATGAAGAATAACAACGTGCGATGGAGAGAAAACGCCACCTGAACTTGAGAAGGTTAAGAAAGACCGTACTCGCAAACCACTGCGAACCAGAAGAATAATCCTATTTATTGAGAAAGTTTTCAGAATTGTCATTTTAGTGGCGAATAGTTTAACGTGGCTGCGTGAAACACGATCCGTCTTCGCAGAACAACAGTGTTTGGTTGAATTCGCGGATCGCAGACTTGATCTGTTTTCCAGACGGCCAGTCGACCCTCATCTCCAACGGCTGTGCGTCAATCACAGAGAACGCGATCGTTTGCTGGTTTTGGGCTTGATAGCCACCACCCGCCGAAAGCGTGGCTACTTGAGTGCTGTCGCCCGTGCGTAGAGTAATCCTTGCTCCAATCGCAGACCTAGCCGATGTTGTGCCAATGAGTTTGATGTGCAGATAGGCTCGCTGAGGCTCAGATCGATTGGTCACCAAGGCGGCCGGAGAGCCAATATGCGAAACAACGAAATCTGTCAGGCCGTCCGAATTCCAATCCAGTTTCGCGAGGCCGCGTCCTAGGACCGGTTTGCAAAAGTAGTCCCCTGCTTCATGATCCGGCACTTCGTGAAAAGCCCCACCCAAGTTCCGAAACAGTTGTGAACGCTGATGCCATGGGCGACGTGAATTGACTTTTGAAAAGTCTGCCACATCTCCATTGGTTAAGACAATATCCAACAGGCCATCACGATCCGCGTCAAGGAACTGAGTTCCAAAACCCAGTCGGTGGTGGCTGGGGACAAGCAACCCCATCGGAGCCGTTGCATCCGTGAAGAATCCGGGAACGTCCTGCTTGTACAAGGTGTTATGGTCTGCGAAAAAGTTCGTTACAAACAGATCAGGCCGACTGTCTGAGTCGACATCACCAATCGCAACCCCCATACAAGCCTGAGATGCTCCTTCAGCACTCAATGCCAAGCCGCGGACGGCGGCTTCGTTTTTGAATGCAGGATGGCCGCCAGAACGCACAAAAAAGAAATTTGGACGCGCATCGTTGGCGACGAAGACAGACAACTGTCCTGTTCCATCGAAGTCGGCGATGATGATGCCCAGACCGATTCCGTCTGATTCGATGAAACCTGCCCGAGCCGTTTTGTCTTCGAAGCCGCCAAAGCCGTCGCCCTGCCAAAAGCGATCCTGTTCGGGCTGCATCTTGGCGATGTCACACGGGAAAGTCGAATCGCCCTTCGTACACATTGGCTCATGAACGCCTTCCGCAGTGATGTGATTCACATCGTAGATATCCGGTATTCCATCTCCGCTAATGTCCGCGATCGCACAACTGGTCGTCCATCTGGGCGGGTTGACAAACTCTGACGGTGAAAACGTGCCGTCTCCGTTGTTGGTCCAAAGCTTGTTACCGCCAATATTGGCGATATACAGTTCCGGAAAGCCATCGTTGTTGATGTCGTCGCACGCACAACCCTGCGAGTAACCGCTATCCACAAGTCCAGCTGCCCCGGTGCAGTTCGCAAACGTCGATCCACGCAGGTTTCTAAACAATTGGTCAGCGGGCTGGGCCGTTTCTTCGTTGAGGGATTCCGGAGCCCCCAACGACGGGGAATCACTTCCCTGCGTGAACAGTATGTCGGGGTAGCCGTCGACGTCGAAATCCAAGACTCCGACGCCACCCCCGATGAACTCAAAGAACTGCGTTCCTTCGGTTGCAGCACTTCCATTTTCGTAGACAAAATCGATTCCCGCCGCAGCCGCGTCATCCTGAAACTTAATGCCGGCCGACTGATCTCGGTCGAAGGTCGCTGCTGGCGGCGACGGATCGATCTCGACAAACAGCGTATCGGCATCTGCGAAGCATTCCAGAATCTGAGAGACGGCTGACACTCGAGAGTCGCTAGGAGAAATGCCCTGTGACCATTTCTGGAACTGCAATTTGGCCCATTCTGCATCAGGGTCAATGGCGTTCGCAACTGTCGCCCACGCGACGGCTTCTCGATAAAGCTGCAACTCACCACAAACGTTGATCACCAATAGAAGCTGCTGTTTAGACGGCAAGTCATCGCTTCTATGGACAACCCGACAAATTTTTTCGTACGTCTTGATCTGCTTCGCTCGTTCACGAAAATAGGCAGCCGCCTGTGGCTTGTTCGCCACTGCAAACAGTTCCGCTAACTGGGCTGTGGCGAAATAGTGCACAGGATCCAGCTGAAAGGCGGCCATCAGCAGCCGAAACGCTTGGCCGTGATCGCCGCTGTGGCGCGAAAAACAGGCTCTGACAATGAGGTTCTCAGGAGTCTCCACTTGAGGCACCGACTGTGGGCTGTCGAGCCATACTTTGAGTTCAGCGGTTTTACCGGTGACCGAAAGATACTCCCCCCACAGCAAGATCAACTGATCGGACAGCGTCGGCTGCTTTAATTGTTCACGAAGAAGTTCGCCCGCTGCTTCAACGTCCAGTTGTGCCAGTAGAAGATTCGCGTTCGCCAAAACTGTCGAGTCGTCACGTGGAGCTGCCGTCAACCCACGTTCAATCGCTCTGGTCTCTGTGTTAAACGTCAGCTCATCATTGCCCAGCAGTGGCAGCGTTAGCAGATCGATGCCTCCAGTTTTTAACAGAGGTTCCCAAGTCTGGCGAGCTTCGTAATGTCGCCCTGTGCAAAACAGTAATCGCCCCAGCCAAAGAGTGTTCTGACTGTTGGTTGGTGCCGCACTCACCGCTCGCCGGTAGCACTTTTCCGCCAGCCGAATGTAGCCTTGTTCAAAAGCTGCCTGCCCCAAATGAAGCAGGTCGGCATCACTGGCACGGTCGTCTACCAAGGCTGCCTTCGCGACCTCGTCCAGATCGTCTCCGTCTCGATATTCATACCTAACCGTGGTCACCGACTCGGCAGTATCGTCCACATCAGCTTCTGGCACGTCAGGTCGCAGTAACGCCACAACCAACGCCAGCCCTGTGCAAATTAAGACGACACATGGGAGAATCCATCGCAGCTTCGTGCGCCTGTGTGTGTTACGTTCGCTCACGAAATTATTCCGGCAGTCGAAACTGCGGCAAGTTCAACTCCACCAGTTCCGATTCCCCTTCAACAATCTCATACGCTCGACCGGACTGCACGTCGCTGAACTGCTGCTGAGTATCCGATGCAGGCCAGTAGATCTTCAGCGATGGAATGACCTCGGTATTACCGACGCCAATCACTGTGCGTAGCGGATTCGCTCCAAAACTGCTGCCTGATGTGATGTGTTTGCGAATCGTCCGTTGCCTGCCGGTGTCCCCAACAATTATTTCAATTTCAGCCCCGATCGCACTGCGGTTTGACTGTTGCCCGATCAATGACAGAGTAACAGAACGATTTTTGAAGCCTGGATTGACGAACAAGGCATCGCTGAATTTATCCGCCGCATATGCACCGCCCAGCTGCACGTAGACGTCGTTGTCGCCATCGTTGTCAATATCTGCAAATGAAACCGCATGCCCTTTTTGCAGGTGACCGAATCCGCCCGGCATTGTGACGTTCGAGAAGTTTTCGCCGGCGTTGTTTCGAAACATCACGTTCGGCCGAATTTCTGAGAAGGCAACATTGCCTGTGGCAAGATAGAAATCGAGGAATCCGTCATTGTCGAGATCTCCGTAGTTGGCCCCCATCGGTTCGGCCGGATAGTTTAAATTCTTAGCCGGGGCAACGTCCACAAAATTACCGTTCCCCTGATTGTGATATAGCTTCATCATGTCGAAGCGGACCCCCGTATTCAGCACCCCGACAGGCCCCGAATTGCAACCCACAAACAGATCCAGCAAGCCATCGTTGTCATAATCGAAGAACCATGTCGCAAAGCTACTCGGAGGCTCCAGCACGCCAGCCGCTTTTGCTACGTCGGTGAAACTTCCATCACGATTGTTTCGGTACAGTCGATTGTCTCCAATCAACGACAAAAACAAATCAGGAAAGCGATCGTTGTTGTAGTCTCCCCAGACAGCCCCCATTGAGAATTTGATGTCTGCGATGCCTGCCTCAACGGCGACATCCGTAAAGCCTTCAGCCCCATCGTTCCGAAAGAGTTGACATGGTGCGATGAGCTCCTCGGCGGTCTCACTTCCCATGCGAAGTCCGAACGTGCTGGATTCGTTGCCGACGTACAGATCAAGGTCTCCATCATTATCGTAGTCTGCCCACGCAGCCGTTTTTGTGGGAGCAAACGGTTCTGCGAGTCCCAGTTCGAACGTCACGTCCGTGAACTTCAGGTTCCCGTCGTTTCTTAGCAGTGAATTCGGATGACACCCGAATTTCCGCAACCACGCACCGCGAACGATGAAGATGTCCAAGTCTCCATCGTTATCGTAGTCCGCCTGATTCATGTTCAGGCCGCCGTAAAAACCAGTCAGCCCCGATTCGCTGGTCACATCCGTAAAGCTGCCATTGGCTTCGTTGCGAAAAACCTTCGTTTGTCCTGCGACATCCCATGTGCAAGTGATGATGTCGAGGTCCAGATCTCCATCGAGATCGTCAATCACAACACCACCACACAGATTAAAGGTGTCTATGTCCAGCTCCGGAAACACGTTTTTGAATTTCGGAAATTCCACATCGGACCGAAAAAATTCCGGGGGTACAAGAAATTCTTCTGGCACGCTCTGCGGATATTCCCCGAGCGTCATATACGCAATATTCAACAGCCAACGAGCACTTTCATGAGTCTCAAGTCGCTCATTTTCAGCCACCGCCTCGCCGCGGGAGTGCAATACTTCCGTCAGATGCTCAACGGCCGACCGCGCTCCTCGCGTTTGCGAGTGGACGCCTGTTCCCTGAATCGGCACGATGCAACTGTCTGCCGTATTTTGCTGGCAGCAGTTTTCTGTTTCGGCCAATCGCAGATAAGCGATGGCCAACTGATAGTGCGACAGCGTCTTTGTCTGTTCCGGCTCAGACGTTTCCGGCACAAGGCTAAGCGCCTTGGACAGATGCTCAATCGCAATCTGTTCGTTACCAAGACGTAATTCTCGGATACCAAGATCCAGAAAGAACTTCCACTTCTTGTCGGGCTTCAAGCGATTCACATAACTCGGCAAACGCAGAAGACTTCTCAGCTCGCTGACGACAACTTCTCCGGTGAAGTTATTTTCTCGATCAGCTTTCTGCGCGATTTTGGCCAAAGTCGAACGCATCTTTTCGTGGCCGCCAGCGGCAGACTCCACGACCGCTTCAGTGGCGTTGTTGGCGTTCTGACCACAACCCAAAAACATCAACACCACCACGCACGTCAGTGTGCTCCCCCAGCGTCGACTAGCAACCCGTCTGTGGCAGATTACCGCATCGAACACGGTCGGCGGTGGTGTCAAAAAGGTGCGTGAGTTGCTCAAAGCTAGGTCCGATACTTTAGATCTGCAAACCGAGGTTGCACTATTGTCTTCGCCATCGCCTCTGAAGCAAGTGAGTCGTGCTCTGCCAAAGCTAAGTTTTCGAGCGGCCTGAATCTCGCACTTTTGGTCTCAATCGTGAGTTCTCGGCGGAGACCGCCGAGCTACGAAAGCGGGAGCCAAATTTTGGAGCTGACGGAACATTAAGTTTTTGGACGCACAAACGCCTGCGGCATGTCTTCGCAGAGATCCACGTGGCTGCCCGGCCGAAGATCTGAAAACGTCTGTGTTTTTCCGGTGGGCCAAGTGATCTGAAGTATAACGTTCTCTGAAGATTGGCCGAGGGCGAAGATTAGCTGTTTTTGGTTACTGCACTGATAGCCATCGCCTGCTGTGACAAGCTTCAGGAATGTCGCGTCGGGGGTGGTCAGTAGCACTCGAGCGCCAACGGCATCACGCGACGAGGTTCGGCCAGTGAGTCTGACGGCTAGGAAATCGCTAATGCTGGGAGTTGTGTTCTGCAGCAGGGCCACTGGATCTTCGAGGTGAGACACGACAACGTCTGAACGCCCGTCATGATTCCAGTCGAGCAGAGCCATGCTTCTGCCGATTGCAGGTCGACCAAAGTAGTGGCCGAGTGTCTGGCTGGTCAGCAGAGAAAACGTTTCGCCATTGATGTTGCGGTAAAACTGAGGCAGCATACGTTGCTGGGGGGCGTCGCTGGGGTGTTCGTTGAGATGGCCGTTGGCAATGATCAGATCGGGCCACCCGTCGAGATCTGCGTCAATCGCCTGAGTACCGAATCCCAGTGTTTTCAAGCTGCTTTCGTACAGGCCTCGCACGCGACTTTGATCGTGAAAGCGTTCGTCTTCGGTCTGCAGATAAAGCGTATTGGATTCTGCGTAGTAATTTGTCACGAAGAGATCCGTACGCAGATCGCCATCGAAATCTGCTGCAGCGACTCCCATGCAGGCTTGAGCCCTGCCTTCGGAATCCAACGCGATGCCACGCACAAGTGAGTCCTGTTGATAGAATTTTGTTCTGCCTCGCTCAGAGCCCTGATCCACATTGCCAGGAGTCAGATAAAAGTTTGCTCGCCCATCATTGGCCACGAAGATCCTAGCCGGAGCATTGGCGAATGCCCCGACCAGCAGTCCAAGCCCATCTCCGTCTGCAGTTGGGATTTTGAAATCGGCCGATCGATCCTGAAATCGTCCAGAACCATCGTTGACCCACAGTACGTCGGGAACGCATTGATACTTCAGTGGGCTGCAGGTTTCGGGGGTTCCATTTTTTGGGCATGTCAAATTCAGTAAATCGCCACCCACATAGTTTGCATCGTACAGATCCGGATTGGAATCGCCGTCGAGGTCGGCGATGGCACAGCTGGTTGTCCACTGCTCAGCTTGGTTCGCAACAGATTCGGAATCGTCCCGGAACGTTCCGTCCCCGTTGTTCAGGAACAGCCGGTTGCCTTCAACGTTAGCGACATACAGATCCGGAAAGCCATCGTTGTTAATATCACCGGCGGCCACTCCTTGCCCAAAACCCGCTTCCTGAATGTTCGCGGTTGCCGTTGCATCAATGAATGCGGTGCCTCTGCGATTCCTGTGCAACTGATCTGAATGTGTATTTGGGAATGTAAACGGTGGCTTGGTTCCCGCCTGAGCGAAATACAAATCTGGCCAATCGTCGCGGTCGAAATCGATCGCCGCGACGCCTCCACCAGTGACTTCGTAGATCGTGTGATTTCGCTGCTGCGGCGGGGCACCACACTGATAGCGAAAACTCAAGCCCACGGACGCGGCGACATTCTCGAACGAAATCTGTGAAGCCGTGGGCTGTTTGGCGGCATCCGCCGATCTTGTGGAATCTGGCCGCCAGTCCTGAACTGAATAGCTGGTATGTCGCGTTGGGTAAGCTCCCTCCAGCGTCCACGGCAGATGCGTCGCGTTCTTCGTACTGAGTAATTGAACAAGCCGTTTGTGCCGAGCGTGCTGTTCTGAACCGAGAGTGCCCAGCTGCAGCCATGCCAGCGCTTCGGTTAGGCGACCGACAGCTTCCAACTCGTCCACAATGTTTAGGATCAGGGCTCCATCCAGTCGGCGCGACAACAGGGATGAAAGTTTGATGATTTCCCGGAGACGCTCAGCGCGATTCAGAAAGATTTTACCCTTCGAGTCGCCCAGCTGCGTGAGTACCTGCCCCATCTGGTAGTTGGCGGCCACATGGTTTGGATGAACCTCCAAGGCGCGCTGATAGCAGGCAGCCGCATTTGGGGCGTCGCCTGTCAGTCGATTCCAGTCCGCGCGAATCACCCAAGTTTCTGGATACGCTTCTGCGCTGTCAGGCAACGTACGACTCCATTGATCCAGCATCGAAACTTCACCGCGATCGGCCAGCAGGCTGCCATGTCTGAGATGAGCTTCCAGTAGTTGTGGTTCTGACTTGATCGCCTGAATCAACAACGACTCAGCCCGCCCAAAGTCCTGTTCGAGCGCAATCAAAGAACACGCGGCAGCAAGCTGGTTATACGCATCGGTCTCCGAGGCCCATGCTTCCAAGCGTGCTTCGTCCAGCACTTTGACCGATTCGGGCGCGGCCAATAGCCTCAAGTCAGCCACGTCAGCGTGGCCGATTTGCACCAGCTTCAACAGATACGGAATTGACTCCCACCGACGACCATGAACAGATAGTGACGACGCGAGTTGCCTGAGCACCATTGGATGGTCAGGCGAGATCTGCAATGCCCGCTCCAAATGCTCCTCCGCCGCGCGATCGTTGTAATGTGACTGATAGAGTGTGGCGGTCAGGATGCGAGCGTCAAGGCTGAAACGGCCTTCGGAATCGGGGATTCGCAGGCAATAATCCAACGCCGCTTGTTGCTGCCCCAGCTGAGCGGCGGCGTCGGCGGCAAACAGCAGTCCGGCTGTGGACTGACCGTTCAACTGAATAGCCTGCTCGGCAGCGTCAATAGCAGCTGCGAAATCGCCTCGCCGCAATGACCGTTTGGCCTGTTGCAAATACTCCTGCTCGGATAGTTGTGGTGTCCGCGATTGAATCACCACGCCGACCACCACAATCACCACGATCAGCGCGATCAATGATCGCCCTATCGGAGATTTCTTCTTCGCGTTGTTTGAGCTCAGTCGGAGCAAGGGAGTCGAACCGATACGGAATAGAATGAGAGAAAATCGCACGCGAAATCGGACGTGTTTCGTTTGTTGAGATCCTTAACGGTGTTGCCCACGGGTGGCCTGACGAACGGGTGGGAGTTTGGGTAGTTGAGGTGGGAAATTTTGATCTCAAAGTGGTCGCGTGCATTCGTTAGGCTTGGGGTTACGAAATCTCAATCCGCGAAGGAACGCGACCACCATGTCATTATGCAACTGCGCCCCCAGAAAAGAAACCCACGAGGCGACTCTGAGCCGATCCGGGATGCGGCGTCGGTTGAACCGGCGAAGCCAATGTGCTGAGCGTTTGAAGCCGAAGAATAATGAGCTGCAACAACAAGTTCCGGATCTTCAGAACCGTCTGAGCGACAACACCCGGAAACTCGAAATGGCGAACGCCCAACTCGCCATGCGATCCTCTGTCGAGCCATCGCACGACGCGATCGAACAGTGGACCCGTCGGCTCGGCGTCGCCAGTTTGCAAAACACGTTCACAAGGGACGATCGCGTGTTGTGGATGGCCGATCATTCCAGTCAGATCGGCAAGGAACATTTGCTGGTGATCTTCGGTGTTGCTCTGGACGACTTACCTCCGCCGGGACAGACTCTGAGTCAGGAAATCGGTCGTGGCGAACGTTTCAAATCCTTCGTCAGCGAAGTCGGGTTGACGCGCAATTTCTTAGTCGCTTAACACCGATTCGTCAGGCCAAGCTGCGGGGGGGGGCGCTCACAGCTGACTGCTAAACCGGGAAGGGTGGCCTGGGGTTGGAGCGAGGTACGAGCGAAACCTCGGGGCTTCCTTCGCAAGCTCAGTCCGGGCTACCCAACAATCAAATACTGAAATCCATGAGCGTATCCGGCTGCGGGGGCTGAAGTCGGTCGGATTGACATTTGTTGAATAGATTCGTAACGTCTGCGTTCAAAACAAGCGTCCTGTGGACGTGGTTCCTGTGTTCTACATTCCAATTCTTGCGGAGAGTTTTTCGATGGCGCGTCCCGTAACCCTATTCACTGGCCAGTGGGCCGATCTTCCTCTGGAGGATCTCTGCAAAAAAGCCAAAGAATTTGGCTATGACGGGCTGGAACTGGCCTGCTGGGGTGACCACTTCGAAGTCGACAAAGCGCTGTCGGACGACAGCTACTGCCAAAAAAAGCGTGACTTGCTGGATAAGCACGACCTGAAGCTGTTTGCCATCAGCAATCATCTGGTCGGCCAAGGAGTGCTGGACAGAATCGATCAGCGACACAAGACCATTTTGCCCGAGTATGTCTGGGGCGATGGCGATCCGGCGGCGGTGAATGATCGCTGTATCGAAGAGATGAAAAACACGGCTCGCGCGGCCCAAAAAGTGGGCGTCAGCGTCGTCAACGGTTTCACAGGTTCCAGTATTTGGCACCTGCTGTACGACTTTCCGCCCACCCCGGGCAGCATGATCGATGCTGGCTACGACCTGCTGGCGGAACGCTGGAATCCGATTCTGGACGTCTTCCAAGAATGCGGCGTCAAGTTTGCTCTGGAAGTCCATCCGACCGAAATTGCTTACGACATTTATTCGGCGGAACGATCACTGAAGGCTCTGAACCATCGGGAAGAATTCGGGTTCAACTTCGACCCCAGTCATCTGATTTGGCAAGGCGTCGATCCCGTGGAATTCATTCGCTACTTCCCAGACCGCATCTATCACGTCCACATGAAAGACGCATCTGTCACATTAAACGGACGCACGGGGATTCTGACCAGTCACTTGCCATGGGGCGATCCTCGCCGTGGCTGGGACTTCCGCAGCGTGGGCCGAGGCGGCGTGCGGTTCGAAGAAATCATCCGCGCACTGAACGCCGTTGGATACGACGGACCGCTGTCCGTGGAGTGGGAAGACATCGGCATGGATCGAGAAGTCGGCGCTGCCGAAGCGGCTCAGTTCTGCAAGAACGTAGACTTCTCGCCATCCGGACATCGTTTCGACGCAGCGTTTGGCGACTAGCTGTCAATTTAGTGAGCGGCACGGTGCTAGCCACCGGCAACTTTCGACCACCGCAGAATGGCAGGCTTCAGACGTGAATCAGGATCCTGTCACCGTTGAACGCATCGACATGCTGAAAGCGTTTCCTGCGCTGCAACTGACGAAGGCGTTGCGGTTGGGGTTTCGACTTCGCATCCTTGTTCCCTGTCTGATCGGGGTCGCCTGCTGGCTGATCGTAGGCGAAGTTTCGGGGCTGCATGCTTTGACAAACGAAGTGCTTTCACCGTGGGCGGATCTGCGATCGCCGGTGCTGCACTCCGTCACAATCTGCAGCATGTTGCTGGCCAACGAAAGGCCAGACGCGTTCGTCTCGCTGCTGCTGAGTCTACTGCTGGACATGGCTGTGATGGCAGTGGTCGGTGTCGCGGTGGCAAAAGCCGCAGCAGCTGATTTTTGTCTCGCCACGCGCGTGGGGGCTCTGGCTGGCGTGCGGTTTTCGTTTCGAAACGTTGTTGGCTGGCTGCTTTCGACAGGCCTGTCGCTGGCCATTGTCTGTGTGCTGTTGGGGACCGTGTCTTTTGCCGCGTGGCTGGTTTCACTGGGGGCGGCGGGGACGACAGTGGTGTCTGTGCTGTGGCCGATTGTGTTCTGGGTCGCCGTTTTGACCACCATCACGGCCGTGGTGTGCTGGCTGAGCTGGCTTTTATCGCTGGCCGCGATTGGAACGGACCAGTGTTCGGGCAGTGATGCGTTAAGCCGCGGGATTAACTACGTGCTGTCGCATAAACTGACGGCGATATTCTATCTGGTTCTGACATTGCTGCTGTCGCTGATCAATTTCGCCCTGATCAAAACGCTGTTGAGTTCCGGCGAAGCGATTTTGCGAAGTCGACTTCCGGATGCCTTCTTCGAAGCATCAGCCCCAAGCGAAGGTCTAGGGCAGCCAGCCTTGTTTTACTGGAACCGACTGATCACGGGACTGCTGCCGGACGCCATCCACTTCGGCACGTTTTTGTCGGCCATCACGCTGATGTACATTCTGCTGCGTCAATCAGAAGACGCGGTTCGCATCACAGAAATGGACGGGGCGCAGCGCTCAACGCCGAAGTCGTGATCGCAGCCACCAGTTCCGCCGTACAGCGTTCGCCCAATGGTGTACTGCCTGTGCTAATTCACAAATCTGGGCTCCTGCCGGGCAAACTAGCAAGGGACTCGGTCCCCCGTGAGCAAGCGGGTTGTTGATTTAGTCATATTTGGCTTACGTATTAATTTACAGATATTCACAAGGGCGTTACAATGAGGTTCTGCAACTCGTAGGCGCTGTCACGGACGAACGATTATGACTCAAAAATCGGTGAACGGCGGATACTGGCCAACGCCGCCGCTCGCACGCCATCAGATATTGCTGCTGGAAACGTGTCTGGAAGACCGCATCCCCGAAGATCATCCTGTGCGACTGCTGGACGAAATTCTGGACGGGCTCGACTGGACCACTTGGGAAAACACCTACAACCGCCGAA
>JBDNHJ010000028.1:0-46025 GCA_041688835.1 Fuerstiella sp.
CGCCGCCGAGCGAATGTGGAACATCACTACCTTCGCGATGCAGTGCAGTCTGTTGCGCGAGGGTTGCCGGTGGCGATCTATGAAACAGAACCCGTTGGCTGTCACTTTCCCCCAAGACGCACTTCGACGAAGACTGGCAAGGTGACTTACACGCGTGACATCGCACCGCTGATTCAATCGCGTTGTCAGAACTGTCATCGTCCGGGCCAAGTGGCTCCGTTTGCACTCACGAATTTCCAGGAAGCCGCAAATCATGCTGAAATGCTGGTCGAAGTGACTCAGCAACGCATCATGCCGCCGTGGATTCCGGGGCCGAGCGGTCATCGCAGGTTTGTTGGAGAACGCTGGCTGTCGGATCAGGAATTGACTCTCCTCAAGGAATGGGTGGCTGCGGATTGTCCGGAAGGTGATCAGGCCGACCTGCCTCCTTCGCCACAATTTACGGAAGGCTGGCAACTGGGAGCGCCGGACCTGATCGTCCGGATGCAAAAACCCTTTCGCGTTCCAGCGGACGGTCCTGATCTGCTACAGAACTTTGTGCTTCCCATCGAGATTCCTGAAGACAAGCTGGTGGCAGCCGTTGAGTTTCATCCGGGCAACAAACGCGTCGTCCATCATGCCGTGTTGTTTCTTGATGACAAAGGGCAAGCTTGCAAATTGGATAACGCAACGCCGGAGCCTGGTTATGGCAACTTCGGCGGCCCCGGCTTTGCACCTAGCGGAGCGCTCGGCGGCTGGTCGGTTGGCAACACCGCACGCCGGCTGCCGGGCGACATGGGACGATACTTGAAGAAGGGCAGCGATCTTGTCGTTCAGGTCCACTACCATCCGACCGGCAAAGCAGAAACGGACCAATCAGAGATCGGTCTGTACTTTGTGCAAAAGCCCGTAGCCGAATCGCTTCGTCAGCCAGCAAGGCTGATCGGAAGCATTTGGATGGCGAATTACGAAATGAACATCCCCGCAGGCGACGCGGCCTACGCCCGCTCCACCACGTACACGTTGCCGAAGGACATTATTCTGGTTGGCGTTGTGCCTCATATGCATCTGCTTGGAAAGTCAATGAAGGTCACGGCGACTGCACCCGGTCAGTCGTCGGAAACGCTGATTGACGTCGCTGAATGGAATTACAATTGGCAGGATGAATACTACTACGAGCGGCCGTTTTCTTTGCCCGCCGGTACCGTCCTGAAAGTGGAAGCCGTTTACGATAACTCGGCGAACAATCCATCGAATCCATCATCACCACCGCAGCGAGTGACATGGGGCGACGAGACGACTGACGAAATGCTGTTCTGTTTCTTTCTAATCACAGCCAACAAAACCGAAGATCTGATTCATACGGTTCTGGATAACCTCGGCCATGACCAGCAACAACCTCGCAGTGAAGTGAGCGACTCGCAATGACAACTCGCAGCAATTCTACCTCGCAGACTCGCGAGAACCTTTTGAATCAGGCACTGACCCTGTTTTCTGAACGAGGCTATTCGGCCACAAGCATTCGCGACATCATTCAGGCGGCGGGAGTGACTCAGCCAACGCTGTACTATCATTTCACGGACAAGCGATCTCTGTTTGAAGAGCTGATTAAACGACATTACGAAGACAGCCAACAGCAACTGGAACACATTATCGAAACGGAAGTCGGCTGCGAAGCACGGCTGAGGATCTTCGTTCAGCAGTCATTTGAATTCTGCAACGCGGATCCTCGTGTACCGCGACTCATGTTCCAGACTTATCATGGTCCTCGTGTGGCGGAGGTTGATGGCATTCTGGATAAGCTGACCAATCGTCGATTTCGGCTGGTTAAAAAGATGATGCAGGATGGCATCATCGAAGGTCGACTGCGGTCCAGCGATCCGGATTTCCTTGCGCTCGGCGTTTGCTGCCTGATCGATCAACCGTTGAACCTGTTCTCGCGTCGCTCCCAGCCCAGACGTTATCTGACCGAGGATCTCGCCAACGCACTGGTTGCATTGTTCCTTCAGGGAGCGGGCGTGTGACGACAAATGCGAGTGCTTAAGCGATCGAAGCTGCCTTGAAGTCTTTCAATTTTCAAGCTCGCTGACGCCATGGGCCAGTAGCGTAAACCGTGTTTACGGAAACCACTCGCCACCAATTCAGCAGAGTCCTCGAAGGGCCGTTGTTGCGAATTGGTGCCGAGAAACACATCCTCGCCCCGCACTGCTTCTGAAACGACGGGACATAGGGTCGTCTGGGGCTTCACCTGGTTCGAATCTGGGTTAAGCGGTTCGGTGTACAGGAATTTTAGCGGCTGCGGTTGACCGACACGAGTCATTCGGTGCGTCGACTGATCACCTTGCAGAGATCCGATTGAGACAACCTGAATTGGTCGCGTAGACGTGCACAGGCGTCCACTGTTTCCATAGGCTGCAGGTTTGATCGTTGCCAGTTGAGCACGACCTGACCAAAATGCCAGAGGGGGGGAGTGACTCTAAAGTGCAGTATCGCCAATAGGATCGGGAAAGATGCAAAACACCATCAAGGATGCAGGATCTCAAGCAGTATGATGTTGCCGTCAGGGATAACCGCAGCTTGAGGCGTCGTTGCTGGCAACAGGACTGTCATCCCTGTGGATAACTTTGTTTCACTGGCGTCTGTGGCAATCGTGGCGTCGCCTTCCAGCAGCATCAAGATCCGAAAGCGATCGTCCAGCTTTAACTGGAACTCATCAATGGCTATGTGTCGACGAATTACAAAATAGTCGCAACGGACGAGTTCTTCAAAATGATGCCGTCCGTTGGATAACTCCACCGGCGTCACAGGATTCACGGGGCCTCGATCGAAGTCGATGCACGCCAGTGATTCTGCGACATGAATTTCTCGGGGCTGTCCGTCACTGGCCAGCCGTCCCCAATCATGTAGCCGAAAGGTGAGATTGCTTTGCTGCTGAACTTCCGCCAACAGAATTCCGGGCCCCAATGCGTGAACCGTACCAGCGGGAACAAAGACGCAGTCGCCAGCCTTCGCCGGAATCATGTGCAGTGTTTCTTCGACCGTGCCAGCCAGTAAATGTTGTTCAAACGTCTCTCGCGTGATCCCGGTCTTCAGCCCGCTGACAATCTGGCTGTCCGGTTCTGCGTACAAAATGATCCAAGCTTCCGTTTTGCCGTTCTCTGCTGAATTGTACTGTTTGGCTTGCTCATCGTTGGGGTGCACCTGCAGTGACAGCCAGTCGTTGGCGTCCAGATATTTGATCAGCAGCGGGAACTGCTGCATTGTTTGGTGTCGCCCCAGCAGTTCTTGGGAGAAGTTCTCCAGTAGTTCTGCGAGCGTGGCTTGAGCATACTCGCCAGCGGCGACGACGCTTTGGCCACTGGGTTGATCGGTAATTTCCCAGCTTTCCGCGTAGTCTGTCGCTGGACCGATGGGTTTGCGCAGGACGTCCCCCAACTTTCGGCCGCCCCAGCGGATTTGCTTGATCAGAGGTTCGAACAGCAGCGGTTCCATACATCCAGTGCTCAGTAAGGTGACTTGTGAGCGATATTGTATTCGGGAAGACGCCATTGAGGGAACCGCGAGCTAACGAATGGAATTTTGCGACGAATTGAGCGACAAACGGGGACGTCCGTCTCCAACCAGTTAAGGCATCTTTCGAACCCTAGCGACTGAGTGCGACACCGAATTCTATTGATGTTTTGGCTGCTGGCATAAAAAAAACCGGCACTTCCTGAGGAAGTGTCGGTTCGGCATGATCATTGAACACTGGTGTCGTGTTATGCAGCTTCTTTTTTCTTCTTGCCTTTTTCGCCCTTGGCGCCTGTTGGGCGAGTTTTCGGCAGTTTTTCCTGCTGTTCTTCTGTCAGTACCTTTTTCAAGGCAGCGATCACTTCAGTGTCGAGTTTCTTCTGGTCGGCTTGGACTGATTTTCGCTTGGCTTTCTGTTCGTCTGACAAGTCCAGAGCGGCTTCGATTTCTTTTCGAGCTTCGCCGCCCTTGGTTCCCGCTTCTTTGGCGGCTTTCTGAGCAGCCTGTTGTGCTTTTTTCTGATCGGCTGTCAGGATTTCATTCAGAGCTTTTTGGTTCGTTGTGAATTTTTCAGCGAACTGTTTGTCGATGGCTGCGACCTGAGTTTTCTGTTCGTCGCTCAATTCCAGCTTGCCAACGAAACGCTGTGTGGCAGTCGGCTTCTTGCGTTCGCCCCTTTTCCCCTTGCCCTTCTTTTCGGTTTCATCCGCAACCGCACTACAAGCAACGGCGGCAATCAGTGACAAGCAAACAAGGTTCCGAAAAGTTTTCATTCAGGTGTGCTCCAAGATTTTCTGAGTGGGTCAAATTTCATGCGTGATTGAAGATGGCAGGCAGGTCGCCCCATGCTTCGCAGTTAATGATGATCCGGCGAATCAGATTATTTCACACGATTGGAAGAAACCGGCTTTCGGGATCGCAACGGTCGGACGCCTGATATTGGTTGCACTGCGTTCAGAATGTGTCGATGTGTGCCGTCAAATACACATCGCCTCCGAACGGGTCGAATCCGCATAACCAGAACTTTCGCGGTGTTGCGTTTCGGCAACAAACCCATATCGCCGCCTTTCCGCGCTGCGGCATCGTGGCAAAGTGTTGCCCCTATCAGAATGCCACTGTTCGATCTGAACGCGGGGTGTAGCTTTCCCGGCAACGGACAGTCCACGTTTGGGATCGCTGTACGGTGATCAACAGGGCGGTGCCTGAGTTTCTTGACGCCCGAAGGGGTCGTTTGATGCTTTTTCTGCTCTTGGCAGTGATCCGTGACCTAAAGATCACTTACTGGGAGAAATTCAAGTGCCTGCCTACGTCATGAACAGGAAGCGATTGAAGCGATCGGCTTCATCCGACCAGCAGTGTTGATACGGAACCTTTCGAACGAAGATTGCAGCGTCCAACTATGACATCGAATCATCCTACATGGCCCAATGGCGAGTCCGGACAGCCGATGAACTCACCGTCTGCAAACCCGCAGGCCAGTCAGATCAGCAGTCGCCCCAGCGGCAGCCCGATGCCCAGCGGTGGATCTTCTGAACGCCCCGTCACGTTCTGGGGAATTCTCGAATCCTTTCGACGTCGATGGATACCAACCCTCGCCGTCGCTATCCCAGCGGCATTGCTGGTGGGTGCTCTGATGTGGCAAATGGTGCCCGCAGAATACGAATCATCTGCGCTGCTGAAAGTGCATCAGTACGAACAGACAATTACTGACAATATTAACGGTGAAAAGTCGTCAGAATTTCTGACCTATCGCGATACCGTGATTAACTTTTTGAAGAGTCGAGAAGTTGCCGAACACGCGCTGCGCATCGAAGGCGTCAAAGAAACTCGCCTGTTGCGAGACAAAACCACTCCCGTGGATTGGCTGCTGGAAGAAATCGATGTGAACTTCGACTTCAGTCCTGAATTCGTCCGCATCACACTGGCCGGCGAACACCCTCAAGACCTCGCCACAATCGTCAACGCCGTCAAAGATGCGTACCTAGATAACATCGTTTATCAGGAACGCAACGAACGCATTCAGAACCTGCGAAAGATCGAAACCAAGTTCGGAGTGCTCGACAAAAGCGTTCGCAAAAACCAAGAACGCATCGACCGACTCGCCGAAGAACTGGGAACCGGCGATTCAAAAATCGCCTTGGGCAATCAGGATCTGCTGCAGCAAAGTCTGCGAAGTCTGCAAACAGACCTGCAGGATATCGACGGCGACATTCGTGAAGAAGAAGCGTTGCGATCCTACATGCGAGACCGCGGCATTCCATTGGATCAAATGCGAACCGCGATGCCTCAGATGAACCTCGGTGGTCCGCAAAGTGCATTGCTGCAAAGCCCCGCGAACACTCAGGAAAACATGATGCAGCGGCAATTGCAGGCCCTGCAATTCAAAATTCGTCAGTTCCGTGACAGCGTCCGAGATCAAAATCATCCAGAACTGCTGGGAATGTTGCAACAGGAACGCGGCCTGAAACAAGTGCTCGAAGGCTCAAACGCACCGCAGGCACCCAGCGATTCTCGCATGTCCATGTCAAAATACGACTGGCTGTTGAAGCAGAAAGAACAAATCGAATCGGAAATCACTGCCGGCAAAGAGCGTTTGGAATTGATGGGGCGTCGAGTTGTCGAACTGGAACGCGAAAAACAGGACATTCAGCATCTGGTCAAGACGCGTGATGATCTGGCCATGAACATTCAGGCTCGCGGATTGGAACTCGACCGTCCACAACGTGTGACCATTGTTCAGAACGCAAACATCCCAGAAAAACGAAATCAGAAAGCTCGCACACAAGCCGCATTCTTGGGTGGCTTCGCTGCCCTGTTCGGCATCATCGCGGGCTTCACAATGTTCGAATGGTTCTCACACCGCGTGGGTTCCACATCAGACATCGCCAACGCCATCAATCTGCGTTTGATCGGAGCGATCCCGTCGCCAGACAAAGGTGGTTTGCTGGGCCTCGGGATCTTTGCGGGCACCGTTGATTATGACGAATGGAACCGAGCAGTGATCGAATCGATGGATGTGGTGCGTACCTATCTAATGCGACACGTCGACCCGACTCGATCCGCTTCAATCCTAGTCACCAGTGCATCGGCCAACGAAGGAAAAACGACCGTGTCCTGCCAGTTGGCCGCCAGTCTGGCTCGATCCGGCAAGCGAGTTGTCCTGGTGGATTGTGACTTCCGACGACCGTCGGCTCACTTGATGATGGACGGTGCGGAAGGCCCTGGGATTTGTGAATACATGCGAGGCGAAGCGTCTTTTAAGGAAACCTGTCAGCAAACTCAAGCTGACGGATTGACCTTCATCGCGGCTGGGCAAATTGATCAGTCGGTACTGCAGAAACTGTCTGCCGATGGCGGGCGTTCGTTGATCGATATGTTGAAGGGCGAATTCGACTTCGTTGTCATTGACACGTCACCGTTGTTGTTCGTGGCCGAACCATCAATGCTGGCTCAAAACGCCGACATCGTGTTGTTGTCCACTCGTAAAGACTACAGCCGCATTCCGTATGTCGCTCAGTGTCGCGATTCGCTGCGAAGTCTGCAGGTGCCGCTGTTGGGGGCTGTGATGGTCGGATCAGATTCCGACTTCCAACGTCAGACATACGGTTACCGTCAGGAAATTCAGCGGCCCACACAACACCGCGCCATGAGCAATTCCTGATTCAAACAGACTTTCAGAACCACCCCGTCCGGCCTGCGAAGTTGACGAAACTGCAGGCCGGATTCCGTGAGACACAGATGAACGGCGACACTCAACAATTTGATGGAACGTTTACGGTCGATGTGGAAGACTACTTCCACGTGTCCGCATTCGCATCCGTGATCTCACCTGCCGACTGGGGGCAGTACGAATGTCGTGTCGAACAAAACACGCGACGTGTGCTGGAAATCGCGGCCGAAACCGGAACACGAGGAACGTTCTTTGTGTTGGGTTGGGTCGCGCAGCGGTATCCGGATCTGGTCGCGGAAATTCACAACGTTGGCCACGAAATCGGCTGTCACAGTCAGTGGCATCAGCTAGTCTATGAACTCGGCCCGGATCGCTTTCGCAGCGATCTACAGGAATCTCGCGACACCCTGCAACAGATTATCGGGCAGCCCGTGACGCTGTATCGCTCGCCCAGTTTTTCCATCACGAAAGACTCACTGTGGGCGTTGGATATTCTGATCGAAGAAGGATTCACGACAGATTCCAGCATCTATCCAGTCCACCACGATCGCTATGGCATCCCCGATGCACCGACTAGTCCGCATGTGATCAAAACGGCCGCCGGACCGATTCGTGAGTTCCCCGGAATGGTCTACCAATTCGGCCGCACAAAGATTCCCGTTGGCGGCGGCGGATATCTCAGACTGCTGCCGTGGATGGTGACCAAGCGTTTGCTGACCGGCATTCGTGCTCAAGGCCGACCGTTGAATGTGTACATTCATCCGTGGGAGTTCGACCCGCAGCAACCGCGCATCGCATCGTCGCTGAAGTCTCGCTTTCGTCACTACCAAAATCTGAAATCGACAGCGCCCAAAATTCGAAGCATACTGCACACATTTCGCCTGACGACGATGTCTGAAGTGCTGCAGAACCTGCTACCCGAACGGCCAGTGAATTCTCGCCAGCAAGTCGTCACCAGCTCCTGATTCCCCCCACGGCCCGAAGACAACGAATTGACTGTTCATGAAACCACGCGTTCTTTACGTCACGCATCGAGTTCCCTGGCCACCAGACCGTGGTGATCGAATTCGCACGTGGAATATTCTGAAGTACTTGTCCGAGCGAGCAGATGTTGACCTGATCTGCTTGGCCGATGAATCTGTGACGGCAGAAACACGGTCCGCTTTAACCAAAGTCAGCGATCGCTTGGCTATTGTTCCGCATGCCGGAAAAGCACGCTATCTGCGTGGAGCCATGTCGTTGGCGTGCGGTGGCACGGTCACAGAAGGACTGTTCGAATCCCCGATGTTGCAGGCCGTCATTCGGCAATGGCAACAGACCGCTCAATACACCGCTGCGTTGGCGTCATCATCCGGCATAGCGCGTTACATTCACAAACCCATTCTGAATTCTGCGTGTCGCGTCTGGATCGATTTGATCGACGTTGATAGCCAAAAATGGCTCGACTATTCCGCCTCAGCTTCGTTTCCAATGTCGCTGATCTACGGAATGGAAGGTCGTCGACTGCGAAAACTAGAAACAGAACTGGCGGCAAAATCCGATCGCTTGCTGGTCGTTAGCGAAGCAGAGCGACAGCTGTTCCAAAACTTCTGCGACAATGCTCCGATTCAGGCGATTGGCAACGGCGTTGACACAGAATATTTTTGTCCGATGTCAGCGGAAGTCACTCCGCATTCCTGCGTGTTCGTCGGTGTGCTAAACTATCTGCCGAACGCCGACGCTGTGAAATGGTTCGCCCGTAGCATTTGGCCGCTGGTTCGTAAACGATATCCGGACGCCGTGTTTCGCATCGTGGGCAAAAGTCCTACGGCGGAAGTTCAGGCATTGAATGAACTTCCCGGCATCGAAGCGGTCGGACCTGTGCCGGACGTGCGGCCGTGGATTAACGGATCGAGTTGCGTTGTTGTGCCGCTACGAATTGCGCGCGGTGTGCAGAACAAAGTTCTGGAGGCCATGGCCTGCGGTCGACCGATTGTCTGTTCGCCAGCACCACTGAACGGATTGGCCGTAGAACCCGGACTCCATCTGATGCAGGCCGATTCGATTGACGAATGGGTCAGCAGCATTGCCAGCGTATTTGACGACAAATGCCGCGCGGAAGAATTCGGGATGGCGGCTGGCGCTTGGGTTCAGCTCAATCATCGCTGGGGCAGCTGCCTCGAACCACTCTGCGAAATGATCGAAGCTCGAACTCCCGAACGCGAAATCGAGGTGGAGTCGTGAAGGGCTTACTGTTTACTTGGCTGATTACGTTTTTCGGCGTCACAGGCAGCGTGTTTTCACCGTTCTACGGCCTACTGGCCTATGTCGCTCTGGCGATCGTCAAACCAGACAGCATGTGGGCTCACTCAGTGCAAAACGGGCGTTACAGCCTAATCGTCGCCATGGCGATGCTGGCCAGCTGGCTGTTTCGCGGCTGCGGAAACTGGGATCTTGGAAGAGCGCGGCCGATCGTCATGTTGTTCGGCGGCTTCTGGCTGTGGTGCGCACTACTGGCTTGCATTTCGGACAGTCCGCCGCATGCGTGGACCTACGTCGAAGCGATGGCCAAGATTTTGTTGCCGTTCTTGGTGGGTGTGACCAGTTGTAAATCTGTTCGCGACCTGAAAGCACTGGCGTGGGTCATCGTGCTTTGCCAAGGTTATGTCGGCTTCGAAATGAACATGCGGTACTTCGGTGGCTACAACTATCTGTACTTCATCGGCTTCGGCGGCCACGACAACAACGGAGCGGCAGTTGGATTTGTGGTTGCACTCGGTGTGGCGTTCTTCCTGTTTTTGAACACCGAAAATTTGATACAAAAAGGAATTCTGGGCGCTTGCATGGCATTTTTGCTGCACGCCATTCTGTTCTCGTTTTCTCGTGGAGCGATGCTCGCCACCGGCATCGGTGTGGGGTTGTCGTTCTTTCTGATCAAGAAAACGGCCGGGCATTACGCACTGTTTGCTTTGGGGCTGGCGGCCGCCCTGTTTTTGGCCGGGCCGGAAGTCAGGGGACGATTCTTAAAAACATTCGAAAAAAAACGCGGACAGCGCGAAGCTTCGGCTCAGAGCCGTCTGGACATGTGGAGTGACTGTTATGTCGTCTTCAAAGAAAACCCGATTCTCGGTTGCGGCCCGGATCACTGGCCGTTGAGGGCCAAAAATGACTTTGGCTGGACGAAAGTTCTGGAAGCCCACAGCCTGTGGATTCAGACAGCGACAGAAACCGGCATTCCCGGAATTCTGATGCTGGGCGGCTTCTATCTCGTCTGTATCTGGCGGTGTTGGATCATGCTGATTCGATTGCCCGCACGCGCTCCGCCATGGTTCGGGGATGCCTTTCGGCTGACCATTGCATCGCTGTCTGGATTCATTATTGCCGCGCAATTCTTGAGTCTCGAAACTCTGGAAATTCCGTATTACGTCGCCATGCTCGGAGCCGCTTCATTGACCGTCTACGGGCGTCTTGAGCATACGTACCTTGCTGAAGACATCGACGCGGAAGATTGGCGAGATTCAGCAAAAAGATCGACGACTGCGACTGCCACACCGACTGGGGAAAGTTTCAACTTTCCACGTTTCGGTGTGATGAATTGAGATTGAAGTCCGCGAGATAAGTTGGCGATCTGCTTTGTGAACTAACAAGATAGTGTGACAAACATGAGCGTCATTCGACAACCTCGACCGACAGCGACCTCCATCAAATTGGCCTACGGCCTGTTGCTGTTGGCGTGCGGAATCGTCAGCACGAAGTTGGTCATGGACCTCCGCGCAGAAAGCCGGTTGGACATTGATCGAGAAATCAGTCAGGCAATGGTTGCTGCGACAGCAGACGTTGAATCCATGGACAAAGCCCCCGTGCTGGTTGATCCGGAGATCGAAAAACGAATCCAACAAGTGTTGTCGGGCGAAGAAGTTGCAGCCAGCGACGATGAATTTTTGACAGGCGATGCACCGATCGACACCGACGACGACGCCCCTTCCGAACCCACGAACTCTGACGAGGCGAAGCAGCCGACCACGCCGACCACGTTGGCCACACTGGCTCCCATTCGGCAACAATCGCCGCTGCACCAGCACATGGTGACACCCGGAAACTTCGAATATCTTGGAGCCTTTCGGCCGCCACTTGTGGAAGGGATGGATTCCCGATTCGCGTACGGCGGATGGGCGATCGCTTATCGAGAAGGCGGCGATCCGGACGGCCCGGACGATGGCTTTCCTGGCTCACTCTTCTTCGTCGGCTCGCGTCTTGACGAGCTGGTGGCGGAAATCGACATTCCGCAACCCACCGTCTCGGCCCGCAAAAGCCTCGACGATCTGCAGGTCTGCAAAGTCTTGCAACCGTTTGCGGATATCACCGGCGGCGTGCGAGAGAAAATGACCAACGGTTCCTCGGAGCCATTCATGATCGGTGGACTGCAGGTGCTGAACGACAAGCTGTATTGGACGATCTACAAATACTACAACGTTGAAGGCTACGACTACTATTCGCATGGAGTCTGTTCGCTAAACCTGCGACGACCGAACGCTCAAGGTCCGTGGCATCTGGGACCGTTCAACACCGCTGCACCGGCGTGGCATAGCTACAAGAATGCGGGCTATATTTTCGATATTCCAGAACCGATTGCCACCCAGTATTTCGGCGGCAACAATCTGATTTCGGGACTGCAAATTTCCACCGGCCTGCAGCAATCCAGCCAAGGCCCTGCCTTCTATGCTTACAAAGCTCCGTACCCAGCACCTCCGGCAGGCACAGATTTAAACGCAGTGCCGATGCTGTGGTATCCGATGTCAGCCCAACTGGCCGGGCACCACTACGCTGACAAATGGACCGGCGCGGCGTGGGTGACCATCGGCAACAAACATTCCATCGTCGTCGTCGGCCGCAAAGCTCATGGTGAGATACACTACGGCATGCCGCGGCCAGGCGATTGCTATGAAGACAAAGGCTATCACGGCTCGTCCTACGAAGCTCAGGCTTTGTTTTATACACCCAATCAGCTGGTGGCTGGTTCGCAAGCGTCCGTGCCAAACACACCTCCCGCCCTGCGCTGGGATTCTCAAACCCCCGGCGGCGGAATCGATCGCTTTATGTTTCGTGAGTGTCGCAAAGAAATCGGCGGCGTGACCTACGACCGGACTCGAAATCTGTTGTACATCGTGGAAGCGGCGGCCGGTTACGTCGAAGAAAACCCATGGGAACTGCTACCCATCGTGCACATCATGCGACTTGTCGCGGAATAGATTCTAGAACTCATCGCCCGACTTTTGCCTAACTTCTATGTCTGCTAAACCCGCCCTACATCGAGTCTCATCGCTGGACTTCCTGCGTTCGCTGGCCATTTTAATGGTGCTGCTGGCGCACACCGTGCTGGCTTACGGAGCACCTCGGCATCTGGCGTTTCTACAGATGGGCGGCACCGGCGTCGACTTGTTCTTTGTGCTCAGTGGCTGGCTGCTTGGTCGACATCTACTCAAGGAAGCACAGGCCACCGGCGGAATCAATCTGAAGCGGTTTTGGTGCCGTCGCTGGTTGCGAACTCTTCCCGCGTATCTGGCGGTGCTGGCGGTCACGATGATTCAGTTCCGGCTGTCGAATCCGCAAGCCAGTTTACCGCTGCAGTATCTGTTCTTCGGCCAAAACTATCTCGAAATGCCATTTCTGCACGTCAGTTGGTCGTTGTGCGTAGAAGAACATTTTTACCTGCTGGTCGCGCCAGCGATTTTGCTGGTGGTCCGGCATCAGCGCCTGCTGATGCCGATGCTCATGACCGCGCTGCTGTTGCCAGTGATGTGTCGTCAGTTGGGACTGTATTCCAGCCTCGAAGAATCTCATGTGCGTTTCGACGCCTGTGCTGCGGGCGTGCTGCTGGCTGCGATTCAACTGCACTGCCCAAAGTGGTGGAACCGCTTTACGCGATTTTCCGGACCGCTGTTTGCTGTGGCGGCTGCGGTTTACGTTTCGCTGTACGCTTACTACTTCGTGCAAGGCACTCAGGCCGTATCCGATCCCGGAATCTACGCCGTCATCTTCTGCGTGTTCATTCTGTTCGCGGTGTCGTCCGAAACCATTCAGCAGCGGCTGACCTTTCCCGGCTGCTACTACATTGCGTCTCGTTCTTACGCGATCTACCTGCTGCACCCGGAAGTGTTGGCACTGCTGAAGCGATTCGGCACAGAACTGCCGTTCGTCGTGTTCTTGGCACTCACCTGCGTTGGATCTTGTTTGGTGGCAGAAATTCTGTACCGCTGCGTGGAACTGCCAGTCATGAACGCTCGTGAATACTTCAGTATCACGCAAACCACAGCGACGCCGAACACCGCAAACGTGCCGCCACGAGACATACAAACACACGGTGCCACGTAGGCCGCGATACGCACTCAACCGACCGAAAACACAGCAGGAACCACGTCGATCCAACCGAACCGAGCACTGTCCAGCGTTAAGCTTTATTCGACGAGCGTTTCAGAGCCTGTTGAACAGATGGCACAATCGCTGGAGTCTGGCAGTTGGTTTGTCCGTGATCGATTTCCACGTCTCCGATGCGTTCTCCGGCCGCAATCGCTGCTTCGCTGAGATCAATCTTGCAGATGCCGATGGAAATCACCGACATCACCATCGCAGATCGCGCGCTGTTGGGAGAGCGGTGAATCTCTGCTTCAACTTCCTTCAGAATGCGAATGCATTCGGTGTCATTGATCGCATCCGGATCGGGAAAATCGTGCGTCTTCACCTTTCGAGGCGATCCCTTTTTGCGGTATCTTTTCCCCGAATTCTTCATGTTTCCCAGCGATTCCTTCTTCTTCGTATCGGCCGCAATGACGGGCTGCCCTGTTCGCTGAAAGGCTTTCACGCGAGCCGCAATATGTCGAAACTGCGCGTCGCGATCTGGATGCTGTTTCCCTTCAACCGTCTTACGGTTGGCCTGCAGGCTGTATCCCTGCGCTCGCAGCAACTGACCGACCTTTGTGCTACTGACCTGAAATCCCTGCCCCCGAAGTTCCTTCGCCAACCCGCGTGTGCTTTGGC
This sequence comes from Fuerstiella sp., assembly GCA_041688835.1. Classification (GTDB taxonomy): domain Bacteria; phylum Planctomycetota; class Planctomycetia; order Planctomycetales; family Planctomycetaceae; genus Fuerstiella. Next base: position 14,174 of record JBDNHJ010000028.1, read on the forward strand.
AGATCCAGCGAATCGAAACCATCGGCTCGCCGCGAGTTTCCGCATCCACCAGCGCTTCCATTGCCTCGATCAGATCCGGTTGAAGGGCTTCGCGACTGGGGCGTCCCGCTCCCGGACGACGCTGTCGATTGGCAGCTGCCGCTTCGGGATCATGCAGTTCTTTCATCCCGTTGCGGATCGTGCGATCAGAAATTCCGGTCGCTTCAGCAACCGCTGCAATGCCACCTCGTCCGAGCGATTTTGCCTCCGCAGCCGACCAGCGCCTGCGGCCACGCTCGTCCAGATCCTGAACGATGGCGACAGACTTCTCACGAATCCATTCGACTAGACTGGCTTCCGGCATAGCCGAAAGTATCGCAACGCTCACTACAGTCAGACAAACCAATCCGGTAGCAAATTGTTTGCAGCGCCTTAGGGGCGTCTTTGCCACAAACCGTCAGAGTACAGACGCTGATTTCATAACAATGATCATCACGAGTCCTTCCCGTGGACGGTGAGATTCCAATCATCTGTTGTTGCGGGAAAACTCGTTTTTCTGCGATACCAAGCTGGCGTTGTCCAGCTAGATTGTGGCCGCCGACGGCGTTAGGAATTTATCAACATCGTTGCTGACGATGACGCCGTAGTTGACGGCTCCCAACCAGCCAGACATGATGATTCCGACCGATCCGGCATGAAACAAACCTGCGACTTGGTTCGGTAAATCTTTGCTGACCTGCAATCCTTCAAACTTGGTTCCGAACGACGAACCCGCGATATGCTTGGTGTAGTGTTCGAATGTGCGTGGCGTCGCCACTTCGATGTGATCCAGCTTCTCGCGAATGTTGGGAACGTACTGTTCGAGGCAATCTAGCGTTGTTTCCTGCAGATCCCTTTTCGCCGCCTGATAATCCGGTTCGGACAGATCCGCCCAATCTTTGTAGTTAGCGTTCGTAGAAGACACGATCAGTGAACGGTCGCTGCCGGGGCGGGTGTCGGGATAGTAGAAGCTGAATGTTCGACTGCTCACTTTCTTGCTAAGAATCGCTTCGATGTCGAATCCCGTGTGTTCGGAATGAAACAACAAATCACCGACGTTTCGGTCCAACGTTTCGCCCGGCTTGAGTCCCATATACACTTGGCAACTGCTGCTGTTCAGGCGAACCGCTGCTGCGTCTTCGACGAACTGCTTGTCGAAGTGTTCCGGTCCCGTCATTTTTAGGATCGTCGTCTTCAGGTTGGCGTTGGACACCACTGCTTTGCACTTGATGCGGCGTCCGTTGACGACCACGGCCTGCACCTCACGATCGGGGCTGACTTCGATCTTTTCCACCAACGTCCGGATTCGCACGTCGACACCGTTGCGAATCATTTCTGCTTTCATCTTTCCCACTAAAGCATCCGTACCGCCCTGAAACGTATACACGCCTTTGCTCATGAAATTCGAAAACACGATGCCGTACGTGATGGCCGGATCTTCCAGAGTCGACCCATTGGCATAGGTGATCGGTTCCATCAGCAACCGCACGACATCGTCGCGACCGGGAAAGAATTCTTCGAACAATTCGCGGGTTGTTGTCTGTTGATCGTCGTAGAAATTCATGCCGCGAGCTTTGGTGAAAAAGCCTTCGACATTTTCCAACGGTACGCCGAATTCGCTGGTCAGAATGTTCGTGAAGTCTTTGCGATCGAATGTTGTACGGACCGAAAACTGCGGGTTTTCGAAGCGGACTCCCTTCAGCTGCACGATGGAATCGGCGATGTCCTGAGTCCAGTATTTGCGGCAGCTTTTGATCATTCCCATGGGAAAGCCGTGCAGCGAAATATCGAAGATGTGGCCGCCGCGGCGCTTAAACCATGTGGCCATTCCTCCCAGCTGATAGTGATGTTCTAGCAGCAGGACAGAATGTCCTTGGCGAGCCAGAATGTTGGCGGACGTTAAGCCGCCCAGACCGCTGCCGATGACCACGACATCGTATTCGTCTTTGGCACCTTTGAGGAAATCTTTGGGCATACGAACAGTGGGTGTACAGGCGGTTGCGAGGAAGAGAGCAAAGAAAAAAGTGCCATCTACGGTCCGCAGACCATCGATGGCACTTGTGTGGTTCGCTTAGCCGTCGCCTCAGACTTTGGCTTCCGCAAAACGTCGAGCGACTTCGTCCCAGTTGACAACGTTCCAGAATGCGGCAACGTAGTCCGGACGTCGGTTTTGATAGTTCAGATAGTACGCATGTTCCCAGACGTCCAATCCCAGAATGGGAGTGTGACCAGCGGACAGCGGGGAATCCTGATTGGCCGTGCTTTCGACAACGACTGTGCCATCTGGTTTGACCGACAACCACGCCCAGCCGCTGCCAAAGCGAGTTGCAGCGGCCTTGGCGAACTGCTCTTTGAAGGTGTCGAAGCTGCCGCAGGCGGCATCGATCGCAGCGGCCAATTCGCCTGTCGGAGCACCACCACCAGAAGCGGACATGACTGTCCAAAACAGTGAGTGATTGGCGTGGCCACCACCGTTGTTTCGCACAGGGCCCTGCAGTTCCGCAGGCAGGCCGTCCAGACCACGCAGAAGTTCGTGGATGCATTTGTCAGCGTACGGAGTACCCTCAAGAGCGGCATTCACATTATTAATGTAGGTCTGATGGTGCTTCGAATGATGAATTTCCATCGTCCGAGCATCAACATGAGGCTCCAGAGCATCGTAAGCGTAAGGAAGTTCGGGAAGAGTATAAGCCACTGAAAAAGCTCCTGTACTAAATTTGGGCCAACCGGCAAACGTCTTAAAGCAGACCGCGTACCCCGCAGCCTACCGCTGATTCTACGCAAACCGACTGATTTTTCTACGTCCGTGCCCGCAAATCTGACAGCTCGACGCATCCAGTCTCCGAATTCTTGAATCTTTGCCCAAATCCGGCACTCACTTGCCTTCAGCAGCGAGTGCTGCACGCGTCCAGAAATCGGCTAGATCCATCAAGCCAAGTTCGGCGAAAGCTTCCTGCGGCCTGCTTTCCTGCGTTAAAAACTTCGCGTTGAGGGTGGGGGCTCGAAGTGCTAGGTCGGGCCGGACCTGAATCACCTTGTCGAATTCTCGGCGTGCGTCAGACGTCCTTCCTAGCCGCACATAGCCACCTACCAGATTGATCCGTGATTCAAAGTCGTTGGGTTCCCCATACTGCAGTACATTCTCCATCGATTCGACGAACTTTTCCATGCGGCCATGATTCCGATGGACCATCGACAATATGCGCTGAATTTTTGCATCGTTCGGTGCCAGCTTTCGTATTTCCGAACAGTGTCGAACAACGTCGTCGTCTCGGCCGATTTCGAAGCGAATCGTAACGGCCAGCCACCCAACAACGATGTGCAGTGCGTGGAATCGACAGATTCTGCTCGCTATTATACATTGCTCGAAGCGTATCGCCTGCTGGTGGTACTCCACACATTCAGACGCCGCTTGTTTCAGCGACGTTGTGACACTCTGACTGCTCCCGAAAGGATGCGGACCTTTGGCTGACAAACGTGACTTTGACGAATTCCTGCAGAAGTTTCGCAAGCACCGTGAGGTGATGGTGGAAGAACTGCACAAAGTCGTGGTCGGGCAAGACGCCGTCATCGATCAGATTCTGGCAGCGATCTTCACCGGCGGTCACTGCCTGCTGGTGGGTGTGCCGGGACTGGCCAAGACACTGGTGGTCAGCACGATCGCCAAATTGCTGGACGTGGAATTTCGCCGAATTCAGTTTACGCCCGACCTGATGCCTTCAGACATCACCGGCACCAACGTGCTGGAAGAAAATGAAGACGGTCGTCGTGAGTTCCGCTTCGTCGAAGGCCCGGTCTTCACCAGTATCCTGCTGGCCGATGAAATCAACCGCACGCCTCCGAAAACTCAAGCCGCGTTGCTGCAGGCCATGCAAGAAAAGGAAGTCACCGTCGGCCAAAAGACTTACAACTTGCCCGAACCGTTTTTCGTCATCGCCACACAGAACCCCATTGAACAGGAAGGAACGTACCCGCTGCCTGAAGCTCAACTGGACCGCTTTATGTTCAATGTCAAGGTGGACTATCCGTCACTGGACGAAGAAGAACGTATCCTGACAGCGACAACATCTGGCGAACGCGCCGAAGTTCGCAAGGTTTTGTCTGCCAAAGCGATTTTGTATCTGCAAAAGCAAATCAGTCAGATTGTGGCGTCGCCGTTTATTATCAGCTACGTCACGCGTTTGGTCCGCGCGACGCGCCCCAAAGACGATGCGTCACCGGATTTCGTGAAGAAGCTGGTCGACTGGGGCGCTGGTCCTCGAGCCGGTCAGTATCTAATTGCGGGTGCCAAAGCCATGGCTGCAATGGATGGACGACCGCATGTGATTACAGACGATGTGCGAAAGGTGGCGATTCCTGTGCTCAGGCATCGCATTTCCACCAACTTTCAGGCGCAGGCGGAAGGCATGGACCCGGAAGAAATTATCAACAAGTTGATTCGGGAAATTCCGGAACCTAACGTTCCCAAGTACGAAGACGAACAGTAAGCCGCCATGAATCACATCGTTCCTCCTTCGCTGCTGTTTGATTTTCAGTTGTCCATTCCGCAATGTGCCGCGCCGTCGAACAAAAAAAACGGGCGACTGTTGTCGATGCCCGCTGGATCGCAGTTGTTCGTGCCAGCAGGCATGAACGACTTGCCGCAGTTTGCTGATGTTCACGTCGCTTGGAATCCCGACGGCTTGGCGTTCGTCATTAGCGTCAAGGGCAAGCCCATGGAACCCGCCGGCACATCTCAAGACATCAAACATTCCGACGCCGCGCTAGTGTGGATCGATACTCGACCCGCCGCCAACGTGCATCGTGCGACCGAATATTGCCACCATTTCGCTTGTCTGCCAGTGGACCAGCACCAAGCTAGCCAGCCGGCGGTGATTGTGCAACCGATTGCTCAGCAAAGAACTCAGCGCATCGAATCCAACCCGAAACTCATGCTGACTCGGACGCATCTGAAATCAGACGGCTACGATCTGGAAGTTTGGATTCCGGGGACTCAATTGTACGGCTTTCGCGAAATCGCTGAGATCGGCCGGATTGGTTTCTACTGCGTGGTTCAGGATTCCAATCTTGGCGTGCAACCGTTGACCTTGGATGAGAACTTTCCGACGAGTTACGATCCTTCCATGTGGGTGAATCTGGAACTGACTTCATGACGTTCAACCGCCGTTCGGTCTTCACTCATGCAACGCTGCTATGGGCTGTCTTTACCGTTTATCGAGCTGCTGCGATGGACGAATCACCGCACCCCAATCCCAGCCATCGCACCACGCCGCTGCACAACGTCAGCCAAGTCATTACCAACGAAGTCCCGCTGGTGATTGCTCACCGCGGTGCATCAGGCTATCTGCCAGAACACACCACCGAATCCGCCGCGTTCGCTCACGCCCTTGGCGCGGACTACATCGAACAAGATGTTGTCTTATCCAAAGACGGTGTCGCCGTGGTGCTGCACGATGTGACTCTGAACGCCACCACAAATGTGCAAGACGTGTTTCCTGATCGAGCCGTCGATGGCAAGTCTTATGTGTTCGATTTCGAACTCGCGGAACTTCGACAACTGTCTGTCCGCGAGCGGCACGCGGGCAATGACAGCGGTCGTTTTCCGCCCGGACTGGGCCAGTTTCGGATCGCGACATTCGAAGAACACCTGCAGCTAATCAAGGGGCTTAACAAGTCTCGCAACCGACAGGCCGGTGTGTATGTTGAGATCAAGCAGCCAGCTTTGCACCAACAGCGGGGGCTCGATCCATCCACAGAAGTGATCCGTCTGTTGGCAGAGTTCGGCTACGAAGCTCCAGAAGATCGCGCCTTCATTCAATGTTTCGAAGCCGCTGAAATTCTGCGAATCCGAACGGAACTCAAATGTCGGTTGCCACTGATTCAGCTCCATTCTGGGGCTTTGACGGCTGCAGAACTTGCCAAGATCGGCCGCGTGGCGGACGGTGTGGGCGTGCAAATTTCCGCCGTATTGCAGGCCCAGGATTCTGAAGCTCCCACGGTGACGGAGCTGGTTGCCCGCGCCCACGAACAGTCTTTGCTGGTTCACGTGTGGACTTTGCGGACCGATCAATTGCCAGCCTACGCCGAAAGTGCAGACGCGTTGTTGGATCTGTTGGTGAAGCAGGGGCGAGTCGACGGAGTCTTCACTGACCAGCCGGACGCGGTGTTGCGATGGCGGGCGACCATGCAACAGGTGGGAGGCGTTCGAGGACCGTTTCACCTGCTGAACCGCAAGGGAAAAGCCGAGTAGACGTTCCGACGTAATCAACGAAAATGAACTAGCCGACAGGAAAGAGCATTCTTTCGTGAACGAAATCGAACGTTTGAAGTGTCCGTTGTGTCACGATCTGCGGGCCGAAGAATTCTACGCTGACAAAGCGCGTGAGTACTTGCGGTGTTCCGTCTGCCAGCTGATCTTCGTTCCCGCCGCGTGGCACTTGTCGCCCACTGACGAAAAGGCGATTTACGACCACCACCAGAACTCGCCCGACGATCCTCGCTATCGGTCGTTTCTAAGTCGCTTGGCGGATCCTGTGCTGCAGCGATTGCAGCCGGCGAGCCACGGATTAGATTTCGGTTCGGGCCCTGGTCCCACGTTGTCGGTAATGTTTGAAGAACATGGGCATCCGATGTCGATCTACGATCCGTTCTATGCACCGGACCGCGATCCGCTGCAACGGCAATACGATTTCGTAACCTCAACCGAAGTGCTCGAACACCTGTGCGATCCGGCGACAGACCTGAATCGGATGTGGGACTGCGTGAAGCCGGGCGGGCTGCTGGCCGTGATGACTCAACCAGCACCATCGATCACCGACTTCGCGGCGTGGCATTACAAAAACGATCCCACACACGTCAGCTTCTACTGTCAAGCGACGTTTGCGTGGCTGGCGAAACAAAAAAACGCAGAACTAATGACTTGCACTCGCGAAGTCACCATTCTGCGACGCTGTTCTGACAACGATTGACGGCCGAGTTTAACATCGACCCATCTGCGTTTGGGGATTCCCCGGTCTACTGCATAAAGAAATCCGTTGGGCCTCGGAATGTGTAGTACGGATACTGCACAGCGGCTGTGGGGTTTTCCTGTTGCGGATAAGACAATCCCTGCGGCACGTCGTAGGTATGGAAGTTTCGGTGAACCGGATGGAATGGAACATTCAAGCACTGGTCACAGCCTCTGCATCCTTGTCGGCAGTTTTGACGTTGGTCGGCCCGCAGTTTCCGCTCTTGGCGGCGGCTGAGATCATCGCATTCGCCGCCGGTTCTTGAACTGTACGCGTTTTCACACGACTGGCAGTCTCCGTTCATCATCATGTCTGAGCCGCCGTCCCAGCTTTGGCCTCGCATCACCGGAGAGGTGGCTGCACAGCCTGTCAAACACAATCCAATCGCCCCCAGAAACAGAAGCAGTGTCGTTCGAGTATGCATCATCAGGTCCCTTCTCTCCCGATTTCTCATGACCGCATTGCAGTGTTGAGACGTGCTTTTTGACGGCAGAAATCTCAATCTGCGACGAGCAAGTTTGCTCGTCACTATCGTTATCGGCAGAACAACCGCCCAAACATGCAAAAACCCTCCATTTCATCCAGATGTTGAAACAGGAAGTTTGAGAGGTCTTGCGGAAATCTGCTGGCACAAATACATTGCGGGGCTGTTAACACGATTTTTGAAGGTTTGTCACGCTTCGGAAGTGCCAGACTGACAACGGATTCAGTCATTTTGATCGTCCAATTTTGATCGTCTAAGGGAGTAGCACAGTGCAAGTCGCGGCCTCGACGCGGAGTCTTTGGGAAATGCCATTTGCAGAAGCATGTGGTCATTTGCAGCATTTAGGATTCGACAAAACGGAAATCTGGATCAACAACGACTACGAACATCTGAGAGTCCCGGAATTGACGAAAAGCGTCGATGCGGTGGTCTCAGCGTTTCGTGAATCGAGTCGGCTGAGTCCCGTGGCGATCTTTCTTGAGCAGGAAGTGTCCATCAAAGAGTTCGCCACCGTCATCACATTCGCCAAGCAGCTACGTGTGGCTCAACTGACCATTTTGGCATCACCACTGGGCACGCCCTTCAATTCAGAAATCGATCGACTGCGGGATCGCAATCGCTTGTGTATGGAAGAAGGAATTCGGCTGTCCATCTTGACCAAAACCGGCCTGCTGACAGAAGACCCCTACACGGCGGTCGAACTGTGTCAGTCCGTCAAAGGTCTTGGAGTCACGCTGGATCCGAGTTACTACACCTGCACGACAAAGGGTTTGATCGACTATGAAGTGGTCTACCCCAGCGTCAGTCACGCTCATCTGCGCGACACATCGCTAACCGAACTGCAGGTGCCGGCAGGGCTCGGGGACGTCGACTACAACCGCATCATTGCGTCTCTGCAAAAAGAAAAGTTTGACCGCACGCTGTCTGTCGATCTGCTGCCGAAAACAATGGACGGCGAAGATCGACTGTTAGAAATGCGAAAGCTCCGACTGCTGCTGGAGTCATTGCTGTAGGCCGAAAAAGCGGAGCGGCCTAACGCGCCATTTGGGTGGCACAGCTTGCCGTCAGGCTAGCTGTGTCGCTTTAGCGATCGGAAACCGCTCTCACGGGTTCTTTGCACAAACAACGTTGGCCGTGGTTTGGACCTTCCAGAGCGGTTTCCGATGGCTCCGCCACACAAGCAGGCTGCGCCAGCATGTGCCACTCGCCGTGATGTGCTGGAGGCCGAAGTGCCGAAGTGCCGGTGGAAGTGTCAGACTTTTCGGGCGTACGAGTCGCGACGTTTTTCGGCTGAAATCACGTAGTAACCGTTGATCTCTTGGACGTTCACCCCGCCAAACGCGGCACCCATTTTGTTGCGATACCATTTGTCGCGCTTGGTCACAAAATACATCGTGCCGCCAATCGCCATGCGGTTAAAGCCCTTCAGGATGAACTGTTTCGCCACTGCAAAATCGGTATGGTACGGCGGGTTGCACAAGATCTTGGTCAATCCTGTTTCGTGAAAATCCTTGAACCCGTCACTGAGCGTAATCGATAGGTCAGGAATTTGGTTGGCCACAGCATTGGCGTTCGCGCATTGCACAGCGGCAGGATCGGTGTCGACCAAAAACACCTGGTCCTGCCCGATTAACTTTGCGGCCAGAATTCCCACCACACCGTAGCCGCAGCCCAGATCGAGTACCTTGTCGGCGGCGGAAAAGTCAACGCAACTCAACATCGACAGCGTCCCAGCGTCGATTTGTCGCGGTGAAAACAGACCCGGGGCCGTGGTCAGCGTCAGGTCGACGCCCTTCAGATGGATTCGAATCGGCTGCAACAGAAAATCGCCCTCTGGCTTGTCATCAACGATCCGCCGTGACTCTACCGATTCAGGGGTTTGAAGCGTCCGTGTGTTGGCACGTCTGCGGTATCGCCCAAACGATCCTTGCGTTGTTTTTCGTAGCTTTGGTAGTTGCCTTCGCACCACACCACAGTTCCGTCACCTTCGAAAGACAAAATGTGCGTCGCAATGCGGTCCAAGAACCACCGGTCATGGCTGACAACCACAGCGCAGCCGCCGTAGGTCGACAGGCCTTCTTCTAACGCTCGCAAGGTCTCCAAATCAAGGTCGTTGGTGGGTTCGTCCAACAGCAACAGATTACCGCCAGAACGCAGCAACTTCGCCATGTGAACTCGGTTGCGTTCTCCTCCAGACAAATCGCCGACAAACTTCTGCTGGTCGCCGCCCTTGAAGTTGAATCGCCCGACGTACGCTCGAGCGTGGATTTCTGTCTTGCCAACGACCAGTATGTCGTGTCCGCCGGAAATTTCTTCGTAGACACTCTTCTTCGCGTCCAGTGCATCACGCGATTGATCCACGTAAGACAAATCCACCGTTTCTCCAACCGACAGCGTGCCGGAATCTGGTTGCTCTTGGCCCATGATGATTTTGAACAGCGTTGTCTTGCCAGCTCCGTTGGGGCCAATGATGCCCACGATGCCACCGGGCGGCAGATCGAAGTTCATGTTTTCGAAGATCATGCGACCATCGAAAGACTTGGACAGACCTTCTGCGATGACCACCTTTTTGCCAAGTTTGCGAGTGATCGGAATCTGAATCTGAGCGGCTTCGTCCTTGGCGTCGTACTGCTTGGCCGCCAGTTCGTCATAGCGTTGCAGTCGCGCCTTGTTTTTGGAGGCGCGGGCTTTGGGTGACATGCGGACCCATTCCAGTTCCTTTTTGAGTTCCTTTTGGTGGCGAGTTTCGCCGCGTTCTTCTTCGGCCAAGCGTTTCTGTTTTTGTTCCAGCCAAGATGTATAGTTGCCTTCGTACGGAATGCAACGTCCGCGATCGACTTCCAGAATCCAGCCGGCGACGTTGTCCAAGAAGTACCGGTCGTGAGTAATCGCGACGACGGTTCCGGGGAACGTGTGCAGGAATTTTTCGAGCCATGCCACGGACGACGCATCCAGATGGTTCGTCGGTTCGTCCAGCAGCAGGATGTCTGGGTTCATCAATAACAACTGACACATGGCGACTCGGCGTTTTTCGCCCCCCGACAGCGTACTGACCATGGCTGAGGCTTCTGGCAGTCGCATGGCGTCTGCGGCAACTTCCAGCGTGCGGTCCAGATCCCACAGGTTGGCGGCATCGATTTGGTCCTGAATTTTGGCTTGTTGTTCCAGAACCTTGTCCATTTCTTCGGGTGACATGTCTTCGCCCAGCTTCATGCTGAGTTCGTTGAACTTGTCCATGATGGCGCGCGATTCGGCGACGGCATCTTCGATACACTGGCCGACGTTTTTCTCCGGATCTAGGCGTGGTTCCTGCGGAAAGTAGCCGATCTTGATGTTCTTGGCGGGGCGGACGGTGCCCATGTAGTCGGTGTCTTCACCGGCCATGATTTTCAGCAGCGTGCTTTTGCCGGCACCGTTCTTGCCCAACACGCCGATTTTGGCTCCCGGATAGAACGCCAGATTCACCTCATTCAGAATCACGCGCTCCTCGAATTGTCGAGTGAGCTGGTCGATGGACATGATGTACTGTTCAGCCATGGTCGTGTTCTATCTTTTGAGTTGAGTGGGCGAAGTCACTTCGCCAGCCAATAATTGTGTTCCGCAGTCCAACGCCTTAAAGCTCAAGACAACATCTCGCCAGCGGCGATCGTGAGCGCGGAGGGTGTTAGCCGTCAGTGACGCGGTTCAGGAGTCGGCTGACGAATTGCCGAGCTTCCGGGTAAACGTCCTTGTGCGAACTTCCCCGGGGACCAGCGACGTTCAAGACGCGGATTCTATGATTCGACAGCCACTGAACAACTGTTTCAATCTGATCATTCAATGAATTCTCGTCACTGAAGAGACTCGGACGCTGAACCGGCCTCAGATAGACCACGAACAGCGGTTTTTTCTGGTCGCGAGCGAAGTTGACGGTCAGTCGCGTGCCCGTGCTGATATCGTTCAGCACCAGAATCAACGTCCCGTCAGAATCTCGCACGTTCCATTCGGTACGCACGACGTAAGATCGAGCCACCGTTTCTTGCAGTGGATACTTGGCGGGAATCAGCCCCTTTTCCGAACGACGGCCGCGCGGACACCAGCCCCCAATCGGCAACCCAGCCTCCAGCGCCGCATCCAAGGCAGCTCGATCAACGCCAGTCTGCCCGCCCGACACAATTCTGTCGATCGCAAGGTTGCCTGCGGTTGCTGTTTTATTGGTTTTGCCAGTGGTTTTCGACATCAGAGACCAGTTTCGGGGCGTTCAGAAGAATGCAGTGTAATCGTTTTCGCCCATCATCCAATCCCGACCCCCGCCAGTGAAATCAGCGATGATGCGCAGAATACGTGGGAGAGGCTTCACAGCCTGTCACCTTAGTTTCGACCGGCTTTCAGCGTTGGAAGCCGATCCTTTGTCGGTCGGAAGACAGTGATTTTCTGCCGGTGAACGGAATGGCTGGAATGTTGTCTGCTAATGTGATCAGTCGCAAGATCAACAACGGTCTCTACAATGGCCACAATTCCAGCAGCGAACGTGCGACCGCGTTCTGTTTCCTTCATCAGTGAAATCACTTCCGTGCCGCGGCGAAATCAGGAAATGTCGTGAGTACCGGCAAGCTTCAAATTATTCCGACTGAGACTCATGCGTCCCAGCGCCGCGACCGCATTCTGAACGGCGATCTGCGCCAGCAAGTGATTTTGCTGTCGCTGCCGACGCTGTTTCAGCAGTTTCTGACGTTTTGTGTGGGAATGTTCGATACTTGGCTGAGCGGGCAAATCGACGCCACCGCAACCACTGCCATCGGCATCAGTGCCTACATCGGCTGGATGGCGGGATTGATGGTGACCACCGTCAGCATTGGGGCGATGGCCATGGTGTCTCGCCACTGCGGCGCGAAACAGCACGACGAAGCGAATCATGTAATGAACGTGTCGTTGCTGGTGGGGCAGGTGTTTTGTGTCACGATTGCGGCCATCCTGTATTGGATGGCTCCCACAATTGTCGCCAGTTTTCAGCTTGGCGGCCGCACCGGAGAAGTCGCCCTGAATTACCTGCGGTTGGACGCTGTCGGGCATTTGCTGACGGGCTTCACCATCGTGGGAGCCGCCGCGCTGCGTGGTTCGGGCGACATGAAACGGCCGATGATCGTGCTCGGAACGATCAATTTGCTGAACATTCTAGCATCCGTGTGTTTGGTGTACGGCATTGGAGTTCCGGCGATGGGAGTCTACGGAATCGCAGCGGGAACCGTCACTGCGAAGCTGCTGGGCGGACTGCTGATGATTTTCGTGCTGTGGATGGGCAGCGAACCTCTGAAGCTTTCGCTGAAACTGCTGCGACCGGACATGACCATCATTCGACGTCTGTTTGATCTGGGAAAATTCGCCGCCATGGACAGTATGACTCACTGGTGCGGGCAGTTCGCGTTTCTGATGATCATCAAGCGAGTTGTTGTGCCGGGAGTCCACGACGACGCCGTGTTCGCCGCGCATGTGATTGGCGTGCAGGTGGAAGCGATCACCTATCTGCCCGCGATGGCATGGGGGCAATCGGCGGCCGCGATTATTGGGCAGTCGCTGGGAGCCGGCAAGCTGAAGCGGGCTTACAGGGTTGGCTTCGAAGCGGTTCGGCAATGCGGCTTGCTGGGGATGTTTGCCACTGTGTTGTTCTTTTTTGGTGCCCCGGCCATTTACGACATCATGCACAATGACCCCGCCGTGATTTCTGTGGGGATTCCGGCGTTTCGGCTGATGGCCTGTTTTCAGGTTCCGCTGGTGATTTTTCTGGTTCTCCGCAGCAGTCTGCAAGGCGCTGGTGACACTCGCGGCCCGCTGCTGGCGACCATCATCGGGATCTGCGTCATGCGTTTGCCGGTGGCGTGGTACTGTGGCGTCTATCTGCAATTGGGATTGGTGGGGGCGTGGATGGGAATGTTTGCCGACATCGTGTTTCGGGCGTCTTTGGTCGGCTGGCGTTATGTGCGCGGCCGCTGGGTGAGGGCGAAGGTTTGAGTTTTCGTAAGTTCCGGCATGTGCGGCTTCTGAACTGCCGCCCAGACGCTAAAATTCCGGCATGATCACGATTAAACTCAACGGAGAAGCCCGTTCTGTCGTTCCGAAATGGACGATCAGCGACTTGCTGCTGGACCTGAAAATCAACAACCGCTACTGCGCCGTCGAACGTAATCTGGAATTAATTCCACGCGAAAGACACACAGAATGCCAATTGCAAGACGGCGACCAAATCGAAGTGGTGACGCTGGTCGGCGGTGGTTAATGGTCTGTTCCAAGCGACTCAGCCACGGCAGTGGCGGCAGACTGTTGCCGTTGTTTTCAATTGCCAAAGCCCCGGATGGGGCCACAGAAGTGTATTTTTCTATCGCCCCATCCGGGGCTGTGAGCGATGTTTTGATGGCGAACCGGCGGCTCTCGCCACCGGCAAAAGTCTATCGTCCCTACCGGGACTGAATCGCACTGCCAACTGCCAACTGCCAACTGCCAACTGAAAACTGAAAACTGAAAACTGAAAACCGCCCCTCATGACAACCGCACCGTCCTTAGTAAATTCCAATTCCAATCCCACCAACGCCATCGTGATCGGCACGCACACGCTAAAATCGAGGCTGATCGTCGGCACCGGCAAGTATGCGACGTTCGAACAGATGCAGGAGTGTCTGGAAATCAGTGGATCAGACGTCATCACAGTGGCCGTTCGGCGTGAGCGACTGGTGGATGCGGATGGCCGCAATATTTTGGACTTTATCGACCTGCAGAAGTACACCATTCTGCCAAACACGGCTGGCTGCTTTACGGTCGCTGATGCGGTTCGCGTCGCCCGATTGGGCCGCGAAATTTTACGAGGCCTCGAAAATTCCGGCGCAGATTGGGTGAAACTTGAAGTGCTGGGAGACACCAAAACATTGCTGCCAGACCCGGTTGCCACCATCGAAGCATGCAAGCAGTTGACGGACGACGGATTTCAGGTGCTGTGCTATACGTCAGACGATCCGATCACAGCTCGACGCTTAAAGGAAGCCGGTGCCACGTCGGTGATGCCAGCGGGCAGTCCCATTGGCAGCGGACAGGGAATTCTGAATCCGAACAATATTCGGATCTGCATGGAATACCTCAAAGAAAATGATCCGGCTTATCCGGTCATCGTTGATGCGGGAGTCGGCACAGCCAGCGATGTGGCGTTCGCCATGGAACTGGGCTGCGACGGCGTTTTACTCAACACCGCCATCGCCAGTGCCAAGCATCCTCACCTGATGGCCGACGCCATGCGACAAGCATGCATTGCCGGGCATCAGGCGTTTCACGCTGGCCGCATTCCCAAAAAATTGTACGCCACAGCTTCCAGCCCGCAGGAAGGCACGATTTTTTGAGATAGCAGATTTGAATTAGCACACTGAAAACTGAAAACTGAAAACTGAAAACTGAAAACTGAAAACTGAAAACTGAAAACTGAAAATGCCCGACCCCGCCGTTCAGACAGCTCCCACACGAGGCGTTTCGTACCTCTACATGGCGGCCGCCTTTGTCATCGTGGTGGCCGGAATGCGGGCGGCTGAGCCGATTTTGAATCCGCTGCTGCTGGCGATTCTGCTGGCTGTAATTAGTTCGCCGGCGTACTTCGGACTGTTAAAGCGAAAGGTTTCGAACTGGCTGGCGTTGATCATTGTGATCGCTGGTCTAGCCGCCGTTGTGCTGGGCGTTGCGTTGCTGGTTCGAGGTTCCGTGGCGGGATTTATTTCACGACAGGGACATTATCAGGATCAATGGGTCGAACGCACGCGCGGCTTGGAGACTCATATTCGAAATTGGGTTCCACGCTGGTTGCATCAGTCACAAAATCTTCCGGCCAATGGCAAACAGCCGTCGCCGACTGAACCCGCCACGTCGGAAACAACAGCGCAAACAACATTGGAAAACGAGTCTGATTCCACACCAGCCCCGCCGACTGAAACACCTGCGGTCGCGACGAAACCAGACGACGAAGTACGTGCCCCTGAGCCGCCCGTTGACGACGGCGTGCCGGTGGGCGATCAGTCGCCCGGCGTTTCCTCCAGCATGTCGCCAAGTCTGCCTAGCGATTTTCTGCAACGCACAGAATTGGCACAGAGCCAGCAGGATTCCGTCGACTATATGTCAGACAAATTCACGCTGGGCACAATGGTTTCGTGGAT
Organism: Fuerstiella sp.; assembly: GCA_041688835.1. Taxonomy (GTDB): domain Bacteria; phylum Planctomycetota; class Planctomycetia; order Planctomycetales; family Planctomycetaceae; genus Fuerstiella. The sequence continues at coordinate 29,845 of JBDNHJ010000028.1, forward strand.
CAAAGACCTGTCGCTGAATATGGCCGTCAGCATCGCGCTCAGTATTCCTCAACTGCTCAGCAACGGCTTTTTGATTCTGTTGACCGTCATCTTTATTCTGCTGGAAACAAGCACGTTCACTCGCAAAATCCGGATTGCGTTCTCCCACGACGATCAAGCGGCCGATCGAGCTCAGGAAATCATCACCAGCATGCGGAACTACATCGTCATTAAGACTTGGGTCAGTCTGGGGACGGGAATTTTGCTAGCTGGCTGGCTGTGGTTTCTGGGCGTGCCATTTTATGCACTGTGGGGCTTGCTGGCTTTTCTGTTCAATTTCATCCCCAACATCGGTTCCATTATCGCGGCCGTTCCAGCGATTCTGATTGCGTGGCTGGAACTCACCACAATGCCCGCTGTGGCCACCGCCATCGGGTTCATTCTGGTCAACGTTGTCGTCGGAAATTTTCTGGAACCGCGCTTGATGGGCAAGGGGCTCGGACTTTCGCCGCTGGTTGTCTTCTTTTCGATGGTGTTTTGGGGCTGGGTTCTGGGCCCCGTCGGCATGTTGCTGTCTGTTCCGCTGACAATCACCGTGCGAATTGCTTTGGGCGGCTTCGAAGACACAAAATGGGTCGCGACGTTGCTGGGCAACGCGGAAACCGTTTAGCACTTTGCCTGTCTGCCTGTCTGCCGTCTGTGTCAAATCACGCTGCGTCGGGCAAGCGAATGCAGATCTGACCGTCGATCACTTCGACCGGATAGGTTTGCTGGCAGATGGAGTCATTCAGGCAGTGCTGTCCAGAATCGACATCAAATTGCCAGCCATGCCACGGGCAGGTCACCACGTTTCCGTTCAGCATGCCTTTTCCCAGCGGACCTCCGGCGTGAGGGCAAATTCCATCGATCACGCGGAACTGGCCAGCGACGTTATAGACGGCAAAAATCCGGCCGGCCGAGACGACTTCGGCCGATTTGCCGACAGTTAGATTTTCAGCCGCAAGCAGTGGAATTGGTTCAGACATGAGTTTTGATCAATGCCGTTGAGTTCTAAAGAGTGTAGCTTTCTCCCACACCCAGCACCACGGGCTGCGCCGTTGTGTCGGCGGATGTGCGAGCGGCCCAAGCGGCTGTGTCTTGAGCGATGAGGGGCCAAGTATCGTAGTGGTGTGGGATCACAACCTTGGGCTTCAGAAACTTTGTGGCTCGCACGGCGTCGTCCGGTCCCATGGTAAAGTTGTCGCCGATTGGCAAGACAGCCACGGCTAGGTTTTCTTCGCCGATGAGTTGCATGTCCAGAAACAGCCCGGTGTCTCCGGCGAAGTAGATGTTGCCGTCGGTGGTTTTCAGGATGATTCCCGTCGGGTTTCCGCCGTTGCTGCCATCGGGCAAGGCAGAACCATGATGCGCAATCGTGAGCTTAACGGTGCCGAAATCGAACGCATGGCTGCCACCAATGTGCATCGGATGCGCGTGGGGAACGCCCTGTTCTTGCAACCACGAAACGATTTCGTAGTTGGAAATCACCAGCGCGTTGGTGCGTTTGGCGATGTCGATGGTGTCGCCCACGTGGTCGCTGTGGCCGTGAGTGACAAGAATGGCGTCCGCCGCAATGCTGTCGGCGGATGCTGTTGCCAGCGGATTGCCCGTCAGAAACGGGTCGACCAAAATCGTGTGGCCGTTGGTTTCCACCAGAAACGCTGCGTGCCCGAGTGCTGTGATCGAAGTTGCCATTACGATTTCTCACCAAAAATGATCGACAGAATCACGCTGTTGCTGTCGTGTCCAGGCGTCGGATATTCGTCGATCACACTGATTTCGACGTTGTCGGTTAACCCCAATATTTTGGCTTCATCGCGTTCTGCGATCCAGCGCGGTCCTTTGATCAGCAGCAACCGACCGAACGCTTTCGGATTCAGCTGAAACCAAAACAGAATCTTTCGCAACGGTGCCACAGCGCGCAGAGTCAGCGTGTCGAACCGGGCTGTCTTCAGGACTTTTTCTGCTCGATCGTCATGCACCGTAATGGGCAGTTCCAAATCGTTAACGATCGACGCCAACACTTTGGCCTTCTTGGATACGGATTCGGCCAGCGAGACCGTCAGGTCTTTTCTGAGAATTGCCAGTGGGATTCCGGGCACTCCGCCGCCAGAACCGACGTCGAGCACCGAGTTTCCGACTTGGATATGCTTAGCCAGTTGCAGCGTGTCGATCAGGTCGCGACACACAAACGAATCCATGTCTGTGTGGCGGGTTAAATTGATTCGGCTGTTCCAGTCCCACAACAGTTTGCAATAGTCGACCAAGGCGGGGATGCAGGAATCGTCCACGGTGACTTTGTGGAGATTCAGAGCAGACTTCAGAACGTTGGGAGTGGGTGATGACATGGGAACCCAAATAATGTACGGAATCGCGACTGCGAGTAAAAACGGATCGTGTCGAAGGAATCTGTCACATGGCACTGTAGATTGTGTGAACGATCAGTCCGACACCAACACCAATGCCGACACCGACCGCCAACCAAAATGCGGAACTTCGATTGAAAGTTCTGCGGCTCGGTGATCGCAGCATGCGGGCCAGTGGAGACAGTGGCAGCACCGACACCGGCCTGCCCACCAAGTAGTTGCTCAGATCCTCCACAAAACGTTCCATGTCAGAATAGCGATCATCGGGTTCCTTCAGCAGCGCTTTCACGCAGATCGCGTTCAGTTCGGGCGAAATCCCGTTCTCGGGAGCCACTTCCACAGGAACTCGCACAGGGTCTTCCAGAATTTTCCGCTTGATCTCCTTGAAGTTGCGACCGGACATATAGCTTTGGTTGGTCAAAATTTCGAACAGCAGGATTCCCATGTTGTAGATGTCCGTCCGCCCATCCACGCTGGCTGTTTCTCGCGCTTGTTCTGGAGACATATAGAACGGCGTGCCCTGCACGTCGCCCCGCCCCGTCAGTCGCCCTGAGACTTCCTGTTGACCGCTTCTGACTAGCTTTTCAATTTCTTCGTTGTCTTCCAGAGACGTGACTTTGGCTAGCCCCCAATCCAACGGCGTGACATCTCCATAATCGCTGACCATGATGTTGGCGGGTTTGAGGTCACGATGAACAACGCCAGCGTCATGAGCAAAGGCCAAACACTGCCCCACTCGAATCAACACACTCAGCAACTGATCCAGCGTGTATTTTGCTCGGCAGGCGGCGTCTCCAGCTGCGATTCGATCCAGAATGTCGCACAGATCGCGACCTCCGAGCTTCTTCATCGTGAAGTACACGTTTTGATCTCGATCCCGACTAATTTCGTAAACCGGCACCGTTGCCGGGTGAGAAATCTGAGCCGTCACACGAGCTTCTCGCAGAAACCGCTTCCGATAGACCTCCAGATTCGCCAACTGCGGCAGCAGCGTCTTCATCACCACGGTGCGGCCGAGGTTTTCGTCATAGCACGTCCGCAGCAGGGCTTCGCCTCCCTGAGTCAACGGTTCGAATTTGTCGTACCGCATGAAGCCGTTTTTCACATGCTTCGGCAGATCACGATCGGTGATTTCAATTTGGATTCTGTTCGGCACGGTGAGTCGGTCTAATCAGATGCAAAATGAGTCTCGACCAGTGCTGCCATTCTTGCATTCCCAGAACCTTCCACCGGTCTGGTCAGTGTTCGCAAACAGCAGTCACTCATAGTTTACCCAGAAATGGTTGAATCACGAGTGCCACTGAGTCGCAGATTACGGATTTCCGCAGGCAAAAACGCGCCTTTCGTCAGGTATCCCGAAGATGATATCATCCGAAGTGTAATCCGCTTGCCAATTTAGCCTGTGTCGTGGCTGAATCTTGGCGTTCTTATGCGACGAAGGTGCTGGGAATGAAAGTCTGCTGCTCACTGTTACCCCTTGCCAGCGTGTGCCTCGTGGTCTTCGCGCAGATTGCCCCGAGTCAGTCGGCCATGGCAGAAGAAAGATCGGTCATCGATCGCCGCCGCGACCAGTTTTTAGAGCGACACGCGGAAGCCTTGAAAAGTTTGCGGCACGAACTTTCGGAACTCAGCCAAAGCTGTCACGATCAAGGCCTGACACAAGCGGCTCAAGATCTCACCGCGATCTCACTGGAACTCACCAAGACCGACACCGATACCGAACCCACGCTGTCCACAATGGTGCAATTACCGATCAGCGAACGACTGCCGAAGGACGAGCGATTGTGGAGACTGCGACTGCAGGAACTCCGAATTGACCGCGCCAAAGAACTCTACAGCCTCGCCCGAAAAGCGCTGACCGCCGCCAACCTACCGACCATCGCCTATCTGCTGATCAAGGACACGTTGCGACTGGACCCCGACCATGTCAATGCCCGCGCCGTCTTGGGGCTGAAGCTGTTCAAAGATCCTCTACGCGCGGATGACCCCACGTATGCCGGGGAATGGGTGTCGCCTTTTGAGGCGCGGCAACGCAGCGGCAGTCAGCCCGAAGTCAATCATCCCGTGTTCGGTTGGATTCCCGTGCGACATGTCGAACGCTACGAATTGGGAGAACGCCTGTGGAGATCGAAGTGGGTCTCCATCGCCAAAGAAGCGGAATTGCGGCGAGATTTCAGCAATGCGTGGGAAGTTCAAACCGAACACTTTTTCGTGAAGACCAACACCAGCTTAGAAGAAGGCGTCGAAGTCTCTCGCAAGCTGGAGTTGTTTCATGATTGGCTGACAACAAACTTTGCGGCGTTCTTTGAAACACCCAAATCGCTGCGAGAACGATTCGAAGACGCACAAGCGATGCGACGTGGCGGCAAGCCACCCGATCCCATGGAAGTGCATTACTACGCCACGCGAAGCGAATACGAACGAACGGTGCGCGCTCAAAATCAGCAGGTTGGATCAACCGTTTCCAACGGCTTGTACTTGGAAAACACGCGCACCAGCTACTTTTTTCGCGATCCCGACGACACTAGCCTCGACGTTGTCTATCACGAAGCCACGCACCAGATTTTCGATCTGGCGACGGTGGCGGATCGTCGATCAGCGGCACTCAGGCTCAAAGCCGTGCTTCGAAATTCGAAAGCGACGCCGTGGGGGCTGTGCGAACATGCTAACTTCTGGATGATCGAAGGCATCGCCTGCTATTTCGAATCCATCACGGTCAATGAAGGACATATCACTGTCGGCAATCCGAATTACACACGCTTTGTGACAGCGCGACATCGCATGCTGAGCAATGAAAAAGGCGTATTTTACTACCTGCCACTGCAGACGTTTTGTGGTCTGGGGCTGGAAGATTTCAAGTATCACCCGAATCTGCCACAGCTGTACACTCAGGCCGCCGGTGTTTCGCATTTCCTGATGCACTACCGCAACGGCGTTTATCGAGACGACTTCGTAGCGTTGCTGTCAGCCGCCTACCGCCCCGACTTGCGAAACATCACCGCCGAACCATCGCTCGAAGAAATCACCGGCGTCAAGTTCGCCGTACTGGATCAACAGTACCGCGAACACATGGAAAACCTAGCCATCCAAGCGGGACAGCAGTCATCGGGCCGCGATTAACGTCCCAATGGCTGCGCCACGCAAGCAGGCTGCGCCAGCATCTGCCGCCTTCACAACCCACGCTTGGGCTGACGTAACGGTGAAGGTCATTTGCTGGTGCCTACCTGACGATGGATTGCAATCTCGAACACGTTCGGGGTGCTCAAGCCAGCGCAAACCTACCCACACATCCCAACTCACACCGTTGCGCCAGCCCAGCCCACGCCCCACCTGAATACCGTTGACGGCTGCTTGTCGGCTTGTGTTTCGGCAATCTTGGCCTGTTAAACCTTAGCGATTCTTCGGGTTCTGTCAGTTTTGTGGTTCCAGCAAAGTTTGACGATCGTTCTGACGATATCGATTCTAAGGGAACGTCGAGTTCTTTGTGGGGTGGTGTGCGTGAGCATGCAAGGCTGGTATTCAGCTGCGAATCATTCCTGCGAATTGCTCGTCTGTATTGTTCTCAACGGGCGATGCATCGTGTTTTCACGGTGTCACAGGGGGAGTGATTCGAGTGCTAACGCCGCAATCCAGATTCACAGTCGTGATGATGCTGGCCGCAATTCTGTTACAGGGTTGCGCGACCGGTCCATTCCGCCTGCAATACCTGTGGCCTCAGGATGAGGGGCTGTCTTACTACGTGGACAAGACTTCGGCCATCGAATATCCGGTGGAAACCGAAGTTCGAAATCTCGACCCCAACCTGTTCGGCGCGCCTCGTCATATTCGTAGCTTGGACGAAGTCAACCCTCGAGAAGTTTCGCTGCACGAATGTCGGCTGATGGCGTTGTCGAAAGGCGTCGCCATTCGTGATGCCAATTCGCTGGGTTCGCCCGGTAATCCGATTCTTTCGCGACCGGCGCAGGCGGCATCGATTCTGGATCCGGCCATTCAGGCGACCGGTTTTCTGTTCGGCAATCGAGGCTACGAAGCGGCTTTGGCGGACTTCGATGCCTTGGCCACGTCGAACCTCACCTGGGGACGCAACGAAACTCCACAGAACGCGTTGAACGCGGGCGTCGGAGATGGTCGGATTCCTGGGACTTTGGTTCAGGAAACATTTTCGTGGCAGTCACGATTAGAAAAAGCATTCGGCAACGGCGGTACAGCCGCGCTGCAGGCCGATACGACCTATGACGGCAACAACCGGAATGCAAACTTTCAGCGGTTTCCGTCAGCGTATACCGGCTTGGTACAAATGGAATATCGCCAACCGTTGTGGGCGGGTGCGGGTTCTGAGTTTACGCGGATCGCTGGTCCGATCACTTCCACCCTGCGAGGCGTGTCCGGGGTTTCTCAAGGGGTGCTGATTTCTCGCATCAACGGCGACATCGCGTTGACGCAGTTCGAACAATCCGTGGCCACGCTAATCCGCGACGTCGAACGCGAATACTGGGATCTGAACCTGACACTCAGACTGTACGAATCCGAAAAAGAAGCGTTCACGGACTTGGTGGTCTTTCGGCAGGAACTAAAAGATCGTCAAGAATCGGGCGATGCCGTTGTGCAGGCGGAGGCCCAGATCTTTGAAGCCGACGCTCGCCTTCGAGGATCGTTGGCCGACGTGTTGGACCGAGAAATTCGTCTGCGACGTTTGTGTAACCTGCCTCTGAACGACGGCGACTTCCTGTATCCCGTGGACTTGCCGTCGGAAGCCAGGTTGGAGCCAATGTGGGAAGCGTCACTGCAAGAAGCGTTCGCTCATCGCGTCGAATTGCGTCGACAGAAGTGGGAAATCAAGAGTCTGGAACTGCAGCTCACAGCGGCCAACAGTTTGACTCGCCCCCGACTGGACAGTGTCATGCAATACCGTGTCAACGCACTCGGTGATCAACTCGGCTTCGAAGGCAACGACAATCTGCCACTCGATTCGATGATCGACAACCTCGCCAGCGGTCAGAATACGGGCTGGAATCTCGGTCTGCAGTGGTCGATGCCGCTCGGACTTCGAACAGCTCGTACGCAGGTTCGCAACTATGAACTGCGAGTGCGAAAAGCTAAGGCGATGCTGAAGGAACAGGAGTGGGAGATTGCCTACGAACTGGCGGGCAGCATCCTAGAAATGCAGCGTTGGTACGAATTGGCAGATGCAACCACCAAGCGAGTGGAAGCGTCCACCGATCAGGCCGCTTTGGCGGAGGAGCGTTTTCGTGATTCGGACCTGAACAGTTCTGACAACATGAATCAGGTGCTGCAGTCCAAGATTCGCGAACGCGACGCCAAACAAGGCTACATGCGAAGCATCATCGAATACAACAAGGCGATTGCCGAAATGCGGTTCCGCAAGGGCACAACTTTGACAGAAAGTGCGATCTATCTGGCCGAAGGCAATTGGCATCCCGCAGCCGCGCCGTTTGCCATGCAACGTGCCGTGCAAAGAACACGTTCCAAAGACGCTCACCGACTGCGTGTCGAACCGCAAGAATTTGTGGGCGGGCCTGCACCGGGAAGCTGGGAATCACTGGATCTCGATACGCGACCATCAATTCCAGGCGTGCTGAATGAAGCGTCTTTGCCGGGTACTCAAACACCAGCGACACAAAATCAACCGTGGCAGAATTCGGAACCGCCGATGGCACCACCCGCCGCTGAACCACTGCAACCGGTGCCTCAAGCCATCGATCCGGTAACACCAATTCCGATTCCACCAGCGGATGATCCCGGTGCGGCCGACGAAGTCATCACACGCTCAAATCTTCTGCGGGCCCGCACCGCCAGAAACAGCCTGGCTCCGGCAGCAGCTGATTTCGAAGTCGATGCTGCTGGTCGTGTAAGGTTCTAATTCCATGCGACTCGGAATTTTCGGGGGCACGTTCGATCCCATTCACTACGGTCATCTGCTGTTGGCGGAAACCTGTCGCGAACAGCTGAATCTGTCGCAGATTCGACTGCTGCCGGCGGGAGCACCACCACATAAAACCGACAAAGGAATTACGGACGGACACACGCGAGCCGACATGGCTCAACTGGCGATTTCGGGCTACCCCGAATACTCAGTGGACCGCCGTGAAATCCGCCGCGAAGGCCCGTCGTATACCGTCGATACGCTGACCGACTTTCGGGCCGAATATCCGGACGCCGAATTCTTCTTTCTGATGGGCGCGGATTCCCTGCGTGATATTCCGGGCTGGAAACAACCGGAACAGATTCTGGAATTGGCCACCGTTGCCGCCGTCAATCGCCCTGGACTTGCCGTTCCGTCTCCGCAACAGGTGATCGATTGGGTGGGCGTCGAATTTTCCAAACGCATCACACTGCTGTCGATGCCCGGCACCGATCTGTCTGCCACAGCACTCCGCAAACGTGTGGCTTCAGGGCAGAATCTCAGATTCATGACGCCCCGCGCAGTGGAAATGTTTATCAACCAGCATCAAGTGTACAGCGGATCACGTTAGTTTTCGTAGCTCGGCGGTCTCCGCCGAGACACATCACGGTTTTCAGTTTTCAGTTTTCAGTTGTTGGATCTTGGGTGGCCGGGGCTGGACTGAGCTTGCGAAGGAAACCCCGGGGTTTCACTCGTACCTCACTCCAACCCCGGCCACCCCTTTCTGTGTTTGCAATCATCGATGAGCGAACCCAGACACATCACGGTGGAGACCACCGAGCGACATTTTACAGTCCCAACGCCGCCACAATCGCGTCGACATCGTTGCCGACTGCGATCGGTGGATTGGCATAGGGCGTTTCCGTCACACCGGCGGGGTGCAGCTTAGCAGCGTGCTGTTTCGGATCGTTCATGTGATAGGCGACTGTGAGGTCTGGATCTTTCAACTGGTGACCAGTCAGCACACAAGCGACACGATCACTGGCCGCAATCACACCTTCCGCGCGCAGCTTTTGCAGCCCGGCGATGGTGGCACCACTGGCGGGTTCGCAACCGAATCCGTTGGCCGCAATCATGGCTCGCGCGTCGACGATTTCCTGATCACTGACACTGCGAACCACGCCGTCGCAAACCGATAGAGCTCGCAACGCCTTGACCAAATTCACCGGACGATTGATTTCAATCGCCGACGCCAGCGTGCTGGCTCGATTGTCTTCGCGGTCCATCACCGAGTAATAATTCCGGATCAGATCGGTATCGTTTTGTCCGTCGTTCCAATTCAGTGATTCGTCGTTCACCAGCGAATCCAGCGTGCTGGCTCCCGCAGCGTTGATGATTGCCAAACGCGGAATGCGGTCGATCAGTCCCAGTTGCTTGAGTTCCAGAAACGCTTTGCCGAACGCGCTGCTGTTGCCGAGGTTTCCGCCGGGAACAACAATCCAATCGGGAACTTCCCAGCCGAGTCCTTCCAGAATGCGATACATGATCGTCTTCTGGCCTTCCAAGCGAAACGGATTCACGCTGTTGCACAGATAGATCGGATGTCGTTCGCAAACTTCGCGCACTCGCGCCAGTGCATCGTCGAAGTCGCCTTCGATCTGCAGTGTGGTGGCGCCGTAGTCGAGTGCCTGCGAAAGTTTACCGTAGGCGATTTTTCCACTGCCGATGAACACCACACACTTGAACAATCCAGACACGCCCGCATAAATCGCCAGCGAAGCACTCGTGTTTCCTGTGGATGCACAGGCCGTGATCTTTGCACCGACCATGCGTGCGTGAGTGGACGCGGCGGTCATGCCGTTGTCTTTGAAACTGCCGGACGGGTTTTGTCCTTCGTACTGCAAAAACAGCGTGCCCGGATTCATGTCCACGTGCGCCGCCAAGCGATCGTTTTTCTGCAGTACCGTTTGCCCTTCGCCGATGGTGACGATCTCGTCGTCTTTCGGAAATGACAGCAGTTCGCGAAACCGCCAGACGCCGCTGTAGTCCAGCGGGTTGAGTCGAGTGCTCCAGCGTTTTTCGAATTCCTGCAAAGAACCGGGCACGGCGATGTCGTCCCAGTTGTATTGAATATCCAGCAGGCTGCCGCAGGTTGGACAGGATGTCAGGATCTGTCGCAGATCAAATGTGGCCTGACAATCGGGATGAATGCACTGTTGAAATGCGTGAGACATAAGACGTACTACGTGACTATGACCAGAGTGAAAAACGTTCGAAATCGGTGCGCCATTGCGTTCAGGCAGCAGCGTTTTACGGAAAAACGACGGGCAAAACCAATGACGTTGTGAACACCGATATTCGCTGACAGCCGTTTATTCGTCGCCAGCGTAGCGTAGGCCCGGCAGCAACGGAATTCCAGAGGCGTGTTGCTCGATTGTCTGAGCCGCCCAACCAACCAGTCTGGCAATCCCAATTGCAAGAGAAACACGGTCTTCTGGCACATTCAGCAACGTCAACACGCGAGTCGCCGACCAATCGGTGGTGGGATATAAGTGCTCTTTGGCCAGCAAAGCTTCGAGATTCGTGGCGGAACTTTCCATCACCATCGCCGGCACGTTGTCCAGCAGTTCGCGACACTGCCGCTGCAAAATCCGCGTTCGCAGTTCAGGACGTTCCTGTAGAAATCCGAACGGCATTATTCTGGGTGTGCGAGACAACCACCACTTTTCGGCCTGATCGGGCGACGCAAATTCTCGCAATCGTTCGGCCGTCCACGCAAACGGATCGTTCCGCAATTGAGACACAAACATCGATGACGACGCTTTTAAGCCAGCCACGACATCGTTGACCGTACTGCCGAATGTGCGCGACAAAAAGCAAGCTGGCCGCATGTCTGTGATGCACTCACAAATCATCACAGCATTCATCGCATGTTCTTCTTCCGGTGTCGGTGCAGAATTATCATCACGCAAAATCTGTAGCAGCCGTCCGGCGAAAGACATCGAAGTGCCTTCCGTCTGACCGAACGCGCGGCCGTCCTGAAGCTTGCCACCAAACGCCACATGAAACAGCACCGGCAACTGCGCCATGACGCGCCAGAATTGAGACCGCGAAGCCGCCAGTGTGCGATCGTTAGGTGTCGGGTCGAAACACGACAGCAGCGAAATCGACAACGGAAACAAATCCAGTGGCCGGGTTTGCAGCGGAACAGTGCCGATGGTGTCCGCCACAGGTTGGTCGATGACAGCCGCATCGGCCAGCAAAGAACTGCAGTCTGCCAGTTGCTCAAGATCGGGCGGTTCGCCATTCAACAGCAGCCACATGACCGCTTCGAAGGAACCTTCGTCGCACAGATCTTCGACATCCTGTCCGCAATAGGAAACACGGTTGTCTTCGAAGCCAATGAGTTCTGTTTCTCCACAAATCGCGCCGGTTAACCCGGTTGATATGGGAGCATTGGCGGTCTTGACGCTTTCAAAAAGCTGGCGAATTCCATTCACCAAATAAGGAGCGGGTAATGAGTGCTCCATAGCAGAGTCCTTTCTCGGATTCCATTCCGATAATGTTGAGCGTGAACTCAACTGATCCCTGTCCGCAGCAACGCCAGTTGACAATCTCAGCAACTGAAAATCCGTTTGCCTGCTGCAAGCCACAACAAAGTGGCCGACTTCCTGAGCTGCAACGTACACCAAAATTATTCAGAAACGTACCTCGTTCACCCAGAAAAATTCATAATGAACCAAGGCAAATGCCCCCCCTCAGGGCCCCAAACACCCTGCTTTATCGCCAAGCCACCAAAAACCACAAAATGTAGCTCGGCGGTCTACGCCGAGTCCAGAGTCCAGAGTCCAGAGTCCAGAGTCCAGTCTCCAGTCTCCAGTCTCCAGTCTCCAGTCTCCCTCACGGCAGCACAAGAATGCGGGGCTGACGAATCAGCAACTGCGGTTCCGGTCGACGCAGGTCGGCGATGATTCCCAGCCAACCTTTTTCGAGGCCTGCGATGTTGGCTGTCGACAGCAAACTTCCATTTAACCGCACGGCCACCTGCGGCCCGTCGACAACCACTTCCACCAGGTTGGGAATGTCGTTCGACAATGGCACTTGGCTGGATGTTTCGCTGGCATTCAGAGGAACGTTGTTTCGCAGGTTGTTGATCTGTCCCAAAGCAGACGTATTCAGCACCACCACGTGCGCCGAAAAGTCATCCGTGCCCGCGCCATTGGCCGCGAACACCAGTTGAGTGCAGTTGGATTCGGGCAGCAGCTGAAACCGAACCACATAGCGATCCAGTTGTTGCGAAGAATCGAGGAAGCCCACCAAAAATCCCTGCGTCGCAGACTTCAGTTCAATGCGATCGTCCACCACATTCCAAAGTTCACGACCGTTGCCCGGCACGGCCTGCGTGGCTGACGCCTCGATGAACACGTTGTTGGATGACTTCCCAAACACCGCCTTGAACTGCCAACGGTTGATCAGTCGGCTGAGCTCACCGGCCTTCAGTTGATCCACCGCTGCTCCAGACTCAGCAGCTTTCGATAACTCAGAAGCCACGTTCGCAGCCGCGTCAACATCCGCATACAGCAACGCTGACGCTCCGGTCGCACTGCGATTCAGCAACGCTTTCACGACGTCCAGAAATTCCGCCGTCAGAGCATAATTTTCATCGGCGTTGCTGGCACCCGCCAGACGCAGCCCGTGTTCCACAATCAAGTCCTGCTGCATCTGCGTCAGGCCGCTTTTACGAAACGATTCAATGACAGCCGCCGCCGCCGGCAATTCGCTGACGCCGTAACGCTCAGCACGCAGCTTGACGACGTCCAGCAACACGTCGGTGGCTCGAGCTTTACGGGCCAGATCTTCTTCGATCAGCTGCAGCAACGCCGCATCCGTGGCGCTTGCCGTGTTGGCTGCATTCGGCTGAACATTCGGCTGAACGCTCGCGGCGATCATCAGCAAACGATGAGCCAGCCGCGTTTTATCGGCGGCCGTGCGAGCCTGTACGATTGAGCTGCGATAGGTGTTTCGCAACTCTTCCAACGCCTGTTTGATCTGTGTCTCGTCCGGCACCGAATTCATCGCTGCTGGTGTTGTTCCGGCTTTGGCGGCGACGTTCAATTGCAACATGACCGTGCCGTTCAGCGTGCGCGAAATACCGGGGCCTTCCATGCGTCCCCGCAATGCGATCTGCACCGGGCCGCTGACGTCTGCCGGAACATCCCAGCGGATTTCTCCAGGTGGCGAAATTGTCAAACCCGCCGGAGCTCCTTGGTCGGCTTCGATGATTCGATCCATCGGCAGTCGGGGATTTTGATTCATCGCCAGCTGTGCCACCGTCGGCAATTCAAAACGAAACGGCTGACCGGCGGTGGCCGCTTGAGGTGCGAGGGCTGGTAAAACGTGCGCCAGTTCCGTGGGCGTCACCAGCAGAAAAAACTGTTGGCTGTCGAGTTCTCGCGAAGCATTCGCCGACGAAACACTCACGGTCACATCATGTCGACCCAACTGCGCGGCGATCGGCAGCCACGACAACTGGCCGGTTTCGGCGTCGATCTGCAGACCGTCCGGTACTGGCGACGCAAACTGATAGGACAGCTTCATCGCGGCTGACCCATTGTCTACCGCCATCGACAACGAGAACGGCTGACCAACATCCGCCAGCAGCAAGTTTCGACGCGGGGCCGGCAGCACAACCGCCGTCATGTCAGGCTTTACGGTCACGGACACGCGAGTCGTCGCGATGGTTTGCCGCACGTCGTTGACAACGTGAACCAACTGCACGGCAATGGCGTAGTCCGCCGCAGGTTGTGCCAGCGGAACGGGCCAGCTGATTTCTCCGGTTGTGGGGTTGATGTTCAGGTCCGCCGGCGCAGTGCTGTCGACGACGAACTCTAATTTGCCGTGCGAAGGTGGTGTTGTGATGTCGGCCACAACTTGGTGCTTCCACGTTTTGCCAACTCGCGCGGCGATGACTTTGGATTCTTCGAATGCCGCCACCGGCGCGATGACTGCGGGTGCAATCACCACTGGATTTTTGTCGGGTGCGTTCCCCGACAACGCCATGATGGCCAAGCCGATCAGCCCCAGCACGCCCAAGATGGCAATGCCGAAGACCCGCCAGCCCGTTTTCTGTTCACGATTCGGTTTCGGTCGCTGTTTCGGTCGCGGCTGGCCTGCACCACGATTTGAGCCACGAGTGTTCGGCGTGACGTTCACGTTCAGGTTGATGGCCGGCACCGTGGCCACCAGCGGACTGGCGTCGGCATCTGTGGTCAACATCAGGTCAACAAAGCTGCCTTCTTCGACCTCCTTCAGAAACTGCTGATAACTACCGTCGAATTCGTCAGCGGCTTCGTTGCTGTCGTCGTCAGTGGCGTCGTCTGCTTCCTGAGCGTTTGTTGTTTGCTGAGCAGTCCTGAGTCGTTCCAAAGTCAGTGCTTCGCAGAACGGTGTTAAGGCTGCGACCACTTCTTGCGGCGTCTGATATCGCGCTTCTGGGTCACGAGTTGTCATCTTCGACACCACAGCGGCGACGTCGGCGGAAATATCATCACACACGGTCAGTACCGATGGCGCGTCGCGCTGCAGTCGCTGGCTGAGCACCTGCAGAGGATTGCTGCCAGTGAAGGGAATCGTGCCGGTCAGCAGCCGAAACAACGTGCAGCCGAGGCTATAGATATCGCTGCGAATATCAACGTTGGTCGTATCCCAGCCTTGTTCGGGAGACATATAGTCTGGTGTGCCCATCACCTGTCCGGCACGCGTGACGTTTTTTTCCTCGACGTCGTCGGACATCAACAGCACCAGCCCCATGTCCATCAGCTTGACAATGCCTAAGCCGGAATCATCCCAGTGGACCATAATGTTGGCGGGCTTGATGTCACGATGCACCATCTGCCGCTCATGAGCATGCTGCAGACCAATCGCGGCCTGACGCACAATGTCGCACGACAATCCCTCGGGAACGCGACCCAGTCGGTTGGCGATTCGGTCGATCTGATCGCCGTTCACATATTCCATCACCATGAAATCGACCGAACCGACCCGGCCAGCATCCATCGTTTTCACGATATGCGGACTGTCGAGTTTTGACGACGCGCGGATTTCACGACGAAAACGCGACACCAGCGTTTCGTTCGCTTTCAGCTTGCGAGCCATCACTTTGACGGCCACGTCTTGTGCGATGTGCGCCGCACGAGCTCGAAACACGTGCCCCATCCCGCCTCGACCAATCGGATTCAGCAATCGATACTGCTGCAGCACGAACCCTGTCTGACCTCGAAACAATTGCTGCGCCTGCCAACTCGTCAGCACCTTTTGATTCACCAAAGTCTTGGCCAGACCTTCCGCCGTGATCGGGTTTCCGACCAGCTGTTTTCTGAGCGTCGATAACTGCCCTTCCGTCAGCAATTGACTTGCCGCCAGTGCGTTCAGAAAATCAGGAATGCTTGAATCGGCCATACCGGTGCCAACCACATTCCGCCGGGAACGTAGCCATCAGTGACAATGAAAAAGCGAGACCAACGCAGTGTCAGCCAGTGTCAACCCGTAATGTTAACCTCTCGCCCACGATTCTGGTATCCACGACAGGCGTTTGACGATCAACGTTTGACGACGGCGAGTTGCCGATCGACAACAATCTGAGCGAACAGTTAATGCGTCAGGTGGCGATCGGCCGGAAGATCTGGCTGTTCATCGGCAGCGTTGCGGCGGGCTATCGGGCGGCCGACCTGGTGAGCCTTGTCAGCAGTGCTCACCGCAACGATCTGGACGTGCTGGACCAGTTGCTGTCGGGTCGCACCGACTACGCATCCCTGCGTGCGGACATCTGGAAGCTGTCACACCCGGAATCCATTCGCACGTATCGAGACGAAGAACGACGCCAAACCGCCGCCCGCCGAGACCGTACACGGCTCGAACGCCGACTCGCCAGACTC
>JBDNHJ010000237.1:0-42212 GCA_041688835.1 Fuerstiella sp.
AACACTTGGCGATCGGACAGACCCTCATGAAACATCAGCCGCTCAAGCTTCAAACAAAGAATGGGCTCAACCGCCGGTCGGCCTTCGTCGCTGAAGTGGGGCTGGATCGATTCTCGCAACGCCGCAAAGTCCACACCAGCATCCGCCCGGCGAATCCATTGATCATATGGAACCAGCTGATCGACAGAATTCGATCCTCGTACGAAAACAACGGTGTCTGATAAGCTCTCAACATCGGAGTCTCTTCCGAGTGCCACATCGCCTGTAAATCTAAACCCCTATTCTGATCAAATCACCAAAAAACTCATACACCTTTTCCCACAGACTCCGCATACTATGCAGACTAGGTTTTCCGGCTTGGTCTGCGACCACGGGTGAAACGATTGACGGCTCAGGCGTCCCCGCGCGCGGTGCAGCCGCGTTTTTCAGTTTCGGCAACAACTATGGAACCAGAAAAACTCAGGCGCAAGATCTGTTTTGCCGCTGCACAGTTATTGCATAGTCGGCGAGAAACGAATTTCGCGAACGCTCGCTGGCGTGCGTCGCGCGCGATCACCAACAGCTATATCCCGACCGAGTCGGTGCCGACGGATATGGAAATTCGGATGTCGCTGCAACAAATGGTCAGCACCTCGAATCCGCAGGTGGCATCTGTTTCCGACCCCGACTTCGACGCCGCCCCCGAACAGGCCGCAGGGGCATGCTATGCGCGATACTTCGACTTGCTGGAACCATTGGATCGAGTTCGCCTGAATCGCGACACGCATCCAGAAGGAGACTTGCTGTATCACAGCCTGCAGGTTTTCGAGTTGGCTCGACAGGCTCGACCTTGGGACGAAGATTTTCTATTGGCCGCCCTGTTGCATGATGTGGGCAAAGGCATCGATCCGTACGACTCCTGTACGGCCACACTGACAGCCGTGCAGGACATTGTTTCAGAACGCACTTTGTGGTTCATCGAACATCTGCCGCTGCAGCTCCGCGCCTCCGAAGGCACCATTGGTGCTCGCGCCCGTCGGCGTCTGGCGGAGCACGAAGATGGCGAAGAGTTACGGCTGTTGGCCGAATGCGATAGCGATGGTCGTGTGCCTGGTCGGCTGGTCTGTTCACTGGCGGAAGCGATTGAATTCCTGCGAGATCTGGGCAACGAATAGCTGCTGTCTACAGACCATGGGCGGTCGGATTGCCGCCGGATCGTAGCACGATGCTGGCTTGGCGAACCACCTTTTCGTCAATCCCAGCACGCTGCATGCTGTCGATCGTCTGATCGATGTCGTACTCCACGCGTTTGAACTCCACAACGCCGTCTTCAATAACGGCATAGGAAGCGCGGCAATCACCGTCTCGCGGTTGCCCAACACTGCCGGGGTTGATGACGCGTGTGTTGTTCAGTTGCAGGTCCATGGGAATATGCGTGTGTCCGACACAGACAAAGTCAACATTCACATGGTCCAGGCGAGAAGCCCATTCTTCTTTGACATTCGCCACGTATTCGTCCATCGGATCTCGCGGTGTCCCGTGGACCATCAGAAAAGAATGGTCTCCCACAGTTAAGTACTGCGTGACGGGCATTTCTGCCAGCCACGTCAGATGACTGTCCTGAAGCACGTCGAAGTGATGTCCTCGCATCGCTGCGGCCATTCTTCGAAACGTTCCTCCCGGCCGAACGGTCACGCGCTGGGCGACGGAATGATCGTGATTCCCCCGGACCCAGTGAGTCGCATTTTTCTGCAGCCATTCAATACAGGGCACGGGATCGGTGGCGTAATCCACAGCATCACCGGCAAACAGGCACACATCGAACGATTCATCGATCGCCGCCAATGCGGGCCAGTTGGCGTGAATATCTGCCAAAAGAAGAATTTTCATAACCAGATGTTTCGCCTTGATGGGTGGCCAGCCCGACTTCTGTTGTCACAACCGCCTCAGATTGTGGCGCATGACCGATCACAATTCATCAATCCTATGACATAATCAGCGACTGCAGCAGAAACTCGTCGTCACAGACCTCTTGCGGAGCAAATACGCAGTGCAGACCTACGATCTTCAACGGACATGGCAGTGGAACCTGGATCATTCACCGCCGCCGACGGACGCCACACCGCAAGCTGCGCTACCCGGAACATGGGCTTGGTGTGGCCTGACGGTTTCGTCGCCTCTGGGAATTCCGGCTGGCCCGTTGCTGAATTCTGGTTGGTTACTGCACTACGCGAATTTCGGATTCGATGTATTGGTCTACAAGACGGTCCGCAGCACTCAACGACTTTGCTATCCCTTGCCCAACTTGGTGCCTGTCACTTCCAATCAGCTGTCGACTGCGGGAACAGTTGTCCCCGTCTCGACAGCCATGCAAGGCAGCTGGGCTGTGTCGTTCGGCATGCCATCGCAAACGCCGGACGCTTGGCGTAAAGATGTCGAATTCGCGCAAACGCGACTTGCGGCCGGCAAGGTGCTTGTGGTGTCCGTCGTGGGCACGCAGGACGAAAACATCACGGACGATCAAGCATCGTTGGAACATCTGGCCGATGATTTTGCGCTGTGTGCTGAGTGGGCGCTGCAGAGTGGCGCGGATGGCGTGGAGGCGAATTTTTCGTGCCCGAACGTTTCAACCGCAGACGGGCAGCTGTTTCAACAGCCAGAGTCGGCTGGTGTTGTGGCGGAACGCATTCGCGATCGCATCGGCACTGCGCCATTGGTGTTGAAAATTGGTCGCGTTGGTTCATTGACGGAAGCCGAAACGCTGCTGCAGCATGTCGGACCTCACGTGAATGGTTTGGCCATGACGAATTCGATCGCTGCTAGAGTCACCGACACCGGCGGCCAGCTGTTGTTTGATGGTCAGCCTCGCGGCATTTGTG
The DNA here is from genome assembly GCA_041688835.1 of Fuerstiella sp. Lineage (GTDB taxonomy): Bacteria > Planctomycetota > Planctomycetia > Planctomycetales > Planctomycetaceae > Fuerstiella. The sequence goes on from JBDNHJ010000237.1 coordinate 2,859, forward strand.
GCGCTGCGACTCGCGACGCCAGTGTTTCGCAGATCGCGATGTTCAAAAAAGCACTTGCCAGTTCCCAGCATTGTTTGGACCTGATCGGAGTTGGTGGGATTTCGACGGCCGATCACGTGCGAGATTATCTGGCTGCCGGTGCGTCGTCGGTTGCGCTGGCGACCGCAGCGATGGTTGACCCGACGGTGGGCTTGGCCATTCGGCAGCAGCTGATGTAAGCTGTTTGAGCTTCGGGCGTGTGAATGGTAAAATCCGTCATTGAGCAGTGATTGATGTTCGTTTTGGCTATTGATTGAATCATATATGTCTCGTTCCGGTAAAGATAAACGTCGCTGGCGATCGACCACAGTTCTGGCTGTTCGGCACCAAGGTCAGATTGTGTTGGGAGCCGATGGGCAGGTGACTCATGGCAACACCATCATGAAATCCGACACCAAAAAGCTGCGTCGCATGCTCGACGGCAAAGTCCTCGTCGGCTTTGCTGGATCGACGGCGGACGCCTTCGCGCTGATGGAACGTTTCGAAGAAAAGGCGAAGGACTACCCCGGCAACATTGCTCGCGCGGCCACCGAACTTGCGCGAGACTGGCGCACAGATCGAGCGTTGCGGAAGCTGGAAGCGATGATGATTGTGGCCGATGCCGAGCTAACGTTGCTGCTGACTGGTCAAGGTGACGTGGTTCAGCCGACTGACGGCGTGGTCGGGATTGGTTCTGGCGGAGCGTATGCGACATCTGCCGCGAAGGCTTTGGTGAAACACTCACAATTGTCTGCGGAACAGATCGTACGCGAATCATTGGGTGTCGCTGCCGAAATCGACATTTACACAAACAACAATATCATCGTCGAAGAACTTTCTTCGTCCACATAACATCCTGCGACTCACGAATAGTAATCACTCATGGCTGACAAACTTCCCCCCATGACGCCCCAACAGGTCGTCGAAAAACTGAACGAACACATCGTCGGTCAGGATGCCGCCAAACGCGCCGTGGCGATTGCCTTGCGCAATCGCTGGCGCTGGTTGAATCTATCCGACGAAATGCGCAAAGAGGTCACGCCGCGAAACATTTTGATGATCGGCCCGACCGGCGTTGGTAAGACGGAGATCACCCGCCGACTGGCGAAGCTAACCGGAGCGCCGTTCATTAAGGTCGAAGCTAGTAAGTACACCGAAGTCGGTTACTACGGCCGCGATGTCGAAAGCATGGTGCGTGATTTGGTGGAAGCCGCGATCGGCCTCGTGAAGTCCTCCAAACGCGAAGAAGTGGAACAGCAGGCCGAAAAACAAGTCGAAGATCGGCTGCTGGAATTGCTGGTGCCATTCGACTCCACCGAACCTGCCACACCCGCAATCATCCAAGACGGAAGTGCGCCAGCGGCGAACAACACAGACGATGCGCATGCTCGGCACCTGCGAACCGTCGAAAAATTCCGTGACATGCTGCGGGATGGCAAACTGGAAGAACGCATGGTCGAACTTTCGCTCGAACAAAAACATTCGCCCGTGCAGGTGTTCAGTAATCTGGGGATGGAGCCGATGGATATGGACCTGCAAGGCATGCTGGAAAAAATGGTGCCCAAGCAACATTCTTCCCGCAAATTATCCGTAGCCGATGCTCGGCGAGTGCTGCATGAACAGGAAGTCGAAAGCCTGCTGGACAAAGATTCGATCAATGAAGAAGCGGTTCGCCTGACCGAAGAAACGGGAATCATCTTCATCGACGAAATCGACAAGGTTTGCAGCAGCGGCGAAGGTGGCAAGTCCGCCGATGTCAGCCGTCAAGGAGTCCAGCGCGACCTGTTGCCGATCGTCGAAGGCACAACCGTGCAGACTCGCTATGGTTCGGTGTCGACGGAAAAAATCATGTTCATCGCCGCCGGCGCGTTTCATCGATCACGGCCGTCAGACTTGATGCCCGAATTGCAGGGACGGTTTCCGATTCGCGTGGAACTGCAGGACTTAACTCGCGACGATTTCATCCGGATTCTGACAGAACCATCCGGTGCGATTACTCGCCAATACGTGGAACTGCTGGCGGTGGATGGCATCACAATTGAGTACACCGACGACGGTATTCAGGAACTGGCCGACGTCGCTTTTCATGTGAATCAAACGACTCAAAATATCGGAGCACGACGACTGCAAACGATCATGGAGCGACTGCTGGAAGACGTCAGCTACGAAGCTCCAGACTGTGGCCCCAAGAAAATTATTGTCGACCGCGCTTATGTGATTGATCGATTGGATGATATTCGTCGAGACGAAGATCTCAGCCGATTTGTGCTGTAGGCACATGCACTAGCCGCCCTAGCCACGTATCCGAACAACCGTGGCTAGCGCCAAAACGGCTGGAAAATCCCAACGACTTCAGACGGCTGAAGTGCTACCATTTCTTCACTGATTGGATTTGTGCTCATGAGATTGGTGGGTGACCTAGAGCCGTTGACTTATTGCCGTGAACGGTACTCGCTCGCGGGAGCAAGAAATCTGTTACCAAGACGCATGCCTCGCGGCCACAAGTCAGCGAAATTCGCTGTGGCGATTTTCTGTTGGCTGTCGGCGGTCTGGGCAGACGAACCGCAGAAGTTCGGCGTTCTGGAAAGGACCACCGACGTGTGTCCGGGCTACACGCTGGTTTCTCCCTTGAGTGCTCATCGATCTTTTCTGCTGGATAACGATGGTAAGGTCGTTCACTTTTGGCAGGCCGACAGAAAGCCGGGGCAGGCAAGTTATTTGCTTCCGGACGGCAGCTTGCTGAGAGCCGGCAAGGTGAAGGAGTTCTTTCAGTTTCCCTCACAGGCCGGCAGCGGTGGCCGACTGCAGAAGTACGACTGGGATGGAAACCTAGTTTGGGACTATGTGTCAAGTTCTCCGTACCGCATGACTCATCATGACATTCACCCGCTGCCCAACGGCAACGTCCTGTGCATTGCCTGGGAATCTTATCTGCGTGAAGTCGCAGAAGCAGCTGGTCGGAACCTGGGGCGACTTACGGGAGACGTGCTGTGGTTCGAAGCAATTTTTGAACTCAAGCCAAACGGCCTCAACGGTGCCGACATCGTGTGGAAGTGGAGTTCCCGCGACCACGTTGTTCAGGATTGGGACGAATCGAAAGACAACTACGGTGATCCATCGCAGCATCCCGAACTGATTGATATCAACTTTATGTTGCGACCAACAGCGGACTGGTTGCACATGAATTCACTGGACTACAACCCTGAGCTCGATCAAATCTTGGTCGGTTCGAGGTCACTGAACGAGATCTGGATCATTGATCATGGCACCACGACGGAAGAAGCGAAAGGCCATGTCGGGGGACGTCGTGGGCGAGGTGGAGACCTGCTTTACCGCTGGGGGAATCCTCAAGCCTATCGACGTGGCACAGAGAAAGATCGCCAGCTGTACAGTCAACACGACGCTCAGTGGATTCCCGACGGCTTACCGGGAGCCGGCAACATTCTGGTGTTCAACAACGGGACAACAAACTCAGCCCGAAAGTTCTCCACGGTTGACGAAATCACACCGCCGCTGAAAACGGATGGGACGTACGAACTGTCGAGTGACGGCGCGTATGGTCCTGAAGGGCCGGTGTGGAGTTTCGAAGATGGCCCGGAGTTTTTCTCTCCACGAATTTCCGGTGCCCAACGATTGCCGAATGGAAACACGTTGATTTGCTCGGGAACTCAGTACATCTTTCAGGAAGTCACACAGCAGGGCCAGAGTGTCTGGAAGTACAAAAATCCGCCTCGTTTTTTTCCGCCCCCCGCATTCGAAAAACCGCTCGGCAAGCCCACGCTGTCGGAATTACCCACAGCGGAACTTGAAGCTCTGAAAATACCTAGCGGAGTCCCCCTGCAGGACGGGGGGACGATGTTCAACGTGCGAAAGTACCCGGCAGAATATGCGGGATTCCGTGGTCGCACACTGCAGCCGATTACGGTGCCGATCCGCGACGATAATCCGGAAGAGGATTGATCTCAGCTATTCGCCGATACAGTACAGATGACCGAAGGTTCGCAGATACAGGTGACCTTTGGCCACAGCGGGGGATGCTCGCATTCCTTCGGCCAGCGTGTTCTTCGATACGATTTCGAATTGATCGGCTGCTTTGATAATGGTCGTGTCGCCTTCTTCACTGCAGAAGTAGATCAGCCCATTGGCAGCCAATGGTGATGCGACGTGTGTGCCACCGACACGGTCTTTCCAGATCTCTTCGCCGGTATCGGCGTCCACACAATTGGCGACGCCTTTGTCGGTGATCATGAACACTCGATTACCAATCAACAGTGGAGCCGCGAGGCGTGAATTGCCCTTTTCGCGATCCCATTTGACGTGAGTCTCCGTAATATCGCCGACGGTGGTTTCGTCGAGCTCAATCGCCTTCAGATTGGCTCGACTAGAACCTGTATTCACGATGGCGAAGTTTTTATAAAAGACCGGCGGAGCGGCCGCGTTGAAGTCGTCGTGGCGAAAGCCCCAAACTTCCTTTCCGGTCAGTGCGTCGTAACCGAAGCCGGCTCGTGAACCGACCGACACCACCTGCGTCCGGCCGTTGACTTCAACTAACGCCGGCGTGCTATAGCCTTTGCGAAGGTCACCGTCTTGCTTTGGCTTGCCATCTTCATCGAGATCCCCGTAGTCGGTCGAACGTTCTGTTCGCCAAACGGTTTTTCCGGTGGTCTTGTCCAGGGCCGTCAAAAATTGAGCGTCAACGCCATCGAACGTCAGGATCAGCAAGTCCTGAAAAATGATGGGCGATGATCCGGGGCCGCGGAAGTGTCGGCACTTGATATCGCGTCGTTCCCAGATGACTTCTGCCGTCTCGGGATTCAGTTTCGCCGTGCCGTACGAACCAAAATGCACGTAGACAGCATCGTCTTCCAATGCACACGATGGTGAGGCATAAGTGTTGATCGTGTTGTTCAGCGGTTCCGGTTCGGAATTTTCGAACAACAGCTTGTGATGCAGGACGTCGCCGGTTTCTGCGTCGATGCAGTACACGTACTGCTTGGTCCCGTCGTTTGTGGCAGCCGTCAGCCACACTTTTCCGCCACCGATAATGGCGGTGGAATGCCCGAATTCTTCGAGCTTAATTTTCCACTTCACATTCTTCCCGGATGCTTCGTCGAATTCCGTGGGCAGTCCTTCCGCGTCCGTTGCGCTGACGTGGCCGTTTAAGGTGGGACCACTGCGAAAGGGCCACGAGATCGGCGTGTCGGCTGACCAAGCAGGAAGGATAAAGGCCGTCAGTGCGAATAGAGCGGATATGGTTTTGAGCATAGGACTGGTGTGGTGGGTGAGGAATGTGGGGGAATGGAAGAGTGCTACTTTAATGGTGGCTCAGGAAGGGCTTTCCCGTCTGCGGTTAGAATCTGGAAGTGGTGAATCCCGTGTTTTTGACCGTCGCTGTAAGTCCAGACAACTTTCTTGTCGCGATTGACTTCGATCAGTTTTGGAGCTTTCGGATCTTTGCGACCACCCGCATAGCTGGTGATCACAACGTTGCCGTTGGGCAGTACCTGTCCGCCGCAGGGATCCTGCAGCCATGGTCCGGGCAGATCGTCGTTGGTCAGTTGCCACACAACGTTTCCGTCGGCGTCGAATTCGACAACACGGTTGCCGTTTGTGCAGCAGACCATGGTGTGACCGCTCGGCTGTCGAATGGCCGTAAATGGCCAAGAATGAATCGTGCGTTCGGGATCGCCTGCGACTGTGGTGTCGAACTGTCCCAGCACCTTGCCGGTTTTGTCATAATGTTTGACGGCGAAATCAAGCAGATGAGGAGCCAAATAGGTTCCGTCATCCAGCTTGCGGGCCATGCGAGTTTCCATGTGCGCGTTTTTGTTCTGGCAGTCGAGTGGAAATTCGACCAGCACTTTTCCATCGGCGTCGACTTCCAGCAGTCTCGGTTTCGGGCCAGCTTCTGTCAGCACGAATGTGCCATCTTTCGTCGGATGGGCGCTGTTGACTTCTGCCTGCGTTCCCTTCCAGATCAGTTTCTCAGAGCCCGCAGCACGATCGATTTCTAGGACGGCACCACCGGGGTATTTGCCGCCCTTGTTGACCGCCAAGATGATGTTGCCATTGGGCAGAACGTATCCATCGCGCGACCCCAACGGGTAGCTCCAGAGTTGCTGGCCGTCGCCATCCATGATGTATGTGTGCGAGCCAGTCGCCAAGAAGCCGTGCTTAATCGGATCGGCGGCCTGACCGTTCGCTGCCAGAGACAGCAGCAACACTGAGGTGAGCAGCAGGAGTTTCATGAAGTCAACTTTCTGGCGGGGTTCAGGGGCGGAAGTGTCGTCAGTGATTCGACATCTGTTGGTTGTCAGTCACGGTTGATCTACGCTGTCTGTTTCAGGGAACCGGGTTCTTTGTCGAGCCCACAGCCGCGCAGATGGCGTCCACGATACCATCCCACGTGTACGTTGTCGCCTCGACCACCACTTTCAGCCCGGCGGCGCGTGCGGCATCGGCCGTGAGCGGACTGAGGGCGGCCAGTTGAGTCGAGATTTGCTGCGGATTTAGGCCATGAATCCTGAGGATTTCGGCAAACTGGCGCGCCATGGACGGGCTGCTGAGTCCCACCCAGTTCAGGTCTCCGCTGCGCAGCTGGGCGACAATTTCTGGATCGATTGCGGCGACATCCTCGTTGCGGTACACGACCAATTCCGTCACGCTGGCGCCAGCGGCCGTCAGCGATTCCGGCAGCACATCGCGACCTCGGCTGGCACGCGGCCACAGCACTTTTTTTTCAGCGACCAGACCGGAAAGTGCGGCCGCCAGCGCTTCGGCTCGAAACGAATCGGGGACCACATCGGCTCGCAGCGAACGGTCTTCCAGCGCGGATGCTGTGGAGGAACCAATGGCGGCGATCTTCAGGTGACTCAACGCACGGACGTCGAATCCGATGTCCCACAGTCGCTGACAGAATGCTTCGACGGCGTTCACGCTGGTGAAGATGACCCACTGAAACTGGTCGAGTTTCCGGAGTGTTTCGTCAACGACGGCGCGTTGTGCTGAGTCGACTGGTGAGACTTCGATGAGGGGCATCAGTACGGGCTGGCCAGACAATTCAACGATGCGCTGGGCGATGTCGTCGCATTGGTGGGCTGGTCGTGTAATCCCGATCCGTTGCCCGAACAATGGCCGCTGTTCGAACCAAGAAGAAGCTTCTCGAAGATTGACGCATTCGCCCACGACGATCAGTGATGGCGGTTTCAGGTCGGCGACGGACACGGCCTGTGGAAGTCCTGCGATCGTGGATGTGACCACGCGCTGCGTCGGCAACGAGGCTCGACAAATCACGGCCGCCGGCGTGTCGGCCGGTTTTCCATGTTGGACCAGCTGATCGCAAATTGGCTGGATGCGTCCCAAGCCCATGTAGAAGACCAAGGTGCCAGGAAACGCGGCCAGAGCGGCGTAATCCAGTCGGCCTGTGTCGCGCGTTGGATCTTCGTGTCCCGTCACAAACGCGACCGCAGACGCATGATCGCGGTGCGTGAACGAAAAGCCGGCGTACACACCTGCGGCGGTGGCTGCCGTGATTCCGGGAACCACTTCACAGGGAATACCGGCCGCCTGCAGCGCGGCGGCTTCTTCGCTGCCTCGTCCAAAGATATAGGGGTCGCCGCCTTTCAGACGCACCACTTGCTTGCCGGCGCGAGCGGCTTTGATCAGGCGGATATTGATGTCTTCTTGCAGAACAATGCTGTCCGATCCGATTCGCGTGCGGGCCGTGCGTTCGCAGACAGCGTTGGTTAATCGCAGCAGCAATGGGTTGGCCAGTCCGTCGTACAAAACAAGGTCGGCCGTGGCCAACACATCGCGTCCTCGCAACGTCAGCAGCCCCGGATCTCCCGGGCCGGCTCCCACCAAATAAACTTTTCCCGTGGTCACTCTGTATAAGCTCCTTGGCTGATTCGACTGCGGTCGGTGCTCTACGCCCGCGAGCTGGCACTTTTCGTTCACCAATCGTGTGAGCCATAGGTTAAACGGTACTGCCGGGTTTCCAGCTCATGTTTGTAGAGAATATGGACGGCGCTTCATAGAATGGGCGGACCTGTCTGATCGTAAATCCCGCGAGTTCGATGGAATGGTCCCAGATCTCTGGGCCATTGCGACCGCCCAAAACTGCCTTTCGAGGAACCATTCTGCATGACCGCCGCAAACACGCACGCGTTTGAACAACTCCACAAGCGACTAGAACAACTCGACCGTGCGGAGAAAATGCTGGCATTGGGGCCGCGGCGAATCGCCGTCGCAGAGAAAAAAATCGTCGCCGCTCAGGACGCCTGCAATGTTCAAAAAGCAGAGATCCATCGACGCCGAAAGGCCGCCGACGAAGTCTCACTGACACTCAAGACCAGCGAAGCACAGACCGCGAAGCACAAACAGCGACTGAATGAAGCCACTGCCAATAAAGAGTACCAGATCATTCAGACTCAGATTACAGCCGCGACTACAGCCAGTGGAGAACTGGAAGACCGCGTGCTGACTCTGCTGGGTGATGTGGACGAGGCGACCGAAGAACTGGCACGCTTCGAACAGGGAGTCGCCGCGTTGCAGCAAAAACTTGCCGAAGTGAAGGCCGATGTGCAGAATCGGGAACCCGGCTTAACTGCGGATATTCAGCGCGTCACGGGGGAAATTTCTGAGGCCGAAAAAGTCATCCCCGGCGGTGAGGCGCGGGCGACTTATAAGCGACTCAGACTATCGATGGGGGCCACTGCGATGGCGCGAATGGAAGACAATTACTGCAGCGAATGCAATACCGAAGCAACGCCTCAGGACAAAGTGCAGATCAACATGGGCGACTTCGTTTTGTGCCGACAGTGCGGTCGGATTCTGTACAACGCCGCGCAGGCAGCGGACGCTTAGGCTGGGCCGTTCAAAATTCGGCCTTAACAGCGGTGTTTGCAACGTATGTCCTCCCGCCGGCAACGCCGTTAAGGATTGTTGGCCTCAAAAACATAGAGAGCGGAAAAGACGAGAGTGCGATTCACATTTCACCAATGCCTGCCCTATCCCTGCAAAACACGGGAAGGGAATCCTGAACGGCGTTGCCCGCTGGGACTGAATCGCTTGGAGAAAAATTGCGCAAACCCAAGCTCTGTGCAAAACCGAATTTTACAACAGCCCATCGCTAGCCCCGGACCTGCAATGTCCGACATCTGCGGCCGGGGCAGACCCACGCGCGGCTGGCTAGGCTGGCTACTATGGGCCGCTCCAGCCGTATTGGCCCAGAGTCAGTACCAGAAACACAATGCCGACGATTACAGCCGCAAGTGCGACAAACATCAGGCCATCGTAAATGGTGGGATCAGAGTTTTGTTGTGACATTGTCGCCTTCCTGGATGCTTCCCTGACGTGTTTTTTCAATAACCACACACACAGCGTAATCCGGGTACACGGAGATCACTCGAGCTTCACCGAGGTATTTTGCGCCGCGGGACAGAATCAATTTCATGTCCTTGTACACGCGGTCATCGCTGCCGATCGTAATTTGGACGTATTCCTGATTCTGTGCTTTTGCCTTGCGTGTCTTTTCGACAAAGCCGTCGACCTTATCTTTTTCCGCAGGCAAATCCGCCAGCATTTGAGTTCGCGGATCGATTTCATTGGCTCGCAGCAGATCTTTGAGCCTGCTGTTTTCGTCGAGGTGCATGTCTTCGTTCTGTACCGCTTTCGCGAGGTCGCCACTCAGGCTTAGAACTTTGTCTTCCACCAATTGAGCGTCCGCTTGCAGTCCGGCCATGCGATTCCGGAGGCTCTGAACTTCACGGTTCAGAACGGTCGCTTCCACGACTCGAGCGGCCGCTTCCGTTGTGGACACTTGTGCATCGCTGATGGCTTTGTCGCGTTCCAATTGTGCGGCCGCTAGCAACTTGGTCGCTTGGTCGACCTTGTCCGTGTTAGCTCGCTCCTGAGCCTTTAGGTTATCGGACAGATTCTGTAGCTCATCGATTTTTGCCTGCATCGCTTCGACTTCGCGATTCCGCGCTTCGATGGCGTCATCGACTTGGGCTTCTGCGACTCCCAGCTTTTGCTCCAACCCAACAGCTTTGTTGCGCCATTGCGCCTGAAAGGTGTAGACAGCTCCTGCAAAGCACATAAACAGGATGCTAAACACCAATTGCATTACGATTAACATCTTGCCGACGACATTGTTCATCGAGCACTCTCCGAATCTGTTCCGTGTACTTTTAACCGGTGATTTCAATGTGGATACTAACGTCGCAGTGACGTCACCACGTCACTATTGCGTTTGCGACATCAACTGATCTAGGCGACTTTGAATCGCCTCGTTCTCCAACTGCAGTCTCAGTAGCCGATCTGTGAGAATCAGCCGTTGTTGTTTCAGGCGATAGCGGTCTGTCCGTAGCTCTGCCAAGTCGCTTTGTAATCGAATCACATCTTCTCTGCGTTTCGTTGTTTCGTCTCGAATCGTACGCGTGTCAACGGCCAATTTTTGAAACTGCACCGATCCGCTGTCGAGTGCCAGTTGGTCATTTCTAAGTGCGGTTGCCAGAATGTCAGCTTGCGCCTGTAGAGCCGCCAAATCCTGCTGTTGTTCTGATTCGACCTGAGTGATCCGCTCACGCAATTGGGTCGTGAGGTCGTTCAAGTGATTGGTCTCAGAAGTCAATCTGGACGTTTTAGACGAATAAGCTTCCAATATGGCCGCGTAGGCGTTGTCTTTTTGCTTGGGCGTGGTGTCTGTCGGACCGGTCTTGTCCTTGGTCACGCCGGGTGTCACGGTCCACGTGATTCCGGTTTCTGTCTGAGTGGCCTCGAACTCGAATTCGTCAATTTCCGGCGAATGCATCTCCGCGATGGGATCCGGCCGACCGTAATAAGACGCCATTGCCATGCCCATAAAGCACACGGCAGAGATCGCCAAAATTACTGTCGCAATCTTTGGAAAGGACGTTTGCATCAGGAGTCAGGTGCCCAGGCAAGAAGAAAGCTGTTGAGTCAGTCGGAGAAGTGGAAGGATCAATTCCCCGAACAGCCTTGAATCGTTAATTTATACGGATTGCGGGAAAAGGGAGTCAAACACAAACTGCGTCGCGACCCCTATTTAGAGCATCTCGGCACGTTTTTCGGCCATTTTGCCGGCGCATTGCGGCCCCGTCATCCTAATATCGACTGGGATTTGCATCGACTGGGGATTTGCTGGAGCAAACAGTTAAGTCTGCCTGACCGGCACAATAGAATCAGCCGAGAGATTCGACTATGAACAAACCGGGAGTTCCGGAGGTCGTCGATCTGTCGGTGCCACACGCTTCTGAAAATTGGCGGAAACGCTGATTCCATCACAAAAATTGCGGAGACGAGAGACAATGTCGAAGGGGACCACGGCCCAGACAGCACGAACAATTTCAGCCGATATTCGCCAATGGCCAGGCCGCCCGAATCCCCTGGGAGCGACTTGGGACGGCAACGGTGTGAACTTTTCCGTCTTCTCTGAGCATGCCACAAAGGTCGAACTGTGCCTGTTTGATTCTGTCACAGACCGATCGGAGTCGCACTGTATTCCGCTACGCGAACAGACGCATCTGGCTTGGCATGGATACTTTCCTGACCTGAAGCCTGGGCAATTGTACGGAATTCGCGTTCACGGACCTTACGCGCCGCATGCTGGTCATCGCTTTAATGACAACAAGGTGTTATTGGACCCTTACTCGCGTTCCGTTGGCCGCACGATCACCTGGTCCGATTCGATGTTCGGGTTCATCGTCGGAGAAGACGACACCACCTTCGACACGCGCGACAACGCCGCGTTCGCTGCTTTAGGCGTCGTGGTAGTTGCCGATTTCGATTGGGGTGACGACAAACATCCAGACACTCCGTGGCACAAGACGCTGATCTATGAGACACATGTGAAAGGCTTCACAAAGCTGCATCCGGATGTCCCCGAAGCTCTACGCGGCACGTACTCAGGAATGGCGTCGGACGCCGCGATCAAACATCTGAAACAGCTGGGCGTCACCGCGTTGGAACTGATGCCCGTGCATCACCATGTCGACGACAGGCACCTTGCCGCAAACGGGCTGACGAATTATTGGGGCTACAACACCTTGTCGTTTTTTTCCCCGGATTGCCGATACGCAGCCGCCACGGAACCCCAAGAGGTCATCAACGAATTCAAACACATGGTGAAGCAGCTGCACGCCGCCGACATCGAAGTGATTCTGGATGTGGTTTACAACCACACCGGCGAAGGAAACCACTTCGGCCCCACACTGTCGCTGCGCGGTATCGACAATGCTTCGTACTACCGCTTGATGCCCCATGACGGTCGACACTACCAAGACTTCACCGGCTGCGGCAACACCCTCAACATGCAGACCCCGCGTGTGCTGCAGCTAATTATGGACAGCCTGCGGTACTGGGTGCAAGAAATGCACGTCGACGGATTTCGGTTCGACCTGTGCAGTGCCTTGGCCCGCGAACTTCACGACGTGGACAAGCTAAGCGCCTTCTTCGACATCATCCTGCAAGACCCCGTGCTTTCGAAGGTCAAGCTGATCGCAGAACCGTGGGACTTGGGCAGCGGCGGCTATCAAGTCGGCAACTTTCCGCATCAATGGTCGGAATGGAATGGGAAGTACCGCGACACGATTCGGCGGTTTTGGGCGGGTGATGGTGGTGCGGTTAACGAATTCGCCACTCGACTGACGGGCAGCAGCGACCTCTACGAACACAATGGTCGACGACCGCATGCCAGCATCAATTTTGTGACGGCACATGATGGTTTTTGCCTGCGAGACCTCGTGACCTATCACGACAAAAGAAACCTAGCCAACTTAGAAAACAATCGCGACGGAGACAGCCACAACAACGGCTGGAACTGCGGTGTCGAAGGGGAAACGGACGATCCCGAAATCAACAAACTGCGGCTCAAGCAACGCAAGAACATTTTCGCCACGTTGTTACTGTCGCAGGGTGTACCGATGTTGCGCGGTGGCGACGAATTAAGTCACACACAACATGGCAACAACAACGCTTACTGTCAGGATTCCGAAATTAGCTGGCTGCACTGGGACCTCGACGAAGAACAGCAAGGCTTTCTGGATTTCTGCCGCAAAGTGATCAAGCTGTGGCACGATCAGCCCGTTCTAAAGCGTCGAAATTTCTTTCAGGGCCGACGGATTCGTGGTGCGGGAGTCAAAGACATTGCGTGGCTGAGCCATACCGGAAACGAACTGACAGACCACGAATGGAATAGCGGTTGCGTGAGCGCCATCGGTGTTCGACTGAATGGTGAATCCATTGACGAAGTCGACGAACACGGAGAACACATTTCCGGAGACACGTTGCTGGTTCTATTTAGCAATCAGCCAACCAGTGTGAAGTTCAACATGCCGCGGCATATGCCTTCCGAACGCTGGGTACCTGTACTGGACACCAGCCGCGATGATTTGCCAGGCGACGCGTATTCCAGTGACGACGTCTATCCGCTCGACGGACGCAGCGTCGCTGTGTTGATCCTAAAAGGCGGCTGGCCACACACTCAAAAGCAAATTCACACGCAACATGCCGTCCCCTTGAAGGTCCATGCGCCGCGATAGCAACCTGAAACGGCTGCCGCTGGGCAGTGAAAAAATTGGCAGAAAAATGGATTGCGTAGATTCTACTCCTGTGCAATCAGATCGCCCGGTACGCACGACTCTTCTCCATCGAATTCATTTCGGAGGGAAAAAGTTTTTGCACGACTTCTTTGCGATGGCCATCGCGTTTCGGCCGAGCAGTGAATCCAGAGCTGACAGTCCATATTCCAAGGCGTGCCTTGCATCTCTGGCGATCGGAACGGCAGTCACTGGCTTCACGCATGTCAACTACGAGAGAAACCCATGACGACAGCACTTTGTTGACGTGCCCCATGGATCACGCAATCTCGCGCTAATCCGGCTCAGCCTCCTTCAATACAATCGTTGCCAATTTGCCCACAACATACTAAAGTGCTGTGTCCCCAGTAGTTTGAGTGTTCTTCCTTGCCGTATCTACAAAGCCAGCTGTCACAAGCTTTCAATCGTCAGTACTATTATCGTCCAAAGGCGCCAAGAATGCCCTGTGGAGGCAAAGCAGAAGGCCGCCCAACGAGCTTTCGTTCGAGTATTGTTCGTGTTTTACGAACTATTGTCACACATCTCATCGCGAGATACTGATTGGAGTTCATTCGCTGAGCTGAAAGAACAGTTCGGCAGCGCCGACGTTCTTGGTAAGTGTGTTGTCTTTAACATTGGCAGCAACAAGTGGCGACTCATTGCAAAACTCGACGATTCCGAACGCATGGTGTTCATCAAAGCAGTGTTGACACATAAGGAATATGACTGTGGGCAATGGAAAGAGGATTGCGGTTGCATAGGACGCGCAACTGCGGGCGTGAGTGCCATGATGGAACAGGGGCAACAAAAGCCTAAGAAGAGGGCGGAAAAACCTGATGGCAAGACTAAGAAACGGAAAAGCTAAAGACTCCGACATGGAGCGAATTATCGAGTTTCCGCTTTTAACGATCGAGGATGACAAACACCTGAGCGAAGCATTGCAGGTCCTGGAATCAATGATGGACCAACCAAAACGTGATGCGGGCGAAGATGCAGACATGGATACGCTCGCGGAACTCGTCGAAACGTACGAAGATGATCACCACAGCATTCCACCGGCTTCTGATGCCGACATGGTGCAACACTTGCTCAATACTCGCGGAATGTCTCAGGCTGAATTGCATCGACAGACTGGTATCTCGAAGTCTTCAATTTCTGAGATACTGAAAGGCAACAAGTCATTCACGAAAGACATCGTTGGACGGCTTGCCGATTGCTTTGGAGTTGACAGGGGCATTCTTGCGGCCAACTTTTGAAACGTGGAAGAAGAGCGATATGGGGAGACTCAATTATGTCCTCCAGCGGAATGTCCTCCAGCGGATTCGACGTCTACAGGTGACATCTGCTTCTTGTTGTGCGACACGGTCACGTGATACAGGCGATTGGGTCTGGGCTGATGCCGAATGAGAGCATCGCGGGCGTAGCGTTGGCAGGAAAGTGGCGCGTGCGAGAAGTGCCAGCGCAGCGTTCAGGATTCCGCCGAACGGTGGGGCGTCAGCAACTGGGCGCAGAAAGCGGGCGGACTGAGGGGCCGCCCGGTTCGAAGGCGGATTGTAATTGGCTATGCCGTCGCCAGAAGTTCGCGAGCTTCTCGGCGAGCTCGGAAGCGGTGAGCGTTCTCGGCCGTCATTGAACGGTGCTCGTCGATTCTGTGTGGCTGGCCCGCTACCACGCTGAACAGCCGTCCAAAATCCTTCACAAGCTTGCACCAGCCGTCCGCCGATATTCCAAGCCGCTCAAACAGTGGAGCGAACTGCTTCGGCGTTGGCCCCATGCTTGCCTTCACGCTGCTGACGAGCCGTCCAATCCAGCAACTGCAAATAATCGGCCGTCGACATCGGCGGGAATCCCTTGTTGCTGCAACGAGCTCCCGCTTTGTGAACATTCGGCCCCGTCTCACTACCACGCCCCTGCAATTCCACCGAAGCCAAATGCCGACCACTACGTCGTGTTCCCGAGCCGCCCGGCGCTAGCCGCGGTTTATCTGCACGAACTGCCTTTTCTGAAACCCGAACCCCGTCACCCAAGACCCGCCCCTTCTGTCAGTGAGCGTTTAAAACCTAGTCATTCGAGGCTGCGGGAAAAGGGGTATGCGATTTTTGGTAATTTAATCAGAATAGGTTTTTACGTTTCTAGGCGATGTAGCACTCGGAAGGGACTCCGATGTTGAGAGCTTATCAGGCACCGTCATTTTCTTACGAGGATCGAATTCTGTTCGATCAACTGGTTCCGTATGATCACTGGACTCGCCGGGCGGATGCTCGTGTGGATTTTGTGGCGTTGCGAGAATCGATCCAGCCCCACTTCAGCGACGAAGGCCGACCGGCGGTTGAGCCCATTGTTTGTTTGAAGCTTGAGCTGACTGGGCGTGGAAGGTCATCAGGCTGTCTTTCATGCGCTGCTCGGTCAGGCTCGCAGCCACGGGCTGGTGAAGGATCGACTGCGAATCAAGGACGCCACGCATGTGCTGGCCGACATCGCGATCCCTGCTGGTCTGCAGTTGATTGCTCAGGCTCGCAACAAACTGCTGAGGGCCGCAGAACGCTTCGCCGCCGAATGTGTTGTGGGTGAACGTGTTCGTACGGAAGCGATTCGCACGACGACGATTTTCGCAGGGCAATGAATCTCGGCTTGTCGCCCGCGTCGAACATCTTCGCGACATTCTCGAATGGGCCACGAAGCTGACGCCACCCGACGATGCAGATTCGGACACACAGTGGCAAACACTGCTGAAGACCATTGAAATTGCTCAGAAGGCCCTCAACGGCCATGATGACCCCAAGGCTCCCGGTAAGCTTCGCAGCGTTTGTCGATCCGGATGCTCGGCGCGGCAAACACGGAGAATTTTACGATGGCTATTTCGTCGATGTGCTGATCGACGCGGACAGCGAATTCTTCACCGCAATTGATGTGTTGCCGGCGGACGGCAACGAAACCGCCGACACTCTGAATCTGCTGGAGCAGGAACAGGCGGCTCATGAAAATGAGATCGAACAAATCTCGATTGACGGTGCCGGTTTCGATGGTGGTCTGATCCGCGAACTGGAATCTCGCAGTATCACAGCGTTCGTTCCTCCCCAAGAACCGTCCAATGGTGGTCGACTGACGACGCAGGATTTTGAATTCAGTGACGACGGATCTCACGCGACGTGTCCCGCCGGCGAAACGTCTCAATATCGCCAGCGCGATGAAGGACGTCACAAGACTTCGTTTCGTTTCGCCACACAAACGTGTGCCGCGTGCCCGCTCATGCAGCAGTGTATTTCGGCCAATCAGAAGCATGACAGAACGGTGACACTGAACGATTACGAACCCGAATATGAAATTCTGCGGCAACGCAAGCGGACCGACGAATACGCGGCGGTGAAGTCGGAACATCCCCGAGTCGAACGCCGGCTTGGCGAACTTGTGAATCGCCACGGAGGTCGGCGAGCCCGCTATCGCGGGCTGGCCCGAGTGCAGGTTCAGAAGTTGATCGAGGGGACTGTTCATAATCTCAATCGCATGCTGCGACTATTGGAAGGAGAAACTGGCTTCGCCATCATCTAATCCACTGCCAGCGGCGCATCGCACGCCCACCAATGCCATGTTAGGCACACTCCAACCATGAGTGACGCAATTGGAAAACCTAACCACACAACAAACACCCCATCCCCCCAAGCATCTTTTTCCCGCAGCCTCTATTCACCGATGATCTTCACGAGGATTCTTTTGCGGCGTTTTCCGTCGAATTCGTAGTAAAAGATGTGTTCCCACGGTCCAAGATGCAGTTTTCCGGCCGTAATCGCGACAACGACTTCTCGGCCCATGATCTGCCGTTTGTGGTGAGCGTCAGCGTTGTCTTCTCCCGTGCGATTGTGGTGATAGCGTTCCGGAGAGGGGTCGAATGGGGCCAGTTCTTCCAGCCATTTGTCGTAGTCCTGATGCAGTCCGGATTCGTCGTCGTTGATGAACACGGAAGCCGTGATGTGCATCGCATTCACGAGAACGAGTCCGTCTTGGACCCCGGATTCGGCAACAAGGCTGGCGACCTGATCGTGGATGGAAACGATCATGCGTCGTTCGGGAATGTCCATCCACAGCTCTTTTGTGAGTGATTTCATGGTTTTCTGCGTGTTCGGGGGGGATGTGCTGATGAAAGGCCGATGAAATGATTTGAGTGTTTAATTCCGATTACGTGGGCAAGTGTGGGTAAGTGCGCAAATCCGGACGATCGATAGAGTCTCGCAGAACTGTTGTTGACCAGCGCAAGTGCTGCTGACAGGACTTTCCAGGAATTTCGTTTGCTGTTACCGTATTCACTACGTCAAAGTGCGGGCTTTATCAGGTTCACACGGTTTTTTTATAGACTTTAGGTTGTTTGGTTTAGGGATAATGCCCGTCAGTATATCGAATGGAAATGCGCGAGTGGTTTGGCCGTGCGCGCGTTCCGATCGCTGACAAATTTGGACGTTTGCAGGTCCGTGATCATTGATATGGCGAGGTTTTTTCGTCCTTGCCGCACAAAAAATGAAAATTGATGGCGTGAACCGTTCGGTCACGTTGTTACTTCAGCCTACACGATTTTACTTGAGTCCCAAGGACGCAAAATGCTGATTTCCACCTGGCTTCGTTCGTTCAGAAATCGACTTCAAGGTCAACCTCGCCGGCCTAACCGCCGTTCTCCGGAGCAGGCGTCGCGCACGCTTGAATATCTGGAAGCTCGGCATTTGCTGGCGGCCCCGCAACTGATCGATGTTCAGGATGAGGGTGGACGGGTGATCGCCTCAGGGCAGGAGATCCAAAATTCGCCCTCCACACTGGTGTTGGACTTCAGTTCCACACCGGATCTGGATGCGACGACCATCACCACGATTACTCTGGAACGTGCTGGTCAGGACGGCGCGTTCGACGGGACGGATGTTCAGATTCCGGTGACGGTTTCGATCGTCGGTGCCGCGCCGAATGAAGTTGTGCTGCAATTGGGGCAGACTCTTCCATCGGACCTGTACCGCATCAACTTGCCGGGCACACTGGCGAATACGATTGGCGAGACGTTCAACGCCGGGATTGACAGTTCTTTCGACTTCAGCATTCAATTGCCACCGCCAAGTTTGGTTGCCGTGCGGCCGAATGTGGGTGAGTTTCTGCAGGATGGCGAAACTCGAAAAGTTGCTCCAAACGAGTTAACGCTGCAGTTTAATCCGGGTCAGATTCTTGATCCGCTGTCCATCAATACATCGACCGTGCAGGTGATCTCCGCCGGCCACGATGGAACGTTTGGGGACGGCAACGAGGTTCCGGTCAAGATCGGCTTCGTCGGTATCGGTGACGTGCCGGAAGAAGTGGTGATTCGTTTTGCTGAGAACCTGCCTGATGACGATTATGAGATCGTACTCGACGGAACCAGCATTGCGCCAATCCGCAGCACATCGGGCGAAACTCTGAACGCAGGCAACGATACCGTGTTTGGATTTTCTCTGGATCTCGGTGCGCGGATCATTGCCATTGATCCGCAACCTGTCACCCGAGACGCAGCCACTGGTGTGATTTCTCAGGCGCGAAATCAAATCGTGCTGTACTTTAACGACGACAATTTGCTGCCAGCTTCGGCGGAAACACTCAGCTTCTACCAGCTGATTCAGACCAACAATACGGTCTCCAACTTGGACGATAATGGTGGTGGCCTGGCGATCAATCCAACCATCGCTGTTTACGACAGCGTTGCCGACACGGTGACGTTGACGTTCGCTGACAGCATCGACGCCTTGGCTGGCTCGGGCACGTATCGACTTCGAGTTGGCACCAACGAGACCATCCCGCTGGCTCCGACGCAGACGACGATCGCGCCGGTCAACGACCCGGCAGACAGTTTCGATTCCCCAGCTGTGGGGAATCTGGGCGACCTGTCGGTTGTGAGAAGCCAGGTAATTTCGTCGGCCATTGATCCTCAAAGTTTTGTGCTCGATTTTCCAGGTGCGAACGATGAAATTGGTCATCGCGAAATCGAAATCGAGAGTCACCTAAGTGGCGGTGCGGACGCTCAGGATGGCACAACGCAGATCGATTACAACTTCCAAGATGCGTATGGATTTGATCCCGCTGGCAACATCCTGATCAACACGATCACCGCCGCCCAGAAGCAGCGGGCTCGCGAAGTTTTTGAATACTACAGCACGTATCTGGGACTCGACTTCCGCGAAACATCAAATCGCGGCTTTACGATCGCCACTGGTGACCTGCGAGCGTTAGACCCATTGGTGCCAACTGGGCCTGGTGGAGTGACAGGGATTGCTGGCGGCGGTGTGGCCGTGATGGACCAAGCGGAAGTCTGGAACGATGCACCCGGCTCCAGCTGGTTTCAGACCGCGCTGCACGAAATTGGTCACTTGCTCGGTCTCGGCCATGCGTCTGACCTTTCTCCGGTCACGGTGCTTGCTGGAGACGGTTTTGGAAACGCCAATCCAGGGGCGTTTAATGGTTTCGCCGAACCTGTCTTTCCTGGCGACGCTGACTTAGTTCATGGCAAGTATCTGCATTCACCAGACAGCATCGATATCGACCTGTATCGCTTTACTGTAGCCAGCGGAGGCTTGTTTACTGCGGAAGTGATGGCGGAACGCTTGGTGAATTCCAGCCTGTTGGATTCGCAGCTGCGACTGTTTCGTGAAGACGTTGATGGCAATCGCACACTGATTGCTCAGAACGATGATTACTTCAGCGAAGATGCGTACATCGAATTAACATTGGCTCCAGGCACGTATTTTATCGGACTGTCGTCGACGGGGAACGATGAATACGACCCGTCTATTCCGGGCACCGGTTTTGGTGGAACTTCTCAGGGTGAATACGAACTACGCGTCAACTTCCGTCCTGACCTGACCAATCCAGCGAACGTGCTGGTGGACGAAACCAATACGCCACTGGACGGCAACAGTGACGGTCAAGCGGGTGGTGTGTACGACTTCTGGTTCCGCGCTACGGATGTTGCGAACACTTTGTTCGTGGATCAAAATGCGGCTGATGCGGCGACTCCTGGGCGGCTGAACAACGGATCAACGGCATCGCCGTTCTTGGAAATCGATCTGGCACTGGCCGCTTCTCGTCCTGGTCAAATTGTGCGTATTGTTGGCAACGGCGGCATCGACGGCGAGGAAGCGATTTATCAGATCGGAACCACAACAGCCAATCAGCCCTTGCGCGATGGAAGTCGTTTTGACGTGCCGCAAAACGTGGCCGTGATGATTGACGGTGGGGCGATTCTAAAGTTGCGTGCTGCGGGAATCAGCGTTGGCAGTTCAACGGCGGGCGTTGACCGTTCTGCGGGATCTTTGCAGGTTCTGGGAACTCCGGGCAACGAGGTGATCTTGACTTCGTGGCTGAATGAAAATACGGGCGGTGATACAACTCCGACACCCACCACAGCGTCGCCGGGCAACTGGGGCGGAATTATTTTCCGCAACGGCATCGATCGCGCGGAAGGTCGTTTCAATTACCAGAACGAAGGGATTTTCCTAAACCACGTCAGCAACGCGCTGATTGAATATGGTGGTGGAAATATCGTGCTAGATTCTGTGTTGCAGACGATCAGTCCGATTTTCGTTTCTCAGGCTCAACCCACGATTGTGCATAACACGATCACTCGGTCTTTGGGCGCGGGAATTTCCGCGAACGCGGACAGCTTTGAGGAAACCACGTTCCATTCGCCGCGATATCAGGAAGGCGCGCCAGCATTTACCAGCGACTACACTCGCGTTGGTCCGGATATTTATTGGAACACGCTGGTCGACAACACCACCAACGGATTGTTTATCCGAGTTCAGACGTCGGCAGGTTCGCCCATTGAAAAACTGACGATTCCGGGTCGTTTCGACGACACCGATATTGTCCACGTTGTGGCCCAGAATCTGGAGATTCAAGGTACGCCGGGTGGTCCGCTGCTGGACGAAGTGCGTCCGGATGCAGCACTGGTGGTGCTGACTCCTGTGAGTGCATCGAACGGTTCGCTGGCTTCTGGAAGTTACAATTACCGTTTGGTTTATGTTGATATTAACGGCTTCGAAAGCCCATCGTCGATTGCGACAACGAACGCGACAGTTTCGACTGGTACGACCAACGGAGTTCGGCTGACTGGTCTGCCGGGAGCGCCTGCGGGTTACGTAGGTCGTCGACTTTATCGCAGCGAACCGACGGGCACGGGCATCTACACACTGGTCGCCGAATTGGGCCGCTCAGAAACTTTGTATCTTGATGCTGGAGTCAACCTCGAACGCGTTTTGGATACGACAGTCACGGCTCGTAACCGAGCACGTTTTGATGCTCGGCTGTCAATCGATCCGGGTGTGGTGGTGAAGCTGGAAGGCTCGCGAATTCAAACGGGCATCGGCGCTCAGTTGATTGCCGAAGGTCAGGCTGGTCGTGAGATCATCTTTACGTCTCGACTGGACGACCGTTTCGGTGCGGGTGGGACGTTCGATACGAACAACGATGGCGATCTGGTGACGGCTCGCTTCGCGTTCATCACCGAAGATTTCGAGAGCGGTAACTTTTCCGCGACGAGGTGGAATGTTGGTTCAACGAATGCCGTGATCGATAGTCAGGGTTTGGCGGAATCCAGCGGAAGCCTGAGTGCTCACCTGCGTGCCGGAAACACTGTGCAGACTGTCACGACCAACCTGAACGGTCGTACGGCGATCGAAATTCAGTACTCGTATCAGCGTGCGGGATCCGGCACATCGCCGGGCAACAACGGAGATCTGCGTCTTCAGTATCGTGACTCCGGTGGCGTGTGGCGTTTGGTCGAGAGCCAGTTGGGCAATGGCGTGGACATGACAAACTTTGTCACATCGACGGTTCGATTGCCGGCGGCTGCGTTGCATGTCAACTCGGCGTTCCGGTTCGTCAACGGCAGCGGCGCGGGCGATTGGTTTGTGGACGACTTCCGTCTGCAGGAAGCGCGCACCGACAATACTCCGAGCGCTGGTAATTGGGGCGGAATTTATGTTGGGCATCTGGGATCGGCCAGCATTGATCAGGCGTTGGTGACATTCGGTGGCGGGATCATTCCGGTCAGTAACGATTTCGCGGGCTTCAACGCGATCGAAATTCATCAGGCGACAGCGCGAATTACGAATACGGTGTTTGAAGAAAACGCAGACGGTACCGGTGGTAGTGCGCAGAGCGATCGTTTCGGTTTGTTTGCCAATGCTAGTGGCACGATCTTTGTCCGTGGTGCTCAGCCGATCATTTTGGACAACGAGTTTCGTGACAACTTGGGCGCGGTGATTTCGATCAACGCGAATTCATTGAATGGTGATCTGGTGGAAGATCCAGGTCGTTCAACGGGGCTTGTCGACCAAAACACAACAATCGTCGGGAATCAGGGACCGCTTGTCAGCAACAATCGACTGGGCGGCAACTCGATCAACGGGATGGTTGTTCGGCCGGCCACGCTGACGACTCAGGGTGTCTGGGACGATACGGATATTGTTCACGTTCTGCAGAACGAAATTTTGATTCCAGACTTCCACACCTATGGTGGATTGCGTCTGGAAAGCAGTTCTGCCGCCAGCTTGGTGGTGAAATTGTCTGGCCCGAATGCTGGCTTCACGGCCAACGGATATCCGATCGACATTGACGACAGAATTGGCGGTTCGCTGCAGATCATTGGTCAACCGGGGCAACCCGTGATTTTGACCTCGCTGTCAGACGATACGGTCGGGGCCGGATTTGACCTGCGTGGTCTGCCATTACGAGATTCCAACAACGACGGGCCGAGCACGGGCTCGGCTGGTGATTGGCGTAGTGTTCGAATTGCTGAGTACGCGCACGATGCCAACATTGCGGCGATTGTTGAGAACGAAGTGGCGGATCCGAATTCAGCAGACGTCAACAATACCATTACAACGTCGGAAGTTCTGGGGCTGCTGGCTGCAGATAAGAAATCCGGCGACGAAAACCTGCGGTTGGGCTTCGAAGTTCACGGAGTGATCGACCGAATTAACGACCAAGACATCTACAGCTTTGAAGGTGAAGCTGGCACCCATGTCTGGATCGATATCGATCGAACCAGTGTGGGGCTGGATACGGTTGTGGAGCTGTTGGATTCGAGCGGCAATATTTTGGCTCAGTCAGACAACACGCTAGACGAAGAGAACGGCGTGTTCTCAGTGTTCACGAGCGGCGGGACTCAGGCATTTCCGCTGAGGTACTCTGATTTCTACGCGAAAGATCTGTACACACTGAACACGGCCGATGCCGGCATGCGAGTCACTCTGACGGGTGCTGTGGGCGTGCGTCAGTCGTACTTTGTGCGAGTTCGTAGCAGCAATCTGGACACCAGTTCCACGCCGATTGTGGTGTTTGAAGACAACTTCGAGGGTGGGCCTTTGAGTCCCGTTCGATGGGCATCCACGGGTGGAGCGGCTGTCAGTGGCAACGGGCTGCTTGAACCTAGCGGTGCCCGCAGCGTGAATATCAACAACACGCCTGTCGGCGATCAACTGGAATCTGTCGGCATTGATTTGAGTTCAGCGCCGGGAGCTGCGTTGACGTATTCGTTCCAGAGAACTGGTGGCGGGGCATCTCCGGATGTTGGCGAAGACCTTGTTCTTCAATATCGCAATGCGGCCGGTGCTTGGGTTGAACTTCAGCGACAATTGGGTGCCGGAGCAGACATGGGGTCGTTCCAACAGTCGGTCGTCACGTTGCCTGCCGGAGCATTGCATTCGACCTTCGCGTTTCGCATTTCCACCAGCAGTCCGGCCACGGATTTTACCGGAGACTGGTTTGTTGATAATGTCGAAGTGGCTGTGTTGCCGAACGTCAACCGATCGTCTCTGCAAAGCAATAGCAGCCTGAACGATGGTCTGACCAGCGGTGTTTATCAGCTGCAGATCAGACTACGCGATGTGGATGAAGTGCCGGGATCACAAATTACGAATGCTGACGTACGGTTTGCCACGACAGGCATTGAAGTGCTGGGGCAGCCGATTCACAGCCTGATCACTGGTGAAGCTCGGGAAACAAGCGGCGTGACGGTGCTGCCGAATGTACTGAACACCGATCGTGCTGCCATTTCGGTTTCGGGACGGCTAACAGATCCGCTTGGTCAGGAAGTCGACATTTACGAATTTCAGGTGGCGTATGATGTGACGCAGACGATTGCTGGTGATGGCGATGACAGTGCTCACGTGCCGGTGATCTTCGACCTCGACTACGCCGACGGTTTCTCACGCGCCAACACTTCCATCGCTGTGTTCAATGATCAGAATGAATTGATTCTGATTGGTCGAGATTCGAATATCAGCGACGACCAGCCTAAGCTGTTAAGCCGCCTCGGCGAAAGTGCGGCGGACGTTGATGATATCAGTCGCGGCAGCAACGGTAAGACCGATCCGTATATCGGACCTGTGGAACTGATTTCGGGCACGTACCGCATGTACGTGTTCTCGAACGATCAGGTTCCTGCAGTGCTGAACCAGTTCTTCGTTGCCAATCCGACAGCGCCACTGATTCGCGTGGAGCCTGTCAACTCGACAACACGCGTTGCGGAAGAACGCTTCGACGATTCTGAGATTGTCTTCGACAATGTCACCGGGCAGATTCTGGTGGACCCCGTGACTGGCCAATTTATCCGTCAGGAATCGGCGTCGATCAGCACGAATCCGTTTGCTGCTCCGATCACGGATCTATTCACCGTGGTTGGCGGGACTATCGATCCGTCCCATATCGTCCCGTTCAGTCTGAGCGATGTGACGCTGTTTGTGAGTCGGGATGGCGGAACAAAGCCTGGTGACAGAACGGCTCTGTACACCGTGGATCCGTTCACTGGACAGCGGGAAACCGTGGTGGGCGGGTTCAACCGTATTGTTGGCGATATCGGGATGCGTGCAGACGGTCAGCTGCATGCTCTAACGACCTATGACGCTGGCGTGACAGGAAATCCGAACAACCTGACCGACGGTGGAATCGGCAACTATTTGCGAATTGACACGGGTACGGCAGCCGCGACTCAGGTGGGCGACGACGGTGTTTCAACCCTGCTAGTCAATGGAAATGCGTCGCCAGCTCATAACGTCGGGACGCAGTATCAAGCGTTCACATATTCCGGAAGTTCCAACGGAAACAACCTTGCTGATATGTGGGCGATTGGAAGTCGCTCAACGTTGTTCAACAAGAACAACCAGCCCGGAAGTGTGCAGGCGGAATATGTTTCGAACATCCTGTACAACCTGAATATCGCCAGCGGTGCAGTTGATGGCGACGGCAACAATCGACGCACGGACACTGCCTTTGGCGGTAGTGATGGGGCCGGTTCGACTGAGTTTGAGCGTGGCTATGTCGACACGAACTTTTCGAATGGTGGCCTTGAGGGAATCATCACGGGGATGGTGACCCTGAACGGTGGTAGCACCTTCTTCGGTGTGGACGATGCGGGTGGGCTGTACCAGATTAGCCGCTTCGGCTTTAACTCAAGTACCTACGATCCTCGATTGCATCCGACCCCGACTGCTGCGGACATGTTTTCTACGGGAGTCACCACGACATTTATTCGGAACATTGGTGCGGACGCCACCGGCGCTGGCGGCTTGAATCTTGATTTTCAGGGACTGGCTTTGGGGCCAGAAAATGTCGAAGGGGGACTGTATTCTCAGACGCTGTTTGGGATCACCAGCAGCGGCGAAATGTACGCCTTCGATACTTCCGGGGATCTTGCTCCTGTGTTTGTCGATGGACAGTCTTCCGTGGCCACCGGATTGACAAACGTGAACGGTCTGGCATTCGGAACGCTGGACTACAACTTGTGGCATATTACCAATCGTCGTGGTGGTTTAGATGCAGCAGACGATGGACACGGTGTCGACGTCGCACCGTTTGATAACAGCGTGTTTCTTCCCGAAGCTGGCGGAAGCAGTTTGCACTTTGGTTTTGAAGGCGGTGGCAACACGCCTGACCCATCGTTTGGCGGCAACGCTCAGTCTGGTAACAAAAACACCAATCTGGGCAACAACCAGATCAACAACGCTGCTGTCACAAATATCGACTTCCCCGGTGGTGCTCACGGTTCTGTTGTGAGTAACGGATTCAGCTTGGAAGGCTATTCCACCAACGACAAGCCGACGCTGTACTTCAACTATTATCTGGACACTGAGGACGCCAATTACAACTACGGTCCGGACCCTGACACATTGATGCGTGATGCACTGCGGGTCTTTGTGCAGGACGAAACTGGTGCTTGGAACCTACTGGTCACCAATAACTCGCAGCAAGATAGTTCCATTGCTCGTCCGGACGAGTTTGACATCGGCGCCGGACAAACGCTGTCTGACGGTCTTAGCAATAATCCATCGGGTCAAACGTTCCCAGATGTTGTCGAAGCCTTCGATAATGCTGGTTGGCGACAGGCTCGCATTGATTTGAGTAACTATGCCGGAATGTCGGACTTAAAGCTGCGATTCGACTTCAGCACGGCGGGTTCCATGGATCTTGGCAACATCAGAACAGCAGGATCGGAACTGTACGCCGTCGCACCGTCAGAATTGACAGACGGCGACACGATTACCTTGGGCGACTACGACGGTAACGGAATTTTGGTCGGTCAAACGACATTCGAGTTCGACCTTGGTGCGCATCTGACATTGCCTTCGGGGAATGCAGCCATCGGAGAATCGTTCCGAGTTCAGGGGCCGGGTTACGACGAAACTTTCACGTTTACTTCAACAGCCGACCCGTTGAACATTAACGAGATTCTGGCACTGCCGTCAGATTCGGCAGCGGATCTGGCAGCTCGCACCAGTGCTCAGCTGGATGCGATCTTTGGTGGTTTCCGCATGCAGTTGCCAACCGGCGGGGCATTGCAGAATGAGTCGTTCCGCTTTAATGGTGAGACGTTTACGTTCACGGCGAATCCCGTCGCAAACACGAACGATATCTTGGCGGAGTTTGGCGACACCGGAGCCACCATTGCGTCACGCACGGCTGCGAGAGTCAACAGTGTGCTGGGTTCCGCGAACTTCGCGTTCGTGAATGGTGATCTTGTCGATCTGTTCAACGGGACAGTGCTGCATTTTGGAGGTTCCTTGGACATCAACGGCGGAACTTCGTTGGAAGGTGAGTCGTTTACGGTGAAAGGTACGACGTTTACGTTTACGACAAATCCATTACTGGCAACGGATATCAATCTAATCGATGGTTTCAACTTTGCCACCGATGCTGTGATTACTCAGCGCGCTGCCGCTGTTATCAATGCCGAATTCGGGACGGACACCTTTGGCTTCGATTGGGCGTTTGTTGATCCGAACGTGCCAACTCGCCTGAGCGTTCCGAATCTGGAAACGACGGCCGATGCCTTCCTTACCGGCGGTACGCTGAACCTGACCGATGTCGTGACGGATTCGACTTTCGAGTTCGAGACGTTCACAGTCTTCGGTCAGACGTTCACCTTTGTGGCGACTCCGAGTCGACCGACGGACATTCAGGCAGTCGTGGGAGACTCAGCGGCTGTTGTGGCTGCTCGAGTGCGGACTGCCATTGACGGTCAGTTTGGAGCAGGCACCGTTCTGCCTGTCGATCCAGCCGCTGCGGCTCGAGTCAGTGTGCCGCGAATCAGTGGTTTCGGCAACGCCTTTACGCGGGGGTCTGTAATTCAGATTACGAATCCAGGCGATCTGGAGAAGTACGAATTTGAATTGTTGTTTGACACATTCCGCTTTACTTCGTTACCTGATCCAAATCGGACGGGAGAAATTCTGGCTCGATCTGGAGATCCAGCGACAGCTGTTGCGGCGGAAGCTGTGCGCGTCATCAATCTGGAGTCCGGCTCCGGATTTAGCACGGTGGCATTCCAAGATCTGGACCGAATTCACATTCCTGACTTGAGCTCTACGTTCCGGGGAATCAATCATAATTCGTTCTTGAATTTTTCAACGGCGACTGCAGACAACATAGAAGGCGATTCCTTTACCGTCTTTGATACGACCTATACGTTTACGACCAATCCGTTGCCCAGTTTTGCGTTGCCAGACAATGCGGTTGATATTTTCTACAACGATACCTTCACAAGTGATGACTTTGCGACGGCGGCCGTCACAGCGATCAATGCGAAGCTGGCTACGGATGTGCTGACTGCACGAGCCACGCAACCTACAGCGACTGCTGGTCAGATTGTGGGTGTCGACTTTGGTCCGGCAGGTGATAGTTCGCCGACGGGCTGGACATCAGTGACGGCCAATGGAGGCGTGGGTTTCACCGTGCCTAACCTGCCTGATGAACTCGGTGGGGCGACAGCCTTCGATCTGAACGTTCAATTCTTCTCAGGGTTCGGCACCGGGGCCGATGCCGTGAACGTTCCGAACGTTGCAAATCTGCCGACGCATTCGAATGCCCTAGACGCAGTGGACGGTGCCTTGACGGTGTCGGGCGATCCCTTCAACTTCGTGCGGTTGACGTTCACTGATTTGACACCCGGCGGAACATATGACGTCTACGTCATCGGCGGAGACGCAGCCAGTACGGGCTCCCAAAACGTTTCTGTTTCTGGAAGCACCAATCAGTCCTTTACTCAGAGCTGGACCAATGAGCAATTTGTGAATGGTAGTTCAACATCGGCGGCCGCGCTGGGGACATTTGCGGTACCAATTCAAGCAGACAGTTTTGGGCGCATTCAGATTTCGGTGTCTGGCGGAACTGAGTTGGTCGTTCCTGCTGTCGCCCTTCGCGAATCGCCGAACCTGTCGTTGATTCAGATCTCTGGTGCCATCACAACCGATGTTGGAACTACGGTCACTGTGAATGGTCCGAATGCAGCGGCGATCAACGGCGATACTCTGATTGCCGACTTCCAGGGTCTGCAGAGCACGTTTACCTATCAGGCGGCTGCTCCAACCACCGCGTTTCAAATTCAGACGGACAACTCCACCACGCTGACTGCGAGGAATACGGCACAAACGTTGAACGATCGCTTCACTCAGTTCAACTTCGGAACGAGGTTTTTGCCTGCGTTTGCAGCCAATAATCGCGTTAGCATTCCGTTCGACAGTGCCGTCACGTTTACCGATGGCACGGACGGCAGTCTGATTGTGGCTGACTATGCTCGTTTAAGAATCAACGCATTCGATAACGTCGCTGGAGACGTTCTGGCGGTCTCCGGTGTGGCTTTAACGTTCGTTGATACAGCGACGCCGGCCGCAGGAGAAATCGGCAGCAACGGTGCTGGTACTTGGACGGCAACGAACATTGCGGCAGCGATTAACACGCAATTCGGTAACAACAATGCGTTGGTGTTGGGTACTCAAGTGCTGATCTATCGCCCGCCGACATTCGCGGGAGTGCTCGGCTATACCGATGCTGGCAACGATGGACTGACAATCATCGACGCTGGATCAACTCGAGATCAGTTCACATTCACTGATGGCACAACGCCACTGACGAACCAGTTGCCGACCGACAGGCCGGGCAGTCCAGTCACCGTGGACAACCGCGGCACGATTCTGACGCACGACACGGTCGGTTCGCCAATTACGCCGTTGCCGCCAGGTGTGGCTCAGTCGTTTGGTAATCGAGTCACCGTGCGGAGTGCCAGTGCTCTGACACTGGTGAACCCCGCCGGTGCATTATCGGCCAGCGGGCAGGCGGGAACCGCCGAGTCGAACTCGGGATTGACGTTCACGCTCAGCACCGATGCCATTCAACTTGATGGCGACCAGTTGCTCGTTCCTGATCCGGGGAACTTTGGGAGTCTAGTGCCCTTCACATTCGTGAATGGTGCCGCGACAGGTCCGTTCGAACTTCAAACCGGTCCCAACGTGGCCATTAATGCCAAGGTTAAGATCGAAGCGTTCTTTGGCCAGCTGATGTTCACCCGTTCTTTGAACAGCTTGACTTTGACAAGCGGTGTTGGGCAGGTGACATTTGTGGATTCGATTTCCGCAAACCGAGGCATCACGTTCGCCGGTGGTTTGTCTTTGCCGACAATTTCGATTGATGTCAGCATGTCCGTCAGTGACGTGGCATTGGCGATTCGTCAGGGACTGGCGAACGTTTATGCGGCTGGTGATGTCAACAACGTCAAAGGCCATGAAGACCTCATCCGCATCATTGGGCATGACATCATCGACGTTGGTCCACTGCGTCAGGCGGTGGCCTTGCCGGGGGATGAGTTCGGAGCATTCGATGCTGGTTTCGTCAACAGCCAGTCAGGTCAGCGACCCGGTTCGTTACGAGGCATGAACAACGCGATTGAAGGCGTGTTCATTGATGACATTATTATCGGGTTTGCAGAGCGTGGCGAAATGATCACGAATGCTCCTGCGAACACGGGCTTCATCCAGAACGATGATGTCGCCACCGCAGCTGATGCTCCGGGAAATGCATCAACATTCAACGAGTTCGGTGACCCGAATGTTTATCTGGACATTTTGAATGGGGTGTACGATGTCGAAATTCGTCGTGCGTCTGATTTCGGTGAGTCGCAGACAGCTAACCCAACCAATGTTCTGTATCGAACTCTGGATACCAACGACCGTGAGATTCAAGGGATCGCAGTCACTGTTCCTGATGCGACTGTGATACCAGATCGCAGCACGTTCTCTGTATCAAACGGCGTCAACACGGTGACTTATCAGTTTGTCGATATTCGTGGAGCCGTTCAGGCACCGGATCCGGGTAACATTCG
Source organism: Fuerstiella sp. (assembly GCA_041688835.1). Classification (GTDB taxonomy): domain Bacteria; phylum Planctomycetota; class Planctomycetia; order Planctomycetales; family Planctomycetaceae; genus Fuerstiella. The sequence continues at coordinate 34,128 of JBDNHJ010000237.1, forward strand.
AGTTCTGTATGACCCGATTAATGGGCTGGATGGTACAGCCGCAGACAATCAGGAACTGATCGCTCGCCTAATTGTGACTGCGATTAATTCGCAGGCTTCACAGACGAGGCTGAGTCCTGCTGGCACCACGGATGAGTTCGGTGTGCAGGCCATCTTTAGCGACACCACGGGTTCGACGAGTAACAAGATTCACCTGAGTGGCAACGCAACATTTACGCCTGATCCAACCTTGGCTCAACGATTCGTTGTCACGACATTCAGCTTTACGGGAGACCGAAACCGCGAACGAGCTCAGGGACAGATTATTATCAGTTCCAGCTTTGTGTCGAATTCGCTCGACTTCGGGATCGTGGTCGATGCCGGGGCTCGAACAGACGGATTGGCTCGCCCCGGATCTGTCCGGACGACTCAGGAAGAAAATCCGCTGGCACTGGCACCTGGTGTCGTGATCACCAACAACGTGATTGTTAACAATACGGCTGGCGGGATTCGATACAGCGGAGACCAAGGGACCAACCCTGACGGAATCTCACCGGTCGGGCGGATTGTCAACAACACCATTGTCGGAGTCGGCAGTGGCACGGGAATTCTGGTGAACGATGGAGCCAGCCCAACCTTGCTGAATAATATTGTGGCGAACTTTGGAACGGGAATTAATGCCACAGGTGGTTCGATTGTGATTGGATCGACGCTGTATCAGGGCAATGGCGCGAATTCCAATGCTGGCCTTGGAACGTTCCCGATTGTACTGCTGCCGACTGACCCGTTGTTCGTGGATGCAGCTGGTGGCAACTACTATCCGGCTCCCGGCTCGCGGGCGATCGATAGCTCGTTGAAGTCACTGGGCGACAATCCAGAAATCGTCCGAGTCAAGACACCACTTGGCGGCGGGCTATCACCACTGCTGGCTCCAGAACTGGATGCTTATGGTCAGGTTCGCGGTGATGACGACACGGTTGATACGCCGTCGGCTCAGGGGGGAAATGTGACTCTGGATCGTGGTGCGATTGACCGAGTTGACTTCTTCCAGCCAATTGCGGTTCTGAGTAACCCGGAAGATAATTCCGTCAACGATCTTGATCCGACGCCGGGCATCGTGTTTGCCACCATTCCGGACGACCTGCGTGAGTTCCGCATCCGCCTAGAAGACCAAGGGATTGGCGTTGACGATGGTCGAATCAATTCGAATCAGTTCGTGCTGCGGCAGGATGGTGTCGATCTGATTGAAGACATTCACTACATCTGGTCGTATAACAGCGTCACCAATGAGGTCACGTTTACGGCTGTGACCACGTTCCCATTGGAACGTCGCTATACGATGATCGTCGAAAATCAGCCATTCGACCCGTCGAATCCAGCGTCGATCGATGGCGTTCGAGATCTGGCAGGCAACTATCTGGAAGCGAATCAGACGGACGGTCGGACGGTATTCGAAATTCTTCTGACGGACAACATTAATGATCCACCGATCAACGGTGTTCCAGCCACACGACAACGCATTGTGGAAGACGCCACTTTGGTCTTCAGTCCTGCCAACGGAAATGCCATCACTGTTTCAGACGCAGATATTCATCTGTCACAGGATGCCTCGCTGAACGTCACGCTGGCTTCCACCTTTGGTACGATGTCGCTGGCGTCGACTCAAGGGCTGACATTCCTGACGGGCAACACCGGAACGGATGAAGCTTCGATCACGTTCCGTGGTACCGTGACTGATATTAACATCGCACTGGCTGGCCTGACGTTCACGCCGCAGCTGGATTACTCGAACCTGTTTTCTGGGGACGCTGCTTCTGTAAACCCGGCCACGATTACGATAGCCACGGACGATGGTAATCTGGACAGTCCACCGGTCGGGCAATTTGCCGCTCCAGACAGTCCGGTGGAAACCGATGTCGATGTTATCTTGATTGACGTGGTCGAAGTCAATGACCCACCGTCATTCACGACTCCCGTGACTAATCCACCAGCCATTGACGAAGACTCTCCGGCCGTCGTCATTCCGTCGTTTGTGACGGGGATGACAGCGGGACCACTGCCGTCTGAACTGGGTCAGACGTTTTCGTTTAACGTTGGTGCTCCAGTTACTGTTTCAGGCAATTTGCAATTCACGCAGGCCCCCGCGATTTCGCCAACCGGTGAACTGACTTACTCCGTCGCTGGGGATACCAATGGTACAGCAACGTTCACGTTCAGTCTGACTGACGCGAACGCCAGCGACCCGAATCATGTTCCGGCGTCAAGTGCCCCGGTCACGATCGATATCGTTGTGAACCCCATTAACGATGAGCCATTACTGACCGTCAGTACAACAACCGTCAGTGGTGTCGAAGACGAAGGTCTTCGAACAGCAATTCCATTGGTTGGTTCGGCGGCCGCTGGTCCTGTGACCGCCACCGATGAAACCGACGTCGTCTCCGGTCAGAGGTTGACCTACATGGCTTCAGCTCCGGTTGTTGCCACTGGTAACCTGACGTTTGCAACTTTCAGTGTGTCTCCCACAGACGGCTCGCTGACCTTCGAAGCCACGCCGAACTCTTCGGGCACCGCCACCTTTAGCCTGTGGGTTGAAGACGATGGTCCGACTGCGGCGACTCTTGACGACAATGTCTCAGCCGCCCAGACGATTACCATCTCTGTGTCCGCAGTGGGCGACCCGCCCGTCGCGGTGACAAACAATTACGCAATCGATGAAGGCGACACTCTGCGGCTCGACGCTTCAGGTAGCTCTGATCCTGACACGTTGTTCCCCGGCGATGTCTTAACATATAGCTGGGATCTTGATGACGACGGAGTCTTCGATATCGTCAATCAGACGAACAGCATTATGGACGTTCCGTTTTCGACACTGCAATCATTGAACCTTGCCGTTCCCGGCGTAAATCCAATCACTCTTCGAGTGACTGATACCTTCCAAGGAACATCCATCGATGCGGCCGCAACTCTGACAATTCAGGCGGTTGACTATGGGGATGCACCCGATTCCTATGGAACATTAAAAGCGTCTGGTGGAGCCGCCCATACGATTCTGCCTGGCTTCTACTTGGGGGCTTCAGTGGACTCGGAAATCGATGCCCAAGCCGATGACGGGGCAGACGAGGACGGAATCGTCTTCGAATCTGGAATTCAGGCCGGAGCGGCCATCGATATTGGTTCGTTCTTTACCGCCACTGCATCCGCAGCAGGTAAGTTGGACCTCTGGATCGACTTCGACCTGAACGGAACGTTCGACGCCAGTGAACACCTGAACGGTGGCACAAGTTACGATCTTGTTCAGGGCGACAATCGGTTCGACTTTACAATCACCGCCGGTCGTGCGACGACCGGCAGCGATACGCCAGTTCGTGCCCGATTCAGTTCGGCTGGTGGGCTCACACCACTCGGTCGAGCGGCCGATGGGGAAGTGGAAGACTCTGTCGTGCGGTTCTCGGAATTACTCGACGCAGTCGCTGTGCAAAGTGTGCTGCCGGCTCACCCACAGACCAGTGATTCGACACCGATCATTCAGTGGGTACCTGTGGCAGGTTCTCCTGCTGGTTCGAATGCCACTTACAACATCGAGTTGCGAGACGCATTGAATCAGGTGGTTGGGTTCCAAGAAGGCCATGTTGGCGAATCGATTACCATCAGCGATCCGCTGGCTCCCGGCGTTTACACAGCGTTCATCACCTCGATCAATCGAGCGGGTGTCGCGCTGCTGCCTCCGTCTCAACTGACGTCCTTCGAAGTCGTGGCTATCGCTGTGACTTCGCCGGCTGGTGTGATTCCGGACAACACGCCCACGATCACTTGGACACCTGTCGACAGTACGGGTCATTACGAACTTCAGATTCGATCGGGACTGACTGGCAATCCGATTCTGGAAGAACTGAACCTCACGGGCACCTCATTCACCGTCGATCCAGCTCTGGATCTCGGCAGCTACCAGGTGCGCGTGCGAGCGGTAGAAAACACGACCGGACAGATTGGTGACTGGAGTGCCTTCCAGACCTTCCAGATTGGAACATCACCGACTGTCACTGCACCGATTCCTGCCACTGGGCAGACAGCGGCTGTGGTGACAACGGGGAGTCCCACAATCACTTGGAGTGCAATTCAAGGAGCGGCGACTTACGAAGTGGTGATCAACGATGTGACGGATGCGATCGCTCCAGCCCGGACACTGACTGGTCTGACTGGCACTTCCGTAACGCTGACGCAACCACTGGACCTTGGTGAATACACGATTCAGGTGCGAGCGGTCACGGTCGATTCACTGGCCGGCGAATACAGTGCTCCAGCCACGTTGCTGGTGCTGCCACCGCCGGTTGCTCAGACGACAAGCGAACCTGATGATTCGACACCAACCATCACTTGGACGGTTGTGCCGGGTGCTGAACGGTACGATCTGCAGATTGTTCGAACGGTCGGCAGTGTTGAAGAAATTGTCTACAGCGCTCTCAATTTGACCGGCACGGTCCACACGGTTCCTGCGGCTAGAGCATTGCCGATTGGGCAGTATGAGATTCGTGTCACGGCGAAAAATCTCCCAGCGGCGGCATCTTCTGGACAGACAGTGACATCGCTGAATGTCAGGACTTCGTTCTTGGTGGCCACACCGCCAGTGATCGTGTTGCCGAACTCAGGCATCTACGATACGACTCCAGAAATCACCTGGACTTCGCCGGCAGGCACAGCGGTTAGCTCTGTGACCGTCACGAACGCCCTGACGAATCAGGTTGTGTTTACGCGAAGCGGTATCACAGGCAATTCCGTTGTCACGGATGTGCTGCCGCCCGGCGAATACCGTGCGGTTGTCACGGCATCGACCAACACCGCTCCGATTGTGACATCAATACCGAGCTCGATTCGGGTCTTCCGAATTGGCAGTGCTCCGATTCCTTTGGGACCATCACAGGGACTGGGAAGTGCTCCATTCTTTGAAGTCGTGGATCAGCGACCGACCTTGACTTGGCAGCAATCACTGGCTGGTGAAGAGTTTTCCATCTGGTTGACTGACGTGACCAATCAGAGAGTCGTCACGATTACTGAAGGGCTACAGGAAGCCAGCTATACGGTTCAACAGGATCTTCCCGTTGGTCGCTATCGTTACTGGACTCGTGCCGACAACGGGCTCGGTGATCAGAGTGCTTGGAGTGCTCCGTTTGTCTTCGATGTGAAGCCGCGACCTGTTCTGGCTACCGTACAGCCGACGTTCAACCCACGACCGACGTTCACATGGAACACGACCGCCACCGGAAATACTCAGCCGGAAATTGACAAGTATCGTGTGTTTATCCGTCGCACGGACGTGACTCCGAATGTCGATATCGATACCGGATTTACGGTGGTTGGCAACCAGTACACGCCGACTCAGGATCTTTCGAATGGTCGTTACCGCATCTGGATTAAAGGGGTCAACGAAACCACCGTTTCCAAGGGAACTGTGGAGACCATCTGGAGCATCGGCCAAGACTTCGAAATTAGTGGTCGACCAATCGTCAACAGCCCCGGCTCGACCACCGATTCGACTCCCGTGATCAGTTGGTCACCGGTTGGAGATGCTTCGTCGTATCAGCTGTATGTTGCTCCTGCAAATGCGGCCGGAAACCCCGTGATTAACATCTCTGGATTGACGGCCAATTCATTCCAAGTGTCCGATCCTCTGCCAAACGGCAGTTATGTGGCTTGGGTTCGCACAACCTCCACCACCGGACAGGTGTCACCTTGGAGCGTGACGGCTCTGGGCCAGTTCACCATCTCAGGCAGCACGGCTGGCGGTGTCGACCGAGTTGTCGTCAGCAATATTCCAACCAGCAACGACCGGACTCCGACGTTCACTTGGACACCAGATGCTTCGGCCAGCCACTACGATATCTTTGTGGCGGATCGGTCGGCGACGAACATCGCATTGATCCGAGACACCAATGTTTCCGGGACGACCTTCACATCGGCCCGCCCGTTGGCTCCGGGAGAGTATCGTGTGTGGGTGCGAGTCATCGGGGCGGACGGCATTATCGGGCCTTGGAGTGTTCCGGTTGACTTCACCGTGACGGCGGCTGATGTTTCAGACAGCACCGACACCGACATTGTGATGTTGGCGTCCCTGCAAGCGGTGTCCGACGCACTGCAAGTGGATCAGGTTTCCGTAGGCTTGATGCAGCGTGTGGTGGTCAACGACCGCAGTGTTCAGCAGGTTGAACAAGCTGCTGAACAGCAGACGCCACAGCAGCCTGTGGATCGGTTAGAAGCCACTTCTCCGGCTGCCAAGACCGTTGCTGCCGTTGCGTCTGACGACGTGATGGCTGCATGGGACGAAACCATCTGGGCAGAAGAATCCGCTCAGCCAGTTTCCGTTGCGGCGACACAGGCACCTGTTGCAAAGGCAGCCAAAGCGTCAAACAGCTGGCTCACTGGGCTGGCAATGATTTCGACTTCGCTGTTCAAACGACGTCAACACAAGAACGACGAATAGCCGCTGTCCTGAAACCCTAGCATCACGCGGGACGCCTGTTTGACTCCGGTCAAACAGGCGTCCCGTTTTTTTTGTTCCCAGTGAGAGCTTCGTTTGACCCGACTCACAGTGGGGGCCACCTGCACAATGTCTAGGAGTCAAAAGTTCGGTGTAGGCCAGAAACAAGCAAACCGCACGCTGTTGATGTGGTCCGTGATGTGATCGTTTTGGATCATCACAGCATTTCCGTCAGTATTGCGTTTGTGCAGTTCCGGCAGCCACGCAAGTCTCCATGGCCTCAAGACGACCATTCTGCGGGCGTGCCGGTACTGAGCCCTTAGCGGCTTGTTCCGTCTATCTTTGGCCACAACAGAACGCCGAAATCCATGAGTACATCCTTGTTGCGCTCGTTTCCGCCTCAAGGCGGGACTACAAACTCAAATCACTGGGTGCCAACCCAGTCCGTTAGCCTGAGGCCAACTGCATCACGTATGCGGCGACAGCTTGCAAGTCTGAACGCGGCAGCACGTCGCCGTCGACACTCACAGCGTCGTCTGAAATCACGGCCGCGATCTTCCGGTCGGCGACGGACGCGTACGGAGCTTCGCCGACAATGAGACGCCAGACTTCCAGCTTGGTCGCCGACGCGTGCAGATCGCCTTCGACCAGAATCAGATCGCAGTCGTTGAACATCACGTTAAACCGCTCGTAACGCACGCTTTCATCTTCGTCGCGCGTCACTGGCACAAAGGCGGCAGTCATTTGTGATGACAGAATACCCACACCCGCTGCGCCGGATTCGCGGTGTTTGTGCGAATCCTTGCCGGGCGTGTCCAGTTCGTGATGGTGATGCGTGTGCTTAATTGTTGCGACGCGATATCCCTGTTTCGTCAGTTCGGACACGAGGTCACAGACCAGAGTTGTCTTGCCTGCATTCTTGCGACCGACGATATGAATGCGGGGAACTTGTTTCATCAGACTGCGCCTACCTGTTCCGCGCGAATCGACACTTTCACGCCCTTAAACCCAGGTGTCTTGGATAACGGGTCCACTGTATGCGGCACAATCACATTTGCTTCCGGATAGTACATCAGCACATTTCCCGGACGCACATCGTACGGTCGAACCAGCAGCAGCCGCAGTTCACCGGCTTCGCTTTTGACTCGCACGTGTTGGTCTACTGACAGCTGTCGCCGATCCATGTCGGCTTGATTCATCAGCACCACATCCCGGCGTTCCTGTCCGCGATACAAATCATCTTCATCGTACACGACACTGTTGAACTGACCTTCTGAGCGCACGGTCATCAGGCGAAATTCATTGTCAGCAAAGTCGCGTCGAGGCAAGGCGGGGGAATGAAACTTGGCCTTGCCCGTGTCCGTCGGGAAACAATAATCGTCGACAGCACGCCCGGTCACATGGAATTCGGTTTTCTGTTTATCGATCCCCAGCATGCCTTCGTAGCCGGGAACAAGTTCGCCAATGAGCTCTCGAATCGCCGCGTGGCTTTGCAGTTTTTCGAAATCCACTTTGCAGTCGGTTCCTAAGACGCGCCGCGCCATTTCCGCCAACACAGAAACGTCGCTGCGCGGCCCCGGATAGCGCGCGGGGCCTCCCTCGCTGAGTCGCACGTAACTGAACATCGATTCTTG
>JBDNHJ010000238.1:0-3726 GCA_041688835.1 Fuerstiella sp.
AGAGGCACGCCAGGTGGCCAACCGCAAACGCGACGATCGTCAAAAACGCCGCGAGAAAATCGCAGCCGCTGAGCTCCGCAACGCCGACGGCACCCGCAACTGAACGCGGCCCGCCCAAATGGGTTCCCCGGACGCTTACGTCTGTACCGCAGAACAATCCAACGCTGCGAGGTCGGTGTGTTGCCTGCGCAGTGCAAACAATGTACGATCTTGGCGTTCCGTCAGCAACCAGCACGACCAGCCGGGAGCGGTAATTAAATGACGTTTGGCGAACGATTGCGTGAATTGCGAAAGTCCAAGGGCCTGACGCTGAGAAAGCTCGGAACGGCAGTCGGTGTGGGGTTCACATATCTCTCACGAGTTGAGAATGGTCGGCTGAATTACGGTGACTTTCCGTCTGAGGCACTAATTCACAGACTGGCAGATGCTCTCCACGCAGATGAAGATGAATTGCTCATCCTTGCCGAGAAGATCCCAAAGCGGATTCGACAGCGTGTGTTTGAGCGACCAGACGAGTTTCGGGCGCTTGCTGCATTGACCGACAGTCAACTAAAAAGAGTTGTCGCCACCATCGACGAGAAGTCGCCACGGTCGAAATGAGAGTTCTCTTCCTCCATGGCTGGACTTCGGTGCCGGGCGGCGTCAAACCGACTTATTTGAAGAACGCTTGCCACGAGGTCATCAATCCGTCGCTGCCGGACGACGACTTCGACGAGTCCGTTCGCATCGCCGAAGCCGAGTACAACGGGCATCGTCCTGACGTGATCGTCGGCTCATCACGTGGCGGCGCTGTTGCGACGAGAGACTCCTTCATTCGGCCAGTGTTGACAGGGGGACTGAATGCTGACATTATGTCACTGAGTCGTCCCATGCCGAATCGCACGGAAGCTAACTGATGAATAATCTGCCCCAGTCGTCTTCGGCCTTAAAGCAAGTCCGCCAGAAGTACAAGCAATCGGAGCTTGCTGAGCTACTTGAAGTGTCTCCAAGGACTGTAGCTCGATGGGAAAGTGGTGAGACACCACTGACCGGCGTTCGGCTGATGGCTCTGAAGTACATTGTCCAGCAACCCAGAACTGTGACCCCTCAGGATCAGTTCACATTTATCGATTTGTTTGCTGGCATCGGTGGGATGCGACTCGGCTTCGAGGCAAACGGCGGACAATGTGTCTTTACTTCCGAGTGGAACAAGCACTCGCAGAAGACTTATTCCGCAAATTTTGAAGACGACCACCCAATCGCTGGTGATATCACGGAACTTTCTGCTGCGGATATTCCCGACCACGATGTCCTCGTCGCAGGATTTCCATGCCAGCCTTTTTCCATTGCTGGAGTTTCCAAGAAGAACTCGCTTGGAAATCCGCACGGCTTTGAGTGCAAGACTCAAGGCACACTCTTCTTTGACGTAGCGAGGCTAATCCAAGCAAAGCGACCGAAAGCATTCTTGCTTGAAAACGTAAAGAACCTCGAACGCCATGACAAGGGAAAGACCTTCTCCGTAATCTTGGAGACACTTCAGAAGGAACTTGGATATCACGTATCGTACAGGGTTATCGACGCCAAACACTTCTTGCCGCAACACCGTGAGCGAATCTTTATTGTCGGCTTCGCCGATGAAACTAACTTTGATTGGACCGAAGCCCGACTGCCAAAAATTGGAGAAGGAAGCCCGAAGCTAAAGGACATTTTGCACTCGCAGGATGGGTCCGAGGAGGCAGAAGAGCCTTTCACAACCGGAAAGAAAGCGAGCGTCGGCAAGAAGTACACACTCACCGACCATTTGTGGAATTATCTTCAGAACTATGCTGCTAAACATAAGGCCAAAGGAAATGGCTTTGGCTTCGGATTAGTTGGCCCTGACGACACTGCCCGCACTCTTTCCGCACGCTACTACAAGGACGGTTCCGAGATCCTGATTTCACAGGGCAAGCGAAAGAATCCGAGACGCTTAACTCCTCGTGAATGTGCTCGTCTCATGGGATTTCCTGACAGTTACGAAATTCCCGTCTCGGATACTCAGGCGTACACACAATTTGGGAACTCCGTGGCTGTGCCAGTGGTTACTGAAGTTGCACGACTCATAAAGCCCCACTTGGTCGAAGAAACATCTGAGAAATCCACGGGACAGAAGAGCCTTTTTCCTGCCTCGCCGGGCAAAGCGAAACGTAAACGGGCGTAGCCGAAATGAAACGGGGACATCTTTCGCAGTTCTTTAGCGGTGTGGCGTCAAAGACGTTAAGCGTTGTCGAAACCAATCCCAGTGCCTCTCATCAGCATGAGTTAAATGGTGTCAACGGCCTGATCACGATCCTTGGGGAGGCAAGTGATCAGGCAATCCGTTACCCGGCGAAGTTCCTGTACCTTAACGATGATTCAGAATCCGCAGTAGCGGCTGAATGCGAAGTAAGCTGGTACGACTCCCGTAGAAAACACCCAACCCGAACCGAGCATCGTCTGTACTTTCCAACGAATGAAGTAATGGAAAGGGCGACACAAGGTGATCTGCTCATACTCGGTCGGCAACAGAACGATTCGCTTCTGATTGCTGTCGTCGAAAGTGGCAGTACAACAGCGAATCAAATGCGTTGGCTGTTCGGGCTTGAAGAGAATGACACGAGGTGTCGAGTAAAGTCGGAAGATGAAACCGATGCGCTTCAAGTTGGCTTTGCCGGACGATTCATCCTCGAACAACTTGGGATCGAGCTAGAGGAATCGGAGACAGACTATCTTCAAGACATGCTTGACAGGTTCGGCGGCGGGTTTCCTTCGACGAAAGTGTTCTCAGCGTTTGCCCGAGAGACGTTGACCGGAGTTTCATCTCTGGATAATCCAGACGAGGCAATCGTGCGCTGGGTGGAACAGGAGGAGATTCTCTTCAGGACACTGGAACGGCACATTGTGGCACAACGGCTGGTTGAAGGATTCGGAAGTGATGTCGATGCGTTCGTGGCGTTTTCATTGAGTGTTCAAAACCGGCGTAAGTCGAGAGCCGGACACGCATTGGAAAATCATCTTGAAGCAGTCTTTCTGGAGCATGACACTCAGTATTCCCGTGAGAAAGTGACAGAGAATCGAACGAAGCCCGACTTTGTTTTTCCCGGCATCGAAGATTACCACACAGTGGAGTTTCCTTCCGAATGCCTAACAATGCTCGGCGTAAAGCAGACATGCAAAGACAGGTGGAGGCAAGTCCTATCAGAGGCACAGCGGATAAGAGACAAGCACCTACTGACGCTTGAACCCAGCATCAGTGTCAATCAAACCGAGGAGATGCAGGCTCATAACCTTCAACTTGTAGTTCCTTTGGAAATTCAGGATTCATACCGACCTGATCAGCAACAATGGTTAATGAGTCTGGCGGAGTTTCTGGAACTACTGAGAGATCGAGAGCCCTTCGATTGAGTTAACGTTCCTCGTCTTCTAGCGCACGTACACGACGAGCGACCACATCTTTCATTCCAATCGCAGCCAATTGACTATCGAGGAACGCAAAAAGGGGACATTGTACTTTAACTGTGTTGCGAGCCTTGTTGTCGTGATGGAGTGCCACGCACAGCCCGAGCATCGCAAGGCGGTTTTGTTTACCACGTTCTTAATCGCGGTAACGGTCGCAATGATGTTTTTCACAAGCCGGATGACTTCCTCGCTTTGGTCAAACTGATGCGAGAGGCACACGAAAAAGTGCCCATGCGGTTGGTGGGGTTTTGCCTCATGAGCAATCATTTC
>JBDNHJ010000029.1:0-26898 GCA_041688835.1 Fuerstiella sp.
AATGGAACGCAGCGGGATGCGATGGACGCTCGAGGGAGCGCGTTCAATGTTGAACGTCCGAGCCGCTTTTCAAAGCAGCCACTGGCGCACTTTCCTGAACCAGAACATGACTCAGCAACTCAAACTCACGCATCCCAACCGACACGCCATGAAAAATTACTCTCCGCTCACACTCACATATTAATCGGCGGCATGCCGGTTACACGCCACGGCCAACGCGCACTCTGGGGGCTTTTTGGTAATGTAAGTGAGTTTGCGCTGAGGGCTGATTTCGGCGATGATCGGTGACTCGAATTTTTGAGTCTCCCACGCGTCTGTTATCAAGCCACTGCCATGCCCAAAAATATTAGGATGTTGATTCTCTGCTGGAACAATTTCAGGCCTTGGAAGACCCACGCGTCAACATCAATCGCCGACATCTGCTCGGTGACCTGATCGTCATTTCCAGCATGGCGGTGATCGCCGGAGCCGACGGGCCGCTGGCGATCGGAACATGGGCCGAAAACAACAAACAGTGGCTCACAAAGAGGCTCCAACTGCCGCACGGAATTCCGTCGCACGACACCATCGGGCGACTGCTGGCCGCGTTGAAGCCGCCTGCCTTTCAACGGTGTTTTCAATCGTGGATCGCCAGCGTGAGTGTACCCGAAGATTATTCAAGGCCATGGCGACTACGTTTTGGCGCTCAAAGGAAATCAAGGCAACCTGTATGATGCCGTCACCGAGTACTTTGCAACTCACAAAAAAAATGACTTTGCGGACATCAACGTTCCACTCACGCCGAGACGTTGAAAGGCTACGGACGCGTTGACGAAATCACTTACTATCAGATGCCTGTTCCTGCGGATTTCGTCAACCGAGACAAGTGGGCGGGACTCAAGACGATCGGTGTTGCCATTCGTCAAAGTACCAGCGGTAACAAATCGACGACGGACGTTCGGTACTACATCAGTTCGCTGGCGATGGGAGTCAAGCAATTGGCTCGATTCATACGCGGTCACTGGGCCATTGAAAACTCACTTCACTGGTGCCTAGACATGACGTTTCGAGAAGACGAATGTCGAGTGCGACAGCGCACCGCGGCCAACAATCTCGCGTGGCTCAAACGCTTCGGACTAAGCCTACTCAAACAACAAAACGACAAACACAGCATCCAATGCGACGAAGAGTCGCCGGATGGAACCTGGACGACTTGGCGCAAGTACTTGGCATACCAAAGCTTTAGTCTGCGTTGGCCGTGGGTTACACCCACTTCTTTGCTTCTTTGTGCGACACGCCCAGTTGTTGCAGCTCTTTGGGCAAGCTGAAGTGTACGTTTTCTTCGCGTAGTGTTTCTTCGACCACTTCGGCCTTGAAATTGGTTCGCAGGTATTCGATGCATTCTTCCACGACCACTTCTGGAGCACTCGCGCCCGCTGTGATGACAACTGTGGAATCCTGTTCGAACCATTCGGAGTGAATTTCGGAAACACTATCGATCAGGTACGACGGCACGCCTTGGGCCGCTCCGATTTCCATCAAGCGTCGACTGTTGCTGCTGTTCTGGCTGCCGAGAACAATCAGCACATCAGCAGCTTCCACCAACATCTTGACCGCGTCCTGACGATTAGTGGTGGCGTAGCAGATGTCTTCTTTTTTCGGGGATTCGATCTTCGGATAGCGCAGCCGCAATGCGTCGATCACTTCGTAGGCTTCAGACACGCTGAGTGTTGTCTGAGTCAGATAGGCCAGCTTTTCGTTGCCCGTGAATTCCAGCTTGGCCACTTCGTCTGGCGTTTCGACCAGTGTGATACTTTCTGGGGCTTCGCCCATCGTGCCGATCACTTCGTCGTGGCCTTCGTGTCCGACCAGAATGATATGGAAACCAGCGTTGGCGTAACGAATCGCTTCCAAGTGAACTTTGGTCACCAGCGGACAGGTGGCGTCGACCGTCTGCAGTTTTCGCTGTTTGGCGACACGCCGGATTTCTGGCGACACACCATGGGCGCTGAACAGGAGGATGGAACCTTCTGGGACTTCGTCCATTGAATCCACGAATTTGACGCCTTGTTTTGTGAATCGATCGACAACATATTTGTTATGCACGATTTCGTGGTACACAAACACGTTCGGGCCAACTCGACGAATGGTTTCGTCCAAGCATTCGATGGCCATGTTCACACCGGCACAGAAGCCGCGAGGATTTGCGAGCAGAATTTTCATGACGCTTCAGTTTGTGTTTGAAGTGATCTGATCAGGCACGCCACGATTTCAGACAGTGGTTATTGTGGCGGCATGTATTTAGCTAATGTTGCTGGCCGGAGTCTCAGCATCGTCCAGATTGGTTAACCGTGCGATGATCATTTGGTTTAACTTCGCAATGCCCTGCCCTGTGACGGCTGAGAACAGATGTACGTCCTTGCCAGACGTTTCGCGGAGCAATTCTGCACAGGTTTCCGCATCTGGTAGTTCGGCTTTGGTCACGCACAGAATTTCTGGCAGGCTGGCCAACAGTGGGTTGTATTTTGCCAGCTCTTCACGAATCTGATCGTAATTGCTTAACGGATCAGACAGGTCCATCGGCGCGGGTTCGACCATATGCACAATCAGGCGTGTGCGTTCGATATGTTTCAGAAATTCGTGGCCCAATCCCGCGCCTTCGGCCGCTCCTTCGATGAGGCCGGGGATATCGGCCAGCACGTATTCGTTGTCATAGTCGACTCGCACAACGCCCAAGTTCGGATACTTTGTCGTGAAGGGGTAGTTGGCAATTTCTGGAGTCGCTCGTGAAACGCGGCTGAGTAACGTCGATTTGCCGGCGTTCGGCATTCCGACGAGGCCCACGTCAGCGATCAGTTTGAGTTCCAGAATGACTTCGCGTGTTTCGCCTTCGCGCCCCAGTTCGCATTCGCGTGGAGCACGATTTGTGGCGGTGGCAAATTTTCGATTTCCGCGTCCCCCCCAACCGCCCTTGGCGATGACGACGGATTCCCCGTGTTCTTTGAGGTCCTTAAGGACGTGGCCGTGTTCTTTGTCTTTGACCAGAGTTCCAGGCGGCACCATGATGACCGTATTTTCGCCGCAGCGACCGGTTCTTAAACTGCCTTTTCCGTGCTGGCCGCGTTCTGCGTTCCAGTGATGATGCCCGACGAGGTTGCCGAGCGATCCGAGGTTTTCGTCGGCTTGGATGACGATGCTTCCGCCATCGCCACCGTCGCCTCCATCCGGGCCACCGCGCGGCACGTGAGCCTCCTTGCGGAAACTGCTGCATCCGTTTCCGCCGTCTCCGGCTTTGCAAATTATCGAAACTTGATCAACAAACATGGCCGGGCATCCGGCCGGATGATGGCGTGGGTGGGGTGGAAGGCTCCGGTGGAGGCTGCACCGCCGAGTGGTCTATCCGGCCGTGTTTCTTACAAGGGTGAACGGTTGTCGCGGGAATTTTCCCTGTTGTATTGTAGCGTGGCGACGCCAGCCGCTCAGCCTTTTTCGAAGTCGGCGTCAAAAGTCACCGAACTTCCGTCCGGGTGGCAAACGATTTGACCGAGACTGCCTTGGCGACAACAATGACGCTTTGTTTGGGATGAAGGACTTGGTGTTCGGCGAACGTTTTCGAGTGGAGCTGCGGGAAACCGCATGGGGAGAAGTGATGTCTGGGTTTCAGACAGTAGCGAAGGTTGGTGATATTCCGGAAGGACAGGGGCGCTGCTTTCCGGTCAACGGAACGATGGTGGGCGTGTTTTTGCATGACGGAGAGTACTTCGCCATCAACGATTTTTGTCCCCATATGGGAGCGTCATTGTCCGATGGTCCGGTGGCAGAAGACGGTTCCGTGATGTGTTCGTGGCACGCTTGGTGCTTTAGCGTGAAAGACGGCACGTGGCTGGACAACCGAAAAAGCGGAATCAAGACGGCCAGCTATCCGGTCCGTTTAGAAGGCGCAGAAATTCAGGTCGATGTACCTCTGCCGGACGCACCGCAGCCGAATGAAACGGATTCCGATGGGCTGTCGGAGACTTCGGAAGGCGAATCCGTGTGACTGACGTGAATGCCGATGCCGATCCAGTGCTGCCGTTGCCAGCGTGGCCGATCACAGACGATGCGATTCGTGACGTGTTTGCGGCGATGTTGCAAGATGGCAGTTGGGGGCGTTATCATGGGCCGCACTGCGAAAAGCTGATCGCCGCTCTGGCTGAATTTCACTCCGTCAACCACGTTGTGCTGTGCAGCAGCGGCACGTGTGCGGTGGAACTGTCGTTGCGAGCCGCTGGTGTGGAACCCGATGACGAAGTTATCTTGGCGGCGTACGACTACAAAGCCAACTTCGTTAATGTTCTGACGCTGGGGGCCACGCCGGTGCTGGTCGATACGCTGCCCGGCGTGCCAGTGCTTGATCCGTCGAAATTGGCGGCCGCGATCACCCCTCAAACGCGAGCAATCATTTGTTCACATTTGCATGGTAGTTTTGCGGCCATCGATGACGTGCTGACGGTCGCGAAGCCGCATCAAATTGTTGTGGTGGAGGACGCGTGTCAGGCGGTCGGCGGAGTTCTGAATGGTCGAGCGGCGGGTTCGATCGGTGATCTGGGCGTGTTGAGTTTTGGGGGCAGCAAACTGTTAACCGCTGGCCGTGGTGGAGCGATTCTGACGAACAACGCCACGCTGGCTCAGAGAATTCGCTTGTATACTCAACGCGGTAACGATGCCTATCCGCTGTCTGAAATGCAGGCCGCCGTTTTGGTGCCTCAACTTCAGCAGCTGCCGCAGCGGACGGCGTTTCGACTGGCGAATGTCCGCTTGCTGCTGGAACATCTGTCCGGTAGTCAACGGTTGGTCGCTGCGTTGAATCCAGCGCCGTGGGGTTCGGCAGATACGACGCCAGCGTTCTACAAGCTGGCCTTTCGTTTTCGGCCGTGGGACCAGAATGGAGAGAACGGCGTTGATCGTCGGGAGTTTACGGATGCGCTGCGGCAACAAGGTGTTCCGTTGGACCCGGCGTTTCCCGGTTTGCATCGGATTCATAGTCCACGCCGATTTCGTGTTTCAGGACACCTGACTCAGGCGGATCTGTTGCACGATTGTCTGATGACACTGCATCACCCCGTTTTGCTGGCCGATGCAGCCCAGACAATCACCGATCTTGCAGCGGTAATGGCTGAATGGAAGAATTCCGCTACGAAGTCCTGAACGGTGTTCCCGTGACCAGCTACTTCATTTCTTCCGCTAGCAGGAATGCAATTTCCATGGCCTGTTCGTAATTCAGCCGTGGATCGACTTGGCTGCGGTAGTCTCGCGGCAGGTCGGATTCTGTCAGGTTGGCCGGGCCACCGACACATTCAGTGACGTCTTCTCCGGTCAATTCCAGATGTATTCCGCTTAAGCGAGTGCCGCTGTCTTTGTGAATCCGAAACGCGGTGATGATTTCGGACGTAATATCATCGAAGGACCGCGTTTTGAAACCATTGCGCGTTGCATGAGTGTTCCCGTGCATGGGGTCGCAGCTCCACAACACATTCAGGTTCGAGCGCTGGACCGCATCGGCCAGCATCGGCAGCCGGACGGCGATTTTTTCCGAACCAAATCGGTGAATCAGCGTCAGTCGACCGGGGGTATTCTCCGGATTCAACACCTTGATCAGATCGATCAGTTCGTCACTGGCGATCGTGTTGCCGACTTTGATGCCAATCGGATTCCGGATGCCTCGGAAATATTCCACATGAGCCCCATCAATCGCGCGTGTTCGGTCGCCGATCCAGGGCAGATGTGTACTGAGGTTGTAGTAGCCTCGCTGTCGCTGATCTGTGCGCGTCAGCGCTTGTTCAAACAACAGGTGCAAGCCTTCATGAGACGTGAAGAAGTCGACTCGGCTAAGCTGTTCGGTTTCCCCTGGCGACACCACTTCCATAAAGCGAATGGAGTCACTCAGCGATTCCAGCAGTTGCTGATACTTGCGTGAGCCGGGTGTGTTGCGCACGAATTCCAGATCCCAGTTCTCGGGATGATGCAGATCTGCAAAACCACCTTCGCTGAGTGCGCGGATGTAGTTGATCGTCAAAGCGGAACGTTCGTAGGCTCGCAACAGCAGCTGTGGATTCGGTTCGCGCTCGTCTTTGGTAAAGCCGCTGCGGTTGATGATGTCGCCGCGATAACTGGGCAGTTCAACGCCTTCTCGAGTTTCCGTATTCGCGGAACGTGGCTTCGCATATTGACCGGCGATGCGTCCAATCCGCACGATGCGCTGTTTCGAACCGCAGATCAGCACAAGGCTCATCTGAATCAGCACTTTCAGCTTACGCAGAATGGTACTGGCGTTGCAGTCATCGAGGCTTTCTGAACAGTCGCCGCCTTGCAGCACGAAAGCGTTTCCGGCAGCGGCTTCGGCCAGCTTCTTTTGCAGCTTGTCGACTTCCCACGCTGTGACCAATGGTGGCAGAGTGGCGAGACTTTGCAGCACGCTGCTGATCTCGTTTGTGTTTTCGTAAACGGGCTGTTGCTGAGCAAGGCGTGATTGCCACGAATCTGGTTTCCAGTTAGTCATGGGCGGAATTGTTTCTGTCCAATCACGGAAAGTCACCTGCGGAACCCAACTTATCCAAAATCCAACGCATTTCCTGGGTTGTTGGGGCGATCCACCTGCCAGACAGGCCCGCTGTGCAAAGAGTTCGCTGTGATTTTTGCGAAATTTTGACCGCTGGGGCTGAGTGTTGAAGTCTTGTTTGATCTATATGCTGCGGTGCGACGTTTGCCCGCTACCAGATGCTGTGATCGTCGTTGCGGCGAAATTTGCCGGAGCTGGGTGTTGTTGTTAAACGCCCCATTTTGCCGGGTGTGAAATTTGGTTTTCCGCGCTTGAGCAGGCGGAAGTTGCCGCGTACAGTTCGCTTCGGAGACGTCGCTGTCTGCTTTCAAATCGGGAACTTGAGCAAAAGAATTGCTCACCGGCTGCGACGAAAAAAGGCAATCATGCCGCACAGATCAAGGAAGATCACCATGAACCGAGTCCACCAACACCTTCGCCTGTACAATCCTCCAGAAGAAGTGGTCGAAGAGCAGACGACTTTCGAGCCGCGCGACATTATCCCGATCCGTCGCCAGCGAACATCCATCATCAGCGGTCGCTTTACGGCTCCTGTGGATCGTGCTCGGATCATTCGTGAGAACGCCGTTTGCCCGGAATGTGAAGCGTTGAATGTCGAGCCCCTGGAGCTGCACGACGCGATGATCAGTCCACGAAATCGCATGCCTGTTCCGGGAACAGCAACGATCGTTGGGTTCCATTGCAATTCATGCGAAACCGAATGGCCAGTTTACGAACTGATCACTCGCCGCAATGGCTAAGGTTGAGTTTCGGTTTGTAGAAGTTCGTCGAAGATGGCCAGCGCGGAGGGGTCGTCCGCGAATGTTTGCTGGACCGCTTGCGACGGGTCATCGTGAACTTTTTTTAGCAGCTTCAATCCGTCGGACAGTTCGTCTGTTCCTGACTTGAGCACCATCTTTTTTAAGGCAGCCAACACGGCGTCCGACAGGTCTGGCGGGTGAGTCTCGTATTTCAGGAACGTTCTGATGCAGGCGGTTGCTGTTGCGGCATCACCACGTGACAGGGTTTCTGTCAGGAGTTCCTGCACGCTGTCGTCGTTTTCGTATCCGGGTCGGAGCGAAGAAATCGCCGCACGTCGCAATGTCACAGGACCATTCTGCGCTTGAATCAACAATTCATCGTGCAGCGATCTGGACAGTGTGTCACAGCGGCCCAAAGTCAACGTGGCGATTTGCTGAATGTCGAGTTCTCTATGGTTCAAGAGCGATGCCACGGTGGGAATCAATTCTTCTTTGATTGAGCCTTGGCTGAAGAGATCAAGGATCGTTGACAGCTGAACGCTGTAGCTGCGAGCTTGGAGTTGCGCGATGCATTCGCTGGTTGAAACATCAGGAGCAGTGCTCAGGAACTCGCGCTGAACACTGCAGTCCGATGTTTTGGCGAGAAAGCGAATTCCTTTTTGCAGGCCTTCTTGCGCGTCTGGACGGAGTTGTCCGGCGACGGCTTCGTAGCCGCTGCTTAAAGAAAAATCGGCCAGCGCCATCGTGTAGCCGTGCTCAAGCGAGCTGACTTCTCCGTTCCGCGACCAAGTGTGCATGTGCAACAGTGAAGTCTGATCGGTTTCCGTGGCTTCATGCAGTGCGGCGTTGGCCATCAGCGGTCCCAAGCCGAAAAACACGGGCAGCACTTCAAGTCCGCCTTTAGGGACCGTTGCCGCAGGTTTTGAACGCCACAATAATTCCGCGGCAGCGGTAGCGGCCACAGCAGCCAAGCGGTATGGCGATTCAATGAGCGAACGATGAAAACAAACAGACGCGGAATTCTCGCCACCTTGCACGATGCGATACAAAAACGTCTTGTCTTCAGCCGTCAATGCTTCGTCGTCCGCCCAGTCGACGTTGATTTTGGTGTGAGGGAGAACTCGGCCAGCGATAAATTGGAACACGCGTTCCGCCAGCTGATCGTCATCACAACCAGCGATGATCGGATCAAATTCCTGCGGTGTGATCGGAGCTGGTATCACCAGTGGTCGTTGTTGCAGCATTCGCGCGACGGCAACAAAACGACGTTCGCAAGTCACTTTTGACGCCAGTGGCAAAGGCGCATGGGGTTTGAAGGGCCAGATCACAAACGAGTCCTTGTCTGCAGTGATTATTCAATCAAAAAACGTTTGGTGTCACGCACTGTTTTGGGGTCTTTCGCTTCTAATTCAGCCATATGCTTGAGTGCCGAGACAGCGTGTGCGGGCAGTTCTTCTGTGTCTTCCGGCACATCGGTGCTGGCGTAGTGCATGTAGCGGACAATCGCGCGCTTGATGGAGGGGATGTCGAATTCCTCTTGGTCATACATTTCCATCAACGGTTCTTGCACGTCCCATGCTTTCCAGCGCGACAGGTCGGCGATCACGAGGTCGGCAAGTTCTGGGCGGTTCAACAGCAATCGCATCGATTGCTTCAATCGTTCTTTGGGAATCCGGTCGGGTTCGTAAGACCACATAAACCGGAGCGTTTGCATGGCGGCATAAGTTTCACTGAATGGCAGCTTCTGCTCTTCCCCATCCTTATTGGTGAATGTGGTGGCGAGCATCTTGGCTTGTTCCAAAATTTTCAGCCCGTCCTCTCCGGTGATGATCAGATAGCCAGACATGACGCCTTCGATGCCGAGTCTGAAGTCGGCATCCGGGTGCAGGATTTTGTGCTGCATGACGGCTGCGTCTTCTTCTTTTCCACACAGTCCCAGCAGCAATCCGTACAGCCCAAGTCGCGTGACCGGTGTCTCAGGATCGACGACCCACTTGCGCAATTTTTCGCGAGGCATCCGATCTGTGAGCGGCTTGATGGTCTCATAAGGTGCCGACGCGAACTCTCCGAAAGCATCGTTGGCAACCGTGATGTGTGGATCTTGCAGGAAGTCCAGAAAGTAGGCCAAGCGTTCGATCTTGTTCTGTTCGCCTTCCACGGGCATCGGGATGTGGGACACATATTCCCAAGCTGGCATGGTGGCTTCGGAAGGCACGTGCCAGTCGATAAGTTTGGTGCTGGGGCCCATCAGAATATAGAAGGCTTCTGCGTCACCTTCTGTATATTGCGGTAGCTCAATTTCGTCGCCAATTTTGAAGGCTTCGTTTTTCGATCGGCTGACGGCGACAATACTGAAGCGAACCGTTCCAGCCGATTCATTGGTCGGTTTTTCTCCGCCCGTCCATTTGCCCAGCAGCAGATGTTCGGTCTGCTCGATTTGCTCAGCCAGTGTCAACGACGGAGCATCGCAGAACGGACAAAAATGAGCACTAACAGGGCTTGTGATCGCACACAAAAGTGCGGCCAGAATTGTGGTTCGCATGGCGATGTTCGCAGAGGTGGGGAAACGGCAGAGGAAGTGACAAAGAGAAGTGGCAGGCTGCGGCAGTTGTATGATATGGATTCGCATCGGCACCGGCCCAATGACAGTCGGTTAGAGTTTGTAGTCCCGCCTTGAGGCGGAAACAAGCGTAACAATCCGTGCAAATTCCGCCTCAAGGCGGGACTAAGAACGCACGGAACCGACAAATCGAGTGGCATCGGGCACTGGCTTACAGCATCTTAGCATCTTCAATACGGTACAGTTGAAACAGACCGCTGTCATCCGCTTCCGGATCAATTCGAAAAACGCCTTCCACATCGAAGGGTTTGTTGTGGATGTAGTCGGTTTTTTGGCCTTCGGCCAGCCTGACCTTGATCAGAAAGTAGACAAACGCATTCGGCCCAAAGCAGCATTCGCCTGTGTCTCGGGTGAGCACAAAACCCTTCAGGCCTTCCGACTTAAACGTCGGATACATGTAGCCTTTGATGCGAATTCGTTGACCATCCAGCTGTTGCAGCCAGTCCGGAAAATAATCCACGGCATTCACCGGCACGGGATCCATGTTCAGGATCTTGATTAGATCGATGTCATCGTAGCTGACGCGAACGGCATCGGTGTCCTTAATGGCCGCGAACGAATTTTGTGGGACCAAAAGTTCGATTTTCCGAGGCACGTCGAGCTCTGTGGGTTCCGTGGCGTCTTTGGAATCCGTGGTGATTTCGTTGACAACCTGACTGACCTTGCCCGGAGCAGTGTCCGCGTACACCGCTGTGACTGGTTTTAGCATCGGGTCGTCTGTAACCGCCGAAAGCGCCGGTTCTGTCGCGTCGTCCTGCTGACCAACAGCATCCGGTTTGGCGACTTCATCGTCACTGGAAGCTGCAGCCGTGTCGGCCAACGCGCCATTGTTGTCTTGGCTGGCAGGCGTGTCGCTGGCCGATTTGACGTCGGGCGAGGATTCTGTCGCTGATTGGGGAAGTTGGGAGTACTCAATGTACGCGCTGGATTCTGCACATCCCAACGCGAAAATCGTGGCGAAGAGTCCCATTGCACAGGTGAGTTGTCGTTGGCCGAATTCCATGGCAGCGTTTCTCCGATGATTTGATTCTATGTGAGACATCAGAATCACGGGCGAGCCTATTTGTGTTCGCCAAGCCGGATTCCGCAGATCAGAATGATGTTTGAGCTTCTTCGACAATAGTCGCGTCGACCGTGTAAACCGGTTCACCTTCCTTCGCATTGACGTTGGCGTTCAGTACACCAGAAACGGCAATCATCCCGCCGTAAGCATCGGTCGTCTGTTCGTCAATCATGTTGACAACCATCATATCAAACGGTTTTGGTTCGCCGCCAAAGCAGCACTCTCCATTGTCCTTCAGAAAGACA
This sequence comes from Fuerstiella sp., assembly GCA_041688835.1. Taxonomy (GTDB): domain Bacteria; phylum Planctomycetota; class Planctomycetia; order Planctomycetales; family Planctomycetaceae; genus Fuerstiella. The sequence continues at coordinate 11,246 of JBDNHJ010000029.1, forward strand.
AATTCCGACAGCCCCGTGTCGCGTTGAGTTTGCCACATAAAGCCTTTCAGAAATACTTTCTGACCAATCAGGGGTGCGACCGCTGGGGCCAGTCGACGCTTTCCACCGTAGTAAGCGAATTCATGCTTCGAAATTTCGTTTGGAAAGTTGACGCGCAGATAACCTTCGGGGCATTCATTTTCGTAAGCGTGTACCAATTTCACAGATCCAAGACTCAGGCACAGCACCGACAACGTCAATCCGACGGCGGCAAAGCCCATGCCTTTGACAGCGGGAGCATTGGCCCGAATTTTTAACAGTGCCGCAATGCCCAAGACGACACCCACAAAAGCAATACACAAACCGAAGACACTGTTTGTCAGCCCCGTTAGGCTGGCGATTCCCAAGACCAAAGCCACTGGTCCCCATGGAGAAACGGGTGTGTAATCGAATTCGTCAAATTCGGCACCGTTTGCCCATGATGAATTTGCAGATTCGGACATTGCGTTGGTCAGATTCGTCATGGGAGGGTTGAGTGTGGGCAGCGACATGGAAAGCTCCGGAACTGATCGAGACACAACGTGTTGATGTAAAACAAGTTACGTGAAATAGTGTGGGCCGGGTTCGCGAACCGATCTCGCCCCTCTATTCTACGAACAGAAACTCGCGGCCGTTAGGAAAATCATTGGGAATTGCTCCAGACACGGCATGGTCGACAATCGTTCAGCGTCCTTTTCGTTCAAGCTTGCCTGTTCGGTAGTTAATTAGTATTGCTAAAATTATCCGACAGGCGTCCCGCAACTCGTGGGCGCATTCTGGACTTGTTAATCTGCGTATTTGGCATTCATTGAGCTTGAAAAAGAATCCGTTCCATGGCCTTCCTAACGTTTTTGTTCTTTACCGCATTCGTCGCCTATTATTCGTGGGCGAAGACGCGGAACGACGACCATTCCTCTTCCACGGGCTATTTTCTGGCCGGCCGCAGTTTGGGCTGGGTGGTGATTGCCGGATAGTTGCTGTTGACGAATCTGTCGACCGAGCAGCTGGTGGGCATGAACGGCGGTGGATTTCAGCACGGCATGCAGTTGATGGCATGGGAAGTCTGGTCCGCGATCGCCATTGTGCTGATGGCGCTGGTGTTTCTGCCACGATATCTGCGCGGCGGAGTCGCGACGGTGTCCGAATTTCTGACGCGTCGCTACGACCGCAGTGTCGGAACCTTGGTGTCCGTGTTGTTGTTGCTGTCACTGCTGACCAACTTGCTGCCGTTTGTGCTGTATTCCGGGGCCCTGTTTATGCAGGAGGTTTTCTCCATTGATCAGCTGTTTGGTGGAGACCAGCAGTTGGCGCTGTGGGCGACCGTGATTTCGTTGGGCGTGATCGGCAGTATCTACGCCATTTTTGGAGGACTCAAAGCCGTCGCTGTGTCGGATACTCTGAACGGAATCGGGTTGCTGATCGGTGGGTTGTTCATTCCCCTGTTCGGCATTATCGCTCTGGGCGACCGCTTTGGTGGCGGCGGATTTTTCGAAGGGCTGACGTATCTGACGACTCACTATCCGGAGCGTTTGAATCCTGTTGTGAATGACGAGGAAGCCAACGTTCCGTTTTCCACTTTGTTCACCGGAATGTTGTGCATCACCACGTATTACTGGTGTACGAATCAGGCCATCGTGCAACGCACGTTTGGTGCGAAGTCGCTGGCAGAAGGCCAAAAAGGCGTTCTGTTTGCCGCGTTGATGAAACTGTTGGCTCCGATTTACGTCGTACTGCCGGGGATTATTGCGTTCCATTTGTTTTGTGTACATCAGGACAACGGGCAGGAATACATCATTCATCAACTGCCGACGAAGCCCGCGTTGCTGCTGCAGGCCGCCGATGGGACGCAGACGGTTTTCGAGCAAAACGACGATGGAACTGTCGGAGGTCTGGGGCCATCCAGTTTTGCAGATCTGGCGTCGAAACAAGGCGAAACGATTAGCGTGGGAGATGGTGCTGCCGCTGTAACGTATCGTGTTGAGCAGGTGGTGGATGAGAATACGATCGTCAGCCTTGATGCCGCCGGAGCTCCCGTGCTGCTGCCCGGTGGTGACCCCGAAACTCAGCTGCCGATGACACTTGCTGACAAGAGCTACGGAAAGTTGGCGACGTCGATTGTGCCCAAGTGGCTGCTGGGATTTTTTGCCGCCGTGATTTTCGGTGCGATTCTGAGTTCGTTCAATTCAGGACTCAACAGCGCAGCGACGTTGTTTAGTGTTGATATTTATAAGGCTGTGTTCCGCAAAGAAGCGACGGACGATCAGATGGTTCGGACGGGAAAAATCTTGGGGACGGTGATCGCGCTGGGGGCGATTTGTGTGGCTCCGTATATCCAATATGCGTCCGGCGGGCTGTTCGACCTGATGAAGCGGTTGGCGGCGTTCTACAACATACCGTTGCTGGCTGTTGTGGTTGTGGGCATGTTTAGCAAAAGAACGCCATCGCTGGCGGCGTGGGTGGCGGTTGGCGTGGGAGTTTTGTTCTACGGTTACTTCGGTTTTCATCTCGACAACACGGTGCTAGGTTACAAGCTGCACTGGCTGCATGTCGCGGGCATGAACTTCGCGCTGCTGGTGATCGTGATGTTGGTGGTCACGGCGGTCAAGCCGCTGGAAGTTGCCTGGGAACAACCATACAGCGAAGAGGTTGACATCACTCCATGGAAGTTCGCCGTGCCGTGCGGCATCGCGATTCTAATTGCGATCGCTGCGATGTATATCGGTCTCGCGGTGAAATTCGGAGCCTAAAGCGACTACGGCAGCGGTTGTCGCAGGACCGTGGCCCAGAATTCACTCAGGCGGTCCGCTGCGGTCTGCGCCCGAAAGTGATCCCGGATTCGTTGCAGCGCAGAGTCGGCCAGTTGCTGTCTGCGAGTCGGATGGTCGAACAGTTCCAACGCGGTGATGACCAGCGCGTTGGAATCGGGCGGGATCAGAACTGCGTCCTGATTGTGTCGCAATAGTTCGGAAGTGCCGCCGACATCCGTGGCGACGATCGGCAAACCGCTGGCAGCCGCCTCCAGTAACGTGCGGCCGAAGGGTTCTTGTCGTGCCGCGTGAACCAGAACGTCGGCTGCGTTCATCAGTCGGTGGACGTCGTTTCGATAGCCCAGCATGTGCAGGTGCGACGTCTTGTCAATTTGGGCGAATGCTTCGTGGATGGCTGATTCAAACGCAATACTCTCAGCCTTGGTCGAATGTCGTTCTCCGACAATCACGAGGTGGACGTCGCTTCGATCGCCGAGCTGCTGGCAAACGGCTTCTGCCAGTTTGAGCTGCCCTTTTCGCAAACAGATTTGACCCACATTCAACAGCACAACTGCGTCCGGCGGAATGTTCGGCAGAACTTCCGCACGCATGGCAGCGGTGTCGCGCGGGTGAAAAATTTTGGTGTCGACACCGTTGTAAATCACATGACAGCGATCGGGCTGTAATCCCTGACCGACGTGAAAATCACGAGTCGCAGCCGATACGGCGACCAAAGAATCGTTGGCGTTCAGGTCTGAAATGACCGTCGCGTTGAGTTTGATGATGTCCCGCAGGTGACCGGTTTTGATCAGGTCTGTTGGATTCGAAAAACTCACTTGGCCGCTCAATCGCGACATCGACAAGCTGTTGCTGTGCAGCACATCCGGGCCGATTTTGGTCACGATATGATGCAGCTGACGATGTAGCTGAGCGGTCGGAAGCTTTGTGTTGTTGTGTCGGATCGTGAGCGGATGCAGAGGAATGTTCAGGCGCTTGATTTCTTGCGCCAGTTCGCCTTCGGCAGGTGCGATCGCCGAGAATTGAAATTCAGGCCGCTGCGCGAGTTCGCTGAGCGCGGCCAGCATCGAACGTTCGCCGCCGTTGAGTGTCGGAAATTCAAACAGCACCGCCACATGGAGCATCGTGACCGGATCTAGTTCAGGAGCCAATCGACGACTCGCCAGTCCATCCAGCGATTGTCGTCATCGATACCTTTTTTGCCGATGAATCCCAAGTGTCCGCCGTGTTTGGTGACGCACATCGTAATGTTGGAAGGCGGGGTGAGATGCTTCCATGGATCGGACGAGACCAGTGGGTCATCTTCGGCAATCAGGATCGACGTATGGACGCGAATCTTGCTGATATGGTACTTCGCTGAAGCCGCAGCATAATAATCCGTGGCGGAATCGTAGCCTGCTGCGGGAGCGGTATACAGTTCGTCGAATTCGATCAGCCGGCGCGGAGGTCGTTGTACGCTGGCCAGTGGCAGGTCGTCGTGCCACTGCGGCGTGTTGGAAATGTGTGAAACCAGTTGCCGAGCGAAGTACCAGTCGTAACGCTGGCCCATGCGAGTTTCGCGCAGAACTTCGCAGCAGTGTTGCAGGTCGATTGGCGGAGACACGGCTACTGCGCGATAGAGGCTCATCGGCAGGCTGTTGGGATCGTCTCCCAGAAATCGCAGCAACAGGTTGCCGCTTAAAGAAAAGCCAGCCACGGAGATCGGCGATGAAGGGCACAGCCGTTCGAGCATCCGAATGGCGGCTTCGACGTCTCGAATTCTGCCGGCATGATAAGGACGCTTCGCCAACATCCGCCCTGCCCCGCAACCGCGATGATCCATGCGGAACACGCGGACGTTCCGAGCCATCAGTTTTTCTGTGATGCGAGACATATAGCCGCTTTGATGGCAGCCAGACAGTCCATGCATCAACAGGACAACGTGATCGCCACGCACCCAGTCGGCGGGTTTGTCGTCGTGCAGCACGGCGAAATCGCCATCTGCAAAACGCAACTTTCGTTGCAGGGTGCCAACGATTTTAGGAGCACCCGGTCGCAAGGCTCCGTACAGAGTTTGGACGTGAGCATTCCGGAGTCCAAACGCTGGTTCGAAGGCCGGCACGCCGGGGGGTGTTGCTAAGTCGTCGCCCCAATTCGAATCATCGGTCGCGGGCAGGCTGTCGCCTTCGCAAACCATGTCGGTGAGGCTGGATGGGCTTTCGCGGTCTGACATCCGTGCTGGGTTGTCCGGAGAGGAAGTGTGGGGGAAAGTATGCGGATGTTATTTCGGCAATCACTGCCTGTGGGCTGTATTCTTCTGAGAAACGGAATTGTGTCCAGACCGGTTTCGCACGTCGGTCGGGCACCGCTCAATTGTGACAAAACTGGCAACCGGGCTTTCCCTGTTTTCCTCGGTTTTGTAGGTCAATCACGGGGAATCCGGAACTGTTGTCATGCGGTGTGGTGGTTTTGGGAGTCCAGGGCTGCTGGGGTACATTCCCGGTGCATCGGTCGCGTACCATTCCTGCAGGACATTGCGCCACTGGTCGATTCGCGTCACGCTGATGAACGCGGCACGCACTCTGTCTCCTGCTGGATGCCAGTCCGCGTATCTCATGCCAAACTTCCGCAACTGTTTGACCGCACGTTGTTCAGAATACACGTGGCACGCCAGGTCAAAATGCTTCGAAATGATGGCCCGTTGTTCTTGAACAGATGGTGGTGGCGGCAGCGGTCGGCCTGCCAGCAGTTCGGCGGCTTGGTAAAAGATCCACGGATTGCCGATCGATCCGCGTGCAGCCGTGACACCACTGACGCCCGTGGATTGGATCATCCGCACGCAGTCTTCGGCGGTGTACAAATCGCCGCTGCCGAGGATTGTTTGGTCGGGAAACTGCCGGCAGACGTCCTTCAAAAATTCCCAATTCGCCGGTCCCACATAGCGTTGTTCAACGGTTCGACCATGAACGGTGACGGCGGCAATGCCCGCGTCGAAGGCACCGTGCAGGATTCGAAAGAAGTCGTCTCGGCTTTGAGCCGAATCATCAATGCCTCGTCGCATCTTGATTGTGACGGGAACGTGATGCGGAACCGTGTCTCTGACCTTCCGCACGATATCGAGCGCGATGTCGGGTTGCCCCAGATGAAAACCGCCCCGACACCGCCCGAGCACCTTCTTGACCGGGCAGCCAAAGTTGATATCGATCACATCGAATCCCGCGTCCACCAGTCTGGTGGCGGCCGCTGGAAATTCGTCCGGATCAGCGCCCATTAACTGCGCTCCAGCGGGGTGGTCGTTGTCGGTGACCAACAGAAAGTGCCGAGTTCTGGCGCGGTCTTTGAGCGAATTGACGAACGAATCGACCATCACTTCGCAGATCGTGTACGGCGCGCCCAATGATTTCGCTACGGCGCGCATCGGCCAGTCGCTGTAGCCGCTGAGAGCCGCCTGCACCACGGGGAGTTCGAGTTTTAGGTGTCCGATCTGTAACATCGCGGCAGTATATCACGCCGCGCGATCGCGTTCAGCTGCGGAGCGCTGGGAACGAAAAAGCCCTGACCAGTTGAGACTGGTCAGGGCGAACACGAGCGGAAGCAGATGCCGATCAAGACTGTCGAAGGTTAGTCTTCATCGCGTTGTAAGGTTCGGCGGCGACGCCCGACAGTGGCCGCCACGGCCAGTCCGAGGACGGATGCGGAAGCACGTTCGCGGCTGGATTCTGGCTGTTGTGCCAGTTCGACATCAAGAATTGCGGCGGTCGTTGGAACAGACCCTTCCGCTGGTTCGGATTTCGTATCCAGACGCCACCAGTCTGCAGTTGCCAATTCTTCCATCACGCGATCGACTTCGCCAGTGGCTGGTACTGTTTCGTCAGACATCACCGGTTCGGTCGCAGGCTCCGTCATTAACGCCACAACGGCTGCGGGATGAACGGTGATACTCACCAAGTCATCCGACCACTGATTAGCGACGTCGAGTGATGCCAGCATCGTTGGTGCTTCCGCAACAAAATCGTTGTCATCGTCCTGTGGACGATCCACGGCTGCGAAAAAGTCCAACGGCTGAGACCACGGTCCTGGAGTCCCATCTGCGTTCAATCCGCGAATCCACCACCGGTAGGCTCCTGATTGCAGGATCGTCGATGGTGTGTACAACAGATTTCCTGTGACGGGGTCGATGACCGGCGTCTGAGGAGGGACCTGAGCGGGGGGCACCGGTGGGGCGATTGCGGCATTCAGCACTTGGTTCAGAATCGTGGGCTGACTTGTTCCCAACAGTCTCTTCACCAAAATTTCGTAGTTCGTCACGTTGTTGGTAAACGGAGAAGGCGCCCATTCGAATTCTGGTTGGTTGCCAGCCGCAAAGTTGGATGGCGAAACCAAGGTGGGTGCTGTGCCGACGGTGGAATTCACGGTGAACGTCACGGGTGTACTGTATTGTGACACATTGCCGTTGATGTCCGTGCCACGCACCCAGAATTGGAACGTCCCGTTTTGCAGTGGCAGCGTTGGGGTAAACGATGTGCCGACGATTCCCTGTTCGAAGATCACGCGAGACTGGCCCGTCGTTACGTTGTTGACCCAGAGTTCGTAGCTCACATATTCCGGAACACCGGTCCATGAGAACACTGGCAGATTCGTGCTAGAAACAGTTCCGGTCGGCCCAGCGATGACAGGGACCGGGACAAAGAACGTTTGCGAGGTACTCCAGTCTGTGGCTGCACTGTCTTCATTGAACGCTCGCACCCACCAGCGGTATGTGGCACTAAACAGAGTCACGGCTGGATCAGTGTAACTGATTGTCGCTGCACCCTGAACATGCGGCACGTTCGTATTGTGGATGATACGACTGACGCCGTTGCTGCTGTTGACCCAGATTTCATAGTGCGTGGCACCTTCTTGGGCTTCCCAGACGAATGTTGGCGTGCGGTCTGTTTGATTCACGCCACCGATCGGCGAGATCAACGGCGGTCCCGTCGTTAAGTCCCGTGTGAAGGTGTAAGGCTCGCTCCACAGTCCTGCTTCGCCGTCATCTCCGACCGCTCGCACCCAGACACGGAAGTCTCCGTTGCCGATGGCTGCCGGAGTCAACGATGTTCCCGCGACGACCGTGTTCAGAACCAGCTGAGGAGCTGTCAGGATCGTGCCGTTGGCTGTCGTTCCGTTCAATTGCGTGAGCCAGACCTGATACTGATTGGCGTCGATATCCGACCACGTGATCGTCGGTGTACTGTCGATCGTGGACATGGTTTGGAACGCCGGTCCAGTGACTACCGGCTTGGTCACGGTGAACGCATTTCCGGTACTCCAATCGCCAGAATTGCCATCCGCATCGAACGCTCGCACCCAAACACGATAGAAACCTTCCGGCAACGCATTCGCTGCTTCGAAAGTGGCTTGCTGAGTTCCAGGAATCCGCGCCGCTGCAGCGTCGATTCCAGAAGCGTTGATTGGAACGCCGAGGTTCGACTGGTCGATCGGGTCCAGTTCAGACACCCAAATTTGGTAGGTGGCTGCGTCCGGGATGGCCGTGAAAATAAATTCCGGAGTCGTGTCGAAGACCAGCGAACCTTGTGCGGGGTCGTTGACTGCGATTCGGATGACTTCAAAGTCATACGGCTGACTGCTTTCAGAACCGCTTTGGTTTCTGGCGGTCACGATGGCTCGGTACAGTCCGGGGACCAGTCGTGCGGACGGTGTATAGGATGTCGTCGTGAGTGCCGGTTCACTGATGACGGCCGCCCCGGTGCTGAGGCTGGTCACGATCAATTCGAATTGGCCAGAGCCCCCTGTCCAGCTGATGACAGGTGTTGAATCACTAGTTCCACCAGCAAACGGAGTCTGGATGACAGGTGCCATCGGTGCAGAAACGATGACGGTGACAATGAAAATGTCGCTAATGCCGTCGTCGTCGGTCACGCGAAGTGCGACATCGTAACTGCCTTCAACGGCATAGATGAATTGCGTGGTGTCCATTGCTGGGTCGGCCACATCGGCCACAAACGTCGTTCCGTCGTAGGAAAAGTCCCAAGCGTATGACACGATCTTGGTGCTGCCGGGAACCAGCGAGTGTGTTGACCGAGAGCCATCGAAATTCACGATTTCTCCGGCACCGGCAGGATTTGGTGTGGCTGTGAACAGTGCGATCGGTTGGCTTAAGAAGAATTCCGATGCTCCGATGTCGACCAAGAAGTCACCCAGCGGATTGTCGTTGACCCGCACCAGTCGTTGGGACTTTGTCTGGTCCTGTTGCCCGACCAGTGAAACATGAGTTGACGGGACACCTGCTGCGGCTGCGAACACAGCGTTACTGCCCTTGTCGATCACATGCGCTGTTGGTGACAGCTTATGAACCCAAGTGCCATTGTTGTTGCTGGCCCCACCAGTCAGTGGCAGCAGCCCAGCCGTTGTAATACTCAAAGCCGCGTTCGGAATAATGTCACTCTGGACGAGGCCGAACGTGGCTTTCACTGCGCCAACCCCGAGGTCTCCCACGAAGTTGTTGCCCTGTGATGTGACCACGCCCGCTAGGTTCGGCGACGCATTGGCTGTGTTCTGATCGATGATCGTATTGCCAATCACAGACCGTGAAGCACCTTCGTGGTACAGGCCGCCGCCGGCAGACTCGGCTCGGTTGAACGCGATTGTTGAGTTCACGGCATTCAATTGAGCAATTGTGGCCACTGGGCGAATGGCTGCGTTAATTGCTGATGACTGAACTTCGTTATAAATTCCGCCCCCGCGAGACACAGCGAAGTTGGACGACACGGTGACATTCAACAGGTCGACCACGCCATGGTTAAAGAGACCGCCCCCGCGTGACCCAGCGATGTTGCGTGAAATCGAAGAACGAACGGCATCCACAGTACCGAGGTTATAAATCCCACCGCCTTGGTTGTAGGCCTCGTTGTCAATCACGTTGACATCAGTCATGCGAACCACACCAGCAGATGTGCCAACAACGCCAGATGTTGTTGAGGAACCTTCGATGAATAGACCCGCCCCATCGAAAGCTTCGCCACCCCGAATGGTTAGGTTTTCGAGAATCAGTTCGACGCCGGGGAACACGTGAAACACGCGGTCGACTTGATTGGCATCAATGACCGTATCCGAAGCTCGGCTGCCCTTGCCGCGGATGGTCAGCGTTTCGCGAATATCCAAGTCACCGCTCAGGCCTTCATCTTCGAAACGTTCGTTTAGGCTCAGCGTGTAGGTGCCAGCCGCCAATTCGATAATGTCGTTGCCGGGGTTTTCATTGGCTTCGTTGATGGCGGCTCGCAAAGAACGGTTGCCGTTGACGTCTCGAATATCGCCGTCGCCGGGGATGTTGTCCGTACTGTCACCAAAGAAATTGATCGTGTTGTCCAAGACCCAAGACGTCGTTTCCAGCCCGCTGACCAACAGTGGTGCAAAATCTGTGTCGACGATATTGGAACCTGCGACAACCAGTCTGAAAGCATAGCTGCCAGCTTCGTTGGTCAGTTCTGCAAGATTGGTGATGGCATAGGTTTGAGCGTCGATCTGGTTCACCAGAATAGCCGACGTGTCCAAGGGCAGAGTGTTGCGGGTGAGTCTAAAGTCTGAACGATCGACACCAGTCACGTCTTCATCGAAATGTATAGTAATTGTGTTGACCGCTGTGCTGATTGGGTTCGGTGAAATCGTAGTAATGCTATCCAGCGAAGGATTTTGTCCGCTGATCGATGCCGCTGCGAGGACTCCTGGGACGCTGGCCGTCACGACCAGTGGTGTATTAACAACAGGTGCCGCTGCCAACACAGGGGCTGGTCCAGCCGGAGCGTTGATGCTCAGAGAATAGCTGCGGACAGTCCCGTAGACGAAATTCTTGCCCGCAGTCGCGATGGCCGTGTTCGAGTTTTCGTTGCTCAGAACTTCGACGATGTACGTTCTGCCGGCCACCACACTGACCGGGATCAATCCTGTTCCGGACGGGGCGACATTTGTTCTTAGCGGAACACCGTTGGCGGCTTGCACCATGGCCACTTCGCTGGAGCGTCTATTCGGATCAACTTCGTAGATCAGAAAGCTCAGGAAGTCACCCTGAGCATCCGTCTGAGATAGGCTGACCTCCAGTGTTCCGGAGCCAGCCGCGACAAAGCTGTAATAGTCACGATCTCCCTTGCGTTCGATGTTCAGATTGCCATCCGTAGTCAGACTGTTGACCGAAAACAAGCCTGACAGCGGTGCGGGTTCACCCGTGATTGGGTCAGTCAGCAGCTGAGTCGCACCCAAGAAATTATCGTTTTCTTCCAGCTGGTCGGGAGCGATTGGAGCTTCGTTCAATTGCACGTTGAAGATGTCACCACGTTGCAAAGAGAATGGTGTGGCACCCACGAAGCCTGGTACGTTGACTCCCGTATCCCATTGATAATCCTCTTCCGCCAATCTTGCGCCAAGATTGACTGTGTTAAAGAAACTACTGAGGCCAAAAATTGGGCTGGTGGCATCGAAGTTGTTAATGTCAAAGTCCGATTCCACTCGCCAAGTTGGAGTTCCCCAACCGTCGTAAGACCAGAAACCACCGGGAGCGGGACTGACCGCGTCTGCTCCGCTAAAGCCCCATAAACCGGCGTTGCCGGGATTATCACCGACGTCGTTGAAGTATCCCAATGTCCGTGTGGCGTTTCGTTTACGAATCCGCCAACTATCGGGGAATGGACCTGGTTCCTCTCGGAGTGGGGCTGGTCCACGCGATTTGAACAAAGATTCATCGTTGTCCAGAAACGCGAATCCGTTGATGACATCTAAGGAATTCCCTTCGTTTTCACGAAACGAGAGGTCCAGCCGCGCCAATGGATCTCGGGTTCCACGATTCCAGCGAAAGTTGGGCGTGGATCGGTCGTCGAACAGGTCGTTGGCTTGGTCAGGCACGGCAGACACAAAGTTGTCAAAATAAACGTCCGCGCCGAAGTTACCGTCAAAGCTGTTCTTCCAGACTTCCGCGTCGATACCCGACAAGCTGAGTTCCGTGTCCGGGTTGGCTGTGAGTGCGCCGAAGTTTCCGCTAAAAGTATCCGTGGTTCCCACTCGGATGACCAAGCCGCCGCTGGTCCCTTGAATTTGGTTCGTGATCGGCGAAAAGTTGGCATTCTCAACAGCGTTGGCGGCGTCGTTGCCAGTCGTCACGTTATCGTTAATCGGAACCGTGGTTGTCAGAGCTGCCGTGCCGTTGGATTCGATCAGGTTGTCTTGAACTCGCAATTCGATATTCGGATCTCGGAAAGTAAATTCGTCACCAAAATCAGTTTCCAGCGGATCGTTCGGCGAGCCTTGCAACTGATCGTGCGTCGTCGTGTTCACGACATAGATGCCGACCAGCGTATTGCCGATGATCTCGTTGTCGAACAGCGTGATTCGTGAGGTTTCGGTGACTCTGTTCAGGATGTCGACTCCTCGCCCGCCGTTGTCCTTGATGAAAGACTTCGATACGGACAGTGACGAGACATTACGATTCGCGATATTGTCCTGCCCGCCACCGCTGACTGGAGCCACTCGGAAAACACTATCCGCCAAATACTCGACACCGTCCCCACCGTTATCGCTGAGGTCTGCACGCGTTAGAATCACGTCGACGTCACTGACGACTTCCTCACCGTGCAGAACATTGCCGCCTTCGGTCGCCACATGGTGCCCGATGTCGACTCCATCGCCTACGTTGTTGGTGAAGAAGTTACCGTCCGTCTCGATAATTCGGCGGCGACCTTCGTTTCGCAAATATGGGCCTGCTTCTTGGACAATCTTCAGGCCGTCTTCTCCGTTACCACCTGAGCTGCCAGCAGGTCGAGTTCCAAAAGCCTTGTCCAGCGTGCCGCCGAACTCGTTGGCAAAGTTTTCGGTGGGGTCGCCGTTGCCGAAGACCGCAGACACGCCCATCCCCAAGACCACACCGCTTTGGCCGTTCAGCTGGAAGTTATTTCCCAAACCAATGACATCAATGTCCTGACCGCCGACTCGACGATTGAAAAAGTCGTTGGTGTCAATGTTCGAAACAATTCGGGCACCGTCTGTTCCGTTGCCAATGAAGTCCGTGCGAGTCCATTCGTATGACGCAAACGCGGCCCCCACGCTGCGGAACCCCGTCAGTGTGTTTCCGTTCAGTTCACTGTCCGCAAAGCTGGCGGCGACCTGCAAGGCATCAAAGAAAACTTCTGAGTCCACGCTGAAACCGTCGCCGATATTGTCCAGAATCCGCACGTCGTTGGCTCTAAAGTCAACAGCAACCTGCTGGAAACCATGGATGCCGATACCACCCGATTGCCCCAGTGCTCCCGCACCGTCGTTGGGGTTGAACCCACCACCCATCACTCCGTTTTCGCGGATCCGGACGCCAGCCAGATCAAACGCCACGCGAGCATCCGCCTGGACATCAATGCGAATTCCGTACTCACCATTGTTGTCGATATTGCTGTTCCGAATTCGGAAGTCCAGTACGTCCTTCACGGTATTCTGAGCAAAGATGTCGAAGCCGTCGCCCATGTTGTTGGTGGCGTCATTACCATCGAAAATCACTGCGTTGAGATCGCCGTCTTCGGTGCGGACGAAATGGAAGCCGTCCAGTCCGCTGTTCAGGAACGAGTTATTGTTGATTTCCAGATCCTGAATTCTGGTGCGGTCGGTCTGCGAGAACGACAGCCCGTTGCCTTGGTTTCCGCGTGAGTCCACACCGATCTGATTGTTTGCGATGATTGATTCAGACAAGAACGCCACAGATTCAGACGTCAATCGGTCACTGTCCAAGCGCACGACGATCCCGTCTCCTTGATAGTGATCACGTGTGTCAATCGAATTGTCGTCCGCGACATTGCTATTGATTCTGTTGCCGTTGATTTCGAATGATCCCGTGGCGAAGTCAAGGGCTTCAATCACAATACCAGCTTCTGTGTTGGTGCTGATATCATTGCCGTCTGTTGTGGACGTACCGATGTTGACATTAAAGCTAATGTCTCGCACGTCAGGCACGGCAAACGGATCGTTCGGATTCAGCGGCAAATTGGCTCCCAGACCAAAACTGCGCGAAACAATATGCACACCCTTGCGATCATTGGCGGAAATTGTGTTCTCAACAATGTCGCCGTCAAACCGTGTTCCCGTCTGCAGGTCCACAAAGAAGCCCGCCGCACCGTTTTCGGTGATCGAGTTGCCGGAAACAATTTGGGAGATTTTGTCGCCATTGGCTGTCAGTTCAGCAAACGGAACCCAGTAGCCCGTGCCCTGAGTATAAGTTCCGTTGCCCTGCGATCCTTGCAGCAAAAATGTATCGTTGGTCAGTTTGGTGACTACAAACCGGCCATTTGCCGACGAAGGAATCGTCTCTGTCGCGGTTGTCACAGTCATCCCGACAATTCGAACTTCCTCGCCCGTCAACAAGCCGTGACCCTGTGAGGTAATCACAACTTCGCCAGTGGTGGTCGCCGTGTCGACAGCATTTTCAACGATGTTCGTTGTCCACGTGGCTAAGCCTCCCGAGATGTCGTATTGCCCGACAGCAGCCAGACCATCCAATGCGAATGTGTCGACATCAATGACGGTGACTTTGAATTCCTGCGTGCTGGCAATGCCCGTTCCTGCCGCACCGTCGATGCGAATTCGGTCTCCAGTCGTCAGTCCGTGTTTTAGTGACGTGACCTGCACATCAGCAGCCACCACGTTTTGGAAGCTGCCGATTCGTCCTTGAGGCTCCGTCGACTGAACGTCAATTTCCACAAGGCCTCGCGCCGATCCGTCCAGCTGGAAGTCAGGGACGTACCACGAACCTCCACCGGCGTAAACGACGTTGCTGGCCGTGCCGCTGACGCCATTCAGGCTGAAGCGGTTATTGTCAATTCGAGTCACCGTGTGAACACCGTTGGCGGTGTGATTCACGTTCGGGTTATCGTTGACAACACCTTGCAGCACGATTTCGTCGCCGGTTTGCAGCTGATGGTTGGTTGAAGTCACGATGACAGGATTGCCATCGACCAAGCCTTCCACCAGTTTGAATCGCGAAACCTTGGGCAGAAACGCGACGCCATTCGCACCGTTGTTGCTGATCGAATTATCGATGATGGCGCCCGTAAAGTTACTGTCCACCAAGTCAAAGTGAATTCCATCCAAGCCGCTGGACACAATCGTGTTGTTTTCGAAGACCGCCGACACATCGCTTTGGCTTTGTGTGCTGATCTGAACCCCGTGTCCCGCCACTCCCGTCACCTGATTGCGGCTGATGCTGGCATTTGTGACAGGGGAATTGTGTAGAACCAGGTTGATCCCATGAGCATTATTGCTGTCCGCGGTGGCACCGCGGACAAATTGCGATGCGTTGAAAACATTCGCATCACCGACCATCGTGCCTGTCACCGTCTTGGGGCCGCTGTTTGCACCAGCGCCGAAGGCAAAGTCGACTTCTGCACCAATCAGATCACGACCGAACGCGGAGAAGTCCTGCGGCGTTCCGCCCGGAATCAGCGGAGCAATGTCCACGTCGATCACGAACAACAATGTTTCGCCAGGATTAAAATCCGTGAACGTCAACGTCAGAATCTGGCTGTTGGCTGACAACGCTTCCGTTACGCCAGTCAGAACGCCCGTATCTGTGCCATTGGCATTCAGCTGAGCTGTAAACGGTCTGCCTAACGTGGCATCGGTGTCGAACACCAAGCCCAGCGGGGTGAGGTCGAGCACAAATTGCTGCAGTAACTCACCATCCACCGCGTTATTCGTCAGCTCAAACGGCTGCACGAAAGTATCGCCTTCAGCACGGAATGTCACGTCGGCACCGGGTTCGTTACCGACCACGTTGTTTTCGATGGTCAGACCATCCAGCGGGGAATCTGTCAGGTTGACTCGAATTGCGTCGCGGTTCGAGGCTCGGACGTCGAAGTTGTTGACGAT
>JBDNHJ010000239.1:0-2679 GCA_041688835.1 Fuerstiella sp.
CTCGCATCGCTTCGTCCGTATTCGCTGGGTCCATCTGGTACGTGCGTTTATCGCCTTGGCCAAGACTGCCCTTTGATCCGACGGCATCTCGAAACGGTCCATAAAACGCTGAGGCATATTTGGCGGCGTAGGACATGATTTGCACGTGCTGAAATCCGGCGGTATCCAGTGCGGTTCGGATCACACCAATGCGACCGTCCATCATGTCTGACGGGGCGATGATATCGCAGCCGGCGGTGGCCTGCACCACGGCTTGCTGGGCTAACATTTTCAGGCTTTCGTCGTTGACAACTTCGCCGTTTCGCAGCAGTCCGTCTTGGCCGTGAGTTGTATACGGATCGAGTGCCACGTCTGCAATGACGCCCACATCTGGAGTCGTCTGTTTAATGGCACGGATCGCCCGGCACATCAGGTTGTCGGAATTCAGGGCTTCTTCACCATCTTCCGTTTTGGCTGCTGGCGGCGTCGCTGGAAAGATGGCGAAGGCGGGAATTCCGGCGGCTGCGGCTTGAGCGACAACGGCCCCGATTTTGTCGACGCTGTACCGATTCACGCCCGGCATCGATGGCACGGCTTCTGTGACGTTGCTGCCTTCTGTGACAAAGACGGGCAGAATCAAATCGTCAACCGTCAGCGTGTTTTCACGCACCAGCCTTCGCGACCAAGCGGTGCGGCGATTGCGTCTCATGCGGATCGACGGAAACTGGCCGGCGGGATGACGGGGCGAGTTCATGCTGGAAATGTCTTCAGAATTTGCGATCGGGTTGGTTCAACGACCTTGATCCACCTATTGTACCCGGAAGTCAGCACTGGTGCGAATGAGTGTGTCTTCACGAATTCTTAATCTGCAGTGGCTATACAAATCATACAATCGTTCATTACTCGCGCCAGAAGCTGGTGCTCAGAAAGTCTGCATTTGATCTGGCTGACGTCTCGACTGCTGTGGAAATCTGTCGGAATTTATCTCCTGCTGTCCTTTCCTGCGCTGCTGCTTGTATTGGCGGGCAGTGGACTGGCGGATACTGACGGCGCACAGCATTTTCATTCCTTGGCGGTCAAAGCATTATTGACCATGTGGCTTGCCGGAGCGATTTGCGTGCCCGTGATGGTGACGATTTTGCTGACACCACTGCAGCGTCTGGTGCAGGCGTTGCAGTCACGTGATGACACCTTAGAACGCCGTCAGACCCTGGCGAATCTTCGGCACCGGCGAGACTTATTTGGCGAAGCGGCGATCGCCTTGGGGCAGCTGGACAACGAACGGACGAACTATTTTCGAGATGTGACGCGGCGCGACCAAGAGGCTCAGGCGTCTTCCAAGCAACTGGCGGCCGTGCTGCAGGCGATGGTCGAAGGCGTGCTGGCCGTGGACGGCCAAGATCGGGTTGTCTTCGCGAATTCAGCGGCCTGCCGCATGTTGGAATTGAACGCGGCTTCTGTGGGAGGTCGGTTGATTTTTGAATGCGTTCGCAGCAGTCATGTGCATGACGCCTTTAACGAAGCGGTTCGGCAGCAGGAAGCGGTTGGCCTTGAATTCCGATTATCACGGATGGACATTCTGGTCAAGCTGACGGCGTCTCCGGTGGCTGGTGGTGGAGCGGTGCTGGTGATCGAAGACGTCACAGGAGTTCGCAAGCTAGAAACCATGCGGCGTGACTTCGTGAATGGGGTTTCGCACGAACTCAAGACACCACTCACCGTGATTCAGGCTTGCACAGAGACACTACTGGACGGCGCGATTGATGATACGGATGCAGCGAAGCATTTTTTGGGGCAAATCCAACAGCAATCCGAACGACTGCTGCAGATGATTTTGGGAATGCTGCAACTGGCTCGAGTGGAATCCGGACAACAGGTTTTGGACAGCGAACCGGTCGATCTGTGCGATATCGTGCGACATATTGTGGCAGAAATTCACCCCGTGGCAGAAGGCAGCCAACGGATTTTGGAAATGCTAGGAGCCGACGAGCTATACGTGTTGGGAGACTACCAAGCGATTCGAACGGTCGTCGGCAACTTGGTGGACAACGCGTTGAAGTACACTAAAGAAGGCGGCAAGGTGAGTGTCACGCTGACGGCTGGAGACGAAGCCAACGTAATCACGATTTCAGACGACGGAATCGGTATTCCGCCTCAGGAGCAACCGCGTGTGTTTGAGCGATTTTATCGCGTGCAGCGAGATCGAAACCGAGATCGTGGCGGCACGGGCTTGGGGCTCGCCATCGTTAAACATCTCTGCGAAGCCATGGGGGCAGCAGTGTCTTTGGAAAGTCATCCGGGAAAAGGATCAACGTTTCAAATCCGATTCCCGTTCGACGACTAATGGGCTGAACAGCCTTGCTATACCCACACCTTTTTGTAACCGTTCACGGATGTTCTCATTGATTCAGCTTGTCGTGTTCGATGATTTCATCCACACGCTCGGGCGACACAGGCTTCAGCCGGGTGATCGACGTTCCAGAAAAGGTGGCCGCAACCAATTCCCAACACATTTCCTGCATCAGCTTCATAACCGTCAACGGATACCATCTTTTTAGACCCCCGTGAGCTTGCGGGCCGTTGAGTTAGGCCGGTCTGTTCGGGGATCTGTGACCGGCGGGTCGGCGTAGAAACGTGATCGCTTGGGAAATGATGGTCTGGACGACCTCAGACCACACACCATCGCCGGTTTCACGGCGC
>JBDNHJ010000030.1:0-3433 GCA_041688835.1 Fuerstiella sp.
AGCCAAGCCTGAAGAACCTGTAAAGGAGACTCTAGCTAAGGAAGAACCGGCTAAGGAAGAGCCAGCTAAGGAAGAACCAGCTAAGGAAGAACCAGCTAAGGAAGAACCAGCTAAGGAAGAACCAGCTAAGGAAGAACCAGCTAAGGAAGAACCAGCTAAGGAAGAACCAGCTAAGGAAGAACCGGCTAAGGAAGAACCAGCTAAGGAAGAACCAGCTAAGGAAGAACCAGCCAAGGAAGAACCGACTGAAGAAGCACCGACTGAAGAAGCACCGGCTGAAACTGTGGACGGGGATTCTAAGGAATGAGCCGCAAGGATCGCTCGGGCGATTCGCCGGATGCTGGCTCAGCAGCCGAGTCTGACGACGACGACTCGTTGGCATCCTCCGCAAATCCTTCCGAACCTGTCGATCTGACGGTTGAGTCTCGAGCTCATGGTTGGCGACTGGATCACTATCTGACGCGGATTTTCCCGAACCATAGTCGGGCTCACCTGCAACGTGCGATCGAATCGAAACAGGTCATGCTGAATGGCTTGGCGGTCAAACCGTCTCGAAGATTGCGTGTCAACGATCGGGTTCACGTCGAATTACAAGCTGCGGACGACACGCATTTTGAGCCGGAAGATATTCCGATCGATGTTGTCTACGAAGACGACGCCATTGTCGTGGTCAACAAAGGCCCCGGCATCGTGGTCCATCCCGGACGCGGCAGCTACTCAGGCACGCTCGCGGCCGCTCTGCAGTTTCACTTTGATCGCCTGAGTGACGTTGGTGGTCGTCATCGGCCGGGGATCGTGCATCGGCTGGATCGAGACACCACGGGCGTGATTCTGATTGCGAAGGACAATCAGGTTCATCAAAAACTCAGCAGCCAGTTCGAACGCCGCGAAGTCAAAAAAGAGTATCGTGCGATTGTGCGAGGCATCCCGGAAATGGATTCCGACTTCATTCGCACCCATGTTTGCGTCCACAACCGTGCCCGTGAAAAAATGATGGTGTGTGCTCCCGGCGGTCGTTCGCGAGAAGCCGTGACGTTTTATAAGACGCTTGAAAAGTTTCGCGGCTTTGCATTCATGGAACTGCACCCGCATACAGGCCGGACTCACCAGCTGCGAGTCCACATGCAGCATATTTCGACGCCGATTGTGGCAGACCGTCAGTACATCGGTGAAAGCACTTTTACCCACGGTCACATCGCCGGCACCGGCCCCGACGATCGCGTGCTGATGACACACCAAGCACTGCACGCATTTCGACTCACAATTACACACCCGATCACCGGCAAACCGATCACCTTCGAAGCCCCGCTGCCACCAGCCTTCGAAGCCACGCTGTCAGCGCTGCGGACTGCCGCGACATAAGCACTCGTTCAGAAGCCCCCATCATTCTGCCCCATCGTTCAGCTGACACCTGAACGGCAGGCCTGTTTGACAAGATCATCGACGGACACTTGGCCTGAGATTTCTGCTAGGCAGGCGTGCGAGACGCAGATCCGCACGCGCTTCACGCAGTCGTCGAAGTCTGTGTTTGACATCGATGCCACGATTGGAGACACGTCTCGCAATGGTCGATAGGCGTTTTCGTGTGGATAGAACACATCCACTTTAAACTCGACTTCGCGGTGCAGCGGCGGAGCATCGATGAGCACGTCGACTGGGCTGAGTTGTGTGCCGATTGCTGAAGACAAGAGTTCGGCCAGACGGTTCGAACATTCCACCAGCCGATCGTACGGCATCTGCCGAAACGTGTGGTACAGATCGGGGTGCTGAAACAGGCTGTATTCTGTGAGTCGTTTGTGCAGCCGCCGTTTGGTTCCGAACAGGCCGGACGTCAATTGTTCGGCCGGCTGTCCCACGGCCGCGTCGCACAAGGTGCGGATCATTTCTGGCTCCGTCAGACGAAACAGCTGAGTCAGATCCAGCGTGCTGTGGACTTCGTAGAAGGCTCGGGCAAACATCGTTGTGGCAGAACGCACGGCGTGGTGCCAATAGACTTCACTGAACATGACATACCGGGCGAACACCATCATTTCGGCGGCCGTTTTTCCTTTGGATGTGATCGCCAGTCCGTCACCGGCTTCGTTAAGAATCAGGGAGCTGATCAGTCGCTGCCGATCGAAATTCCGCCCATACGGAACGCCACAGTGCTGGCTGTCGCGCGACAGATAATCCATCTTGTCGATGTCGATGGGACCGGACAAAATTGATTGACGCAGTCGCAGGCTGGAATTGTCCGACACTCCCGTCAACACTTGCAGGACTTCTTGCGGTTCGATGTTCCATTGTGTACGCAGCACTTGCGTGAGTTCGTTGTCGGGTCCAAGGAACTCGGCTGCAAAGCATTCGTGTGGCGGCATTTGTTGGAGTGCCAGATCTTCGATCGGGTGGCAAAATGGCCAGTGTCCGATGTCGTGCAACAAAGCGGCCACGATCAGCACTTCTGCGTCGTGTGCAGAAACGATGGATGCGAAACGATCGTCCTTGCCCAGCTGCCACAGATATTGCAGGGCGTTGTGGTAGACTCCCAGCGCGTGTTCGAACCGACTATGAACGGCTCCTGGGTAAACTCGGGACGTCAGTGCCAGCTGGGTGATTTGTCGCAAACGCTGAAATTCGGCGGTATCAACCACAGCCTGCACGCGCCGGGTGAAGGGAATATCCTGTTCAACGGGCACTCGAACCACGCCGATCGCGGCGCCGGTCCCTGAAAGTTCGCTGATCGCGGAATAGGGATGCATGAGTGTCCAACTCTGTCATTTTGCCGCGTTGAGCGACTGTGCTGGCGAGATTTCCTGCAGTCGGTCACCCCAAAATGCCGTGAGGGGCAGGAAAGCGAATGGTTTTGATGGTTCAGATTCTCAGATTGCGTTCCGAAAGCTCAGGATCACGGGAAATCGGGCCGGAGTCGCGGTGTAACCTGAAATCCCCCTTGAGTTTCTGGCTGATCAGTGTAACGATTCACACCTCATTCGACACTGCAGCGGACACAGCTTCGCTGGCAGGTTGTTTGAACGCAGGACCGAAGGCTTTCGCATTGATATAATGCGGGCGACCGTTCGGTTCTTTATGTCTGTTTTCTCGCCATCATGGATGCTCCTTCGGGTGATCGGTGTTCGCTAGGTCAGACCTCGTGTCAGAGACATCCGTTGCTGACGCACCACATCCACGCAATCAGGAGCAATGGCCGGAGAATGGCGAAAGAAGAAGCAATCCAGGTAGAAGGTAATGTCGTCGAGGCACTCGCGGATACACAGTTTCGCGTTGAGCTTGAGAACGGCCACACGGTGATGGCACACGTCGCCGGCAAAATGCGGAAACACTTTATCCGTATCGTTCCGGGCGACCGCGTGGTGGTGGAGGTTTCTCCGTACGACCTCAAACGCGGACGAATCGTTTACCGAGAACGCTAATCCGTTAGCAAACGCACAGGCAC
>JBDNHJ010000240.1:0-6520 GCA_041688835.1 Fuerstiella sp.
CAGTAGCACAAAGGTCGGTCAGTTGCTGCGAGCGCAGGGATACAGCCTGCAGGCCAACCGTAAGACGGTTGAAGGGAAACAGCATCCAGATCGCGACGCTCAGTTTCGACATATTGCGGCTCGCGTGAAAGCCTTTCAGCGAACGGGGCAGCCCGTCATTTCGGTCGACACGAAGAAGAAGGAATCGCTGGGAAACATGAAGAATTCGGGGAAAAGATACCGCAAAAAGGGATCGCCTCGAAAGGTGAAGACGCACGATTTTCCCGATCCGGAACTTGGCAAAGCGGTGCCATACGGTGTCTACGACCTCACTCACAATGAGGCGGGCGTTTCGGTGGGCATCAGCCACGATACGGCCCAGTTTGCCGTGGCTTCGATTCGACGCTGGTGGAAACGCCTGGGCCGCAAACGATATTCTGGTGCGAAGCGATTGTTGATCACAGCGGATTGCGGCGGCAGCAACAGTCCACGAACTCGTTTGTGGCGTTGGGCGCTGCAACAGTTTGCGAATGAAACCGGATTGAAGCTGGAACTGTGTCACTACCCACCGGGCACAAGCAAATGGAATAAGGTGGAACACCGTCTGTTCTGTCACATCACGCGGACGTGGCAGGGCGTTCCGCTGGAGACTTTAGAAATCGTAATCACCCTCATTGGATCAACAACAACTGAAACCGGATTGGAAGTTCACGCATGGCTTGATGAATCAGAGTACGAGAAATCAAAGAAGGTCAGCGATCAAAAACTTAACGAAGTGATCATCAAACGAGACCCCTTTCACGGCGAATGGAACTATCGAATCCTGTCCGCTGCATAGCAGCGTTTCCGGTAGTTAATTGTTTTGCAGCGCCTAACTGGTACCCCGCCAACACGCGATCCGCGACCGTAGCAGCATATTCCGCCCAACTCACTCCGGACCATTTTTCAAGGCTGGGTTGGTCAGCCCACACGGCTTTGATCACATTGTCATCGATCGCCAGCGCTCGGCGCAACGCGGTGGAGGAGAATTTTTCGTTCCCCTCAAAACCAATGTTCGGCGTGTCTCGACGTTCGACTTCGTCGATCACTGATTTAGGAAACGTGTGTGTCAGCGGTCTGTCGTCTGCTGCCTGACTGGTCGTCATCCCGAGCAGAAGTAAACAGGTCATGAAAATGTCTGAAAGCGCGCGGTTCCAGTGAGTCATCCTGACGTCCTTGCATGAGCCATCTGCAGCAGCCGTCAGAGTATCTCATTTATGCCGAATCTACCGCAAGACCAAGTCGCGGCGGACAAGGGTGTGGCATAACCAAAATCCAGCCTGGCGCAGGTCGAATGTCTACTTCACCGATCGTGGGTTCAAGAGTCTGCAAACAGCTCACCCCCGTTACGTTGTCGTGGGCGGCTCTGTTTCGACGTCCGTCCACTTCATGTTCGTCCCCATCGGCTCAATCCGTAAGACGACCTTGCCACCTTGGAAAATCCGAACGGTGCCCGTCGATTCCGAAACGGCGATCGCGATGGCGTCGGTGGCCTTTGAGATTTCTGCGGCAGCCCAGTGACGCGACCCGAGTCCTTTGGACAGAATCAAATCGTCTGCGGAAGCTCGCAAATGTCGCCCGGCCGCTTGCACAACACCATCGGCCGATACGATAAACGCACCGTCGATTTGCGAAAGTTCCTTCATGCTTTCTCGAACACGCGGGCTGCGCAGCAAACGTTCGGCCTTCGAGTAGCCTCGAAACGGATCGTGGACCTGTTCTTGAGACAATGCCATCACTTTGCGATGATTGCCGACCACAAACAGAGTTCCGACCGACTTGCCTTCACGACCGTCGCGGCCGATTTCGCAGGCGAGGTCAACGACCAGTCGTAGAGTCTCCAGAGGCACCTGAGTTTCCAGCCGCTGCAGATCGCGCGACGTCAGTTTGGCCAGCTGTTCCGCCAAGTGAATGACGCTGATTGTGTCGCAGGTGTCTTTTTCGTAGGCCGAGTACACGGCCAGAACCACATCGCCGGATTGCAATAATTCGTCCGCGATACATTCCAACAATACCTGCGACACCTGCGTGTTGCGGGTTTGGGGTTCGTGATCGATCGCCACCAGAACCACTTCGTCTTCGCGGATCGCTTCTTGGATTTCCAAGTCCCCCGTGGCGACGATCAGTTTTTTGCCTCGCAGCAGTTTCTTCACCAATGTGAAGTCGTAAGCTTCCTCAGAAAGCAGCACGACAGCCTTCGCTGACTCCAGATCGGCCAGCTTTTTAGCCGACTTCAGGAGGTTTTCGAATTGCTGACTGATCTTTTTGCGCTTCATGGCCTGAGTGTAAGCGATGCCTTGCGCCGGTCAACGGAACCAGAGTCGCGAATTGCTGAATTGGTGACAGAGATTCGGTTTGCTTGCGAGCTCCCACGCCAGCACGACAATGGCGACGTCAGACCAGATTGCATGTCGCCGGGCGAAAGTCACCTCAGGAAAAACGTAAACGCCATCGCGATACAGCCCATAATTAAGCCTACGATCACCAGTTGCAGAACGGCCACCAACAGCCCTCGACGAAGTGTGGTGGGCAAAATCAGCTTCAGGATCACAGCGTTGACGGCCGCAATCGCGACTGGATACACGAACACAATGACACCACCCGCGATAACGCCACGGGACACGAATTGCGCCAGCAACACCATCACGAACATCGAAAACATGCTTCCCAGCCACTGCACAAACACGGCGATCAACGACCGCCCCACGCTCGGTTCCGGAATCGCTTTCGAAGTCCGCTCAACAGCCACAGACATGTGCCCCGGAGCACTGTACGGATTATCAAGATCTGGTGTCTGAGCGTAAGACGACTCGAACTCCACTGCAGGCGGTTCTGCAGTTTCAGCTGTGGGCCCCAAAAAGCGGTTCGCCAACGCCACTGCCGCCCGCAGGCAGACAAGGGCGACAGGCAGCAACAGCAGCAGCGAAAGAGTCATTCGGTTAGCCAAGCGTAGAGTCAGGGTTCCTAAAAAGCGCTGCTGAAAGCCTATCATCTGCCCCCATAGTCAGATAGGCCGCTCGCGTCACGCCGTCCAGAATTCGGAGTTCTAGACTCACGTAACCGCGTGGTTGCGGTCACGGATGATTGGTCGCTTGGGAGGTTGTGTAGGCCGGTAACAAGCAAACCACAGGCCTGTTGCTGCGTTCCGTCGTGTGATCGTTGTGGATCATCACAGCGTTTCCGTCAGTGTTTCGTTTGAGCGGTTCTGGCAGACGGCGAGCAACATAACAGAGCACCACAATCCATGAACGCACCCGGACGACGCGTTCATGGGCGTGATGCCTTGAATCCTGTGGCGATTTACTGTCCCATACATTCTACTGACTTCCTCGGTTTGAATCCGGCGACCGCGTTCGGCTTGGATTTGAGCCACGATCCCACCTCGGAGTTGTTCTTTCATGAGTAAAATCACACGACGATCATTTGTTAAGTACACCAGTGCCGTCAGCGGTGCGTTCGTTGCGGCTCCGGCGATTGGTCGAGCGGGCACATCCGCCAACGACAAACTCGGCGGCTGCGTTGTCGGCGTCAACAGTCGGGGCAACAGTCATATTAGCGGCTGGTTGGGCGACGCTCGTAGTGAAATTCGCGCGATCGTGGATGTGGATGAATCTGTCGGCAACAAGCGGTGCGACGAAATCGCCAAGAAGCAAGGCACTCGTCCTACGCTGTACACCGACATGCGCAAAGCGTTCGAAAGCAAGGATGTGGATTTCGTCAGCACGGCGACACCCAATCACTGGCACGCGCTGACGGGTATCTGGGCCATGCAACATGGCAAAGACGCCTACGTCGAAAAGTCCGTGTGTCACAACGTGCATGAAGGCACGGCTTTGATTGCGGCCGCTCGTAAGTACGAACGCATGTGTCAGGTCGGCACTCAGTGTCGTTCTAGCAAAGCGTGTATCGAAGCGATGGAATTTCTGCACCACGGCGGCATTGGCATTTGCAATTTCGCCCGCGGCCTGTGCCACAAGCGACGCGCCTCCATCGGAGCGTTGGGCGACTACCCGGTGCCTGCGAACATCGACTTCGACCTGTGGACCGGGCCGGCTCAGTTCACCGATCCTCAGATCACTCGACCAAGATTTCACTATGACTGGCACTGGCAGAGAAACTACGGCAACGGAGACCTCGGCAATCAAGGACCACACCAAACCGACGTCGCTCGCTGGGGGCTAGGAATCGATACTCACCCCAGCACCATTTTGACCTATGGCGGCCGACTGGGATATCAGGCTGAGAAAAAAGACGACAACTTTATCGACGCTGGCGATACCGGAAACACCGAAATTTCGATCTATGACTACGGTGACAAGTGCATCGTCTTCGAAACGCGGGGACTGGAGAATCGGGAAAGCGAAGATGACGCCGTCAGCAAGCTGTTGCAGAGCTTTAAAGGCAACAAAATCGGCGTGATCTTTTACGGATCGGAAGGCTATCTGGTGCAGAAGAGTTACGCGCACTGCATTGCCTATGACAAACAGATGAACGTCATCAAGGAATTCAAAGGTGGCGACAACCACTTCACGAACTTCTTGGATGCCTGTGTCAGTCGCAACAAAGAAGACCTAACTGCAGACGTTCGCGAAGGACATCTGTCCGCGGCGATCAGCCATCTGGGGAATATTTCCTACTACATGGGCGAAGACCACAAGGTGACTGTGGAAGAACTGAGTGTTGCGTTGAAAGACATCAAGAGTCTCGACAACAACCAAGAAACACTTGATCGCACGGTCGCCCATCTGGTGCAAAACGGCGTTGATCTTGCGAAGTACCCGTTGGCTCTGGGACCACTGCTGAAATTCGATCCGGAAACAGAATTGTTCACCAACAACAGCGAAGCCAACCAATATCTGACTCGCGAATACCGCGCGCCTTATATTTGCCCGACGGCGGACAAAGTTTAGTTCGGAGGGGCGGCCGACTTTGGCTCGAGTCTGGCAATAACGTAACCAAATTTCTCACACTAACGACAGAAAAACAGCTATGTGTATTCACCCCTCTTTGCAACCACAGCTTGTGTGCTCACTTTTAGCCTGTGGGCTTTTGTTTGGCTGCGCCAGCGAAACGGACTCGACGGGCGCAACCGACACCACGGCGACGTCATCGGAAGGCCCCGAAACCAGCAGTCCTGTGACTGACCAGCCCATTGACGCGATGGCTGCTGGCGTCTTGCCTGCGGACGAGCCTGCTGCGGACGACGGGCTACTGGCACCCGGATCGCCGGCTCCTGCGATTGCGATCGCCAAGTGGATGCAGGGTGAGCCTGTTGAGGAGTTCGAGGCTGGGAAGGTTTATGTTGTCGAGTTCTGGGCGACGTGGTGTGGCCCTTGTTTGCAGAGCATGCCTCACATGGCTCAGCTGCAGACAGAATACGGCGACAAAGTGGCTTTCATCGGAGTCACCGCCGAAGACGAAGCGAAGATTGCTCCGTTTCTGGACAGCCCCGGTGCGGGCGGCAAAAAGTGGTCAGAAATCTTAACGTATCGTATCGCTCTGGATGACAGTCGAGCCACAAACCAAAGCTACATGGAAGCAGCTCAACAGTCCGGTATCCCCTGTGCCTTCATTGTTGGCAAGACGGGCAATGTCGAATGGTTCGGTCACCCGATGGAAATGGATCAGCCGTTAGCACAGATCGTGGAAGGTTCATGGGATTGGAAGGTTGCTCGCGAGACTTTCTTGCTGGAGGCTAAAACGGCTGAAGTCATGAATGCCGGCATGCAGCGTCTTTCGACCGCTGCTGGTTCTGGCGACTTTCCAGGCGCTTTGGAAATTTGTGACGAACTGGCTGCGGAATTGCCGGGCAACACCGACTTGATTCAAATTCGACTGACACTGATGTTGCAGGGCCAGATGTTTGAGCAGTTGAACAAAGCGGCAGCGGAACAGGTGGAGGCCAACTTTGATAACCCGGCCGTGTTGGAAAACATTTCGTGGTTGTTGGCAACCGGCACCAAGGGCACAGAACTCGATCTCGATCTGGCGTTGAAAGCTGCAAGGCGGGCTTCAGAACTTGAGAACGACGACAACCCATCGGTACTCGACACGATTGCCGCCGTGCACGCCGCCCGCGACGAACTGACCGAGGCCGTGGCGTGGCAAAAGAAGGCCGTCGCACTGGCGCCACAGTCGCAGCAATTAGCAGCATCGTTGGCAAAATACGAAGCCGAACTGAAGGGCCCTCAAGCAGCCGAAGCCCCGAAGGAAGAAGCCAAGGAAGAAGCCCCGAAGGAAGAAGCCAAGGAAGAAGCCAAGGAAGAAGCCAAGGAAGAAGCCAAGGAAGAAGCCAAGGATGAAGAGAAACCCGATGCAGCAGCAGCCGACGCAGCTGAGTGAATCGTCTCTAAGCAAGTTCTTCGTTTCACTCTCTCGCTCGCAGTCTGTTGATTTCAACAGCTGCGACGTCTTTGCTGAACTCGCAGGCGGGCTGATCTTGCCCACTTCGTTCCCAAACTCCGGTTTGGGAACGCCTATCCCAGAAGCTCCAGCTTCGAGG
>JBDNHJ010000241.1:0-12274 GCA_041688835.1 Fuerstiella sp.
AACATCACCAATGGCGTGTCGGCATTTTCGAACAGGAATCGCATGGCCAACCCATGGGCCCCCTATTTTGTTGGCTGATCTAGGCGACGGATGGCGCATCGTAACTGGAATTCAAAGTCGCCAGCCGCCGGAATCAGCCGCTTGAATCAGCAGCTTGAATCCAGACACGCGTCCGGCACCGTCCGGGTTTGCTGGCTGAGTGACGGATTCCGCTGCCGACGACATGTGCGACGCTTCATTGTCGCGTGAACAACCGGCCAGCCCACAGACAAGGACGCCAGCCACAACGGTCATGGCGAACGACGGCAGGCACTGCAGGGCAAGATTTCGATCACGTCGCATTGGTTTTACCATCCCAATCCGTTCGCTTCGACTTCTCCACCTTGGGGCGTCAGCGAGGCACGCATGACTTGCCAGTCGATGGTTTCCAAACAAACCGAACGGCGCCGTCGGCCAAGACAAACTGTGCCCCGCCAGCATGCGGCGATCCCCAATGATTGCGGAATTCAACGCCTTCCAGATCGGGCACAATTCGCACACCCGTCCGGCTGGTGCCTCGGGAACCTCCGGCAAATATCGGTTCATCCCAATACCAGCTGGTGGACGTCTGCACCGTCGGGTCGAATGCCTTTTCGCCGATCGCAATTGTTTGTGACAACCCGTCGACAATATCGCGCGTCCGAACGTAGAACGGGCGATTGGGAAGCATGCGTCCATTGGCCGCGTAGTCCGTTTTCGCCCAAGCATAACCTGCGGAAACATAGCGACCATGAGCGTCGTCCACCGGCACAGCGGCCGGCGGTCGACTGCGATCCGGACACAGAAATAACGGCTGCGGCAAGTCGACGGCCACGGTGTCGAAAGCCACCTGCTGTTCCAGAAACGGAAGCAGCGCGTAGGCCCAACTGCCGGTTTGATCGCGAGGTTCACGAGTGGGATCTGCCACGCCCCATTCAAAGATGGCGCCGGCCGCATAATCTTCCGTCTGAATCGTGACCGGCACGCCCGTCACATCGTCGATTGTTGAGCCCGACGCAGGACCGCCATTGCTGGGGATGAGTCCGAATGTTTCGACGTGAGAATGCAGTGCCAGCCCGACCTGCTTGAGCTGATTCGCACACGCGATCCGCCTCGCGGCCGCTCGAGCATTCTGCACCGCGGGCAACAGCAGCGAAATCAACAAGCCGATGATCGACACGACCACCAACAGTTCAATGATCGTGAAACCAGAACGTGCAGGCGTGGAAATCCGGGATGGGGAACGCAGGGTCGTAGGCAACGATGTCATCTGTCACTGAGTGTGAAGCTGCTTTGTTACCTGTTCGACCACGACGGCAATTCAGAGTCAAGCAACGCTGCGGTGACGTTGCCGCAAGGGGGCGCTGTTTAGAATTCGCCGATGACGTTGCCGTCGTTGCGGGCTCCCAGATTTCGCCATGTGCCCAGATCGACGTTCTCGCTAATGCTGCGAACGGAACCGTCCATCAACAATGAATTCACGATTCCGATGTGGTAGCTGCGAGATGTCACGGCAGCAAACGTGGTTCCGGTGCAAGTGCCCGAATCCTTGTCTTCGCGACACGAGGTGTAGTCGCCTTCCAGCGGTCGCACGCCGCCGGGAACCATGACTTCCGCATTCGGTGGCAGAGTTGTCGTGAATCCGGTTTGGTGAACCCGACCATCCACCCATTCCGTGTGCCCGCTTTCGCTTTTGTTGCTGCCTCCACCAGAAACCAGCAGTTCGACATCGACTGGCTGAGCTGGAATCGGGGCGGTTCCCGAACTGCCATCGCGGTTGTACGCCGTAAAGGCCTTCACTTCCGAGAACCCCAGCGTGTTGCTCGTGCCGTCGGTGAAATCGCGTGTGCCGAATCGTGAATTGGGATGGAACGCACCGTCGCCGCCACGTCGCGTTGTATTATCCCAAACGTTCCAAGTGCCACCATTAAAACCATACGTCACCGCATAGTGATTCAACGCTCCATCCGGCCGCTGGCGATCGTTGATGTCGCTCGGGCAAATGTACGATGCAATTCGCTGACCGGAAATCCCCGCGTTGACGGTGTCTGAATACGATGCTTCCAGATTCGCATTGTTGTACAGGTTTCCCGCTTCGATGAACGGCATGATTCTGGCATGCACCGACCATTCTCCCCCCGGTGTGTTCAGCGTGCTGACGTCGGATACGAACGAGGGTGGAAACGCGGAATGCACGTCGAGGTAATTGTGCAGAGCGAGCCCTAGCTGCTTCATATTGTTTTTACACTGCGTCCGCCGGGCGGCTTCGCGAGCCTGTTGCACGGCAGGTAAAAGTAGGGCGATCAGAATGGCAATGATCGCAATCACGACCAGCAGTTCGATCAGCGTAAATCCGCGTTGAATAGATTTTGAACTTCGTGCGTTCACAGCAAACTCCAGTGAATTTTGGCGTTTTGAAAAGTTCAGCCTGCCTTTGAGGCTGATTTTCCGCGCGTGGCTGGCTGTTAAATGGCTGGCTGGCACAGGGACTGAGACTCAATCTCAGCGGAACTATCGTCAAGGCCACCTCGGTTTACAAGGCAAATCACGAAATTCCTGTGACTGTTTTGCGATTTTCCGAGCTGCGGACAGGCGGTGCAGCGCAGGCGTTGCCTATCGAATTCTGCGACGTTTGCTAATATCACGGCACTATGCCAAATCAATCAATTCAAGATTTCGCCGGGCTGCAATGTCTGGTGTTCGACAACCTTCCCGCAGGTCAGATGCCAACGCAGCTGGTAGTCATTTGTCATGGCTTCGGTGCCAACAAAGACGATCTTGCAACGTTCGCACCGTATCTGATGCAGTGCGATCCGGCGATTGCTGACAGCTGTCGCTTTGTGTTTCCCGATGCTCCGATTGACCTGACCAGTCAGGGCATGCCGGGCGGTCGAGCTTGGTGGGAAATCAACATGGCCAAACTGGCGATGATGAATCAAACGCAAAACTACGAGGAACTCACCACACTGACGCCGCCCGGACTGCTGGAAGCGTCGCAGCAATTGGCGACCGCTGTGCGAGAAATGCAGCAGGCGTTCGAACTGGATGACGCGGCAACAATCTTGGCCGGGTTTTCGCAAGGGGCGATGATTTCCACAGATTTAGTTCTCAGACACGCATTCCATCCGCGACAACTGTGCGTGTTTTCCGGAACCATGCTGTGTCGCGACGACTGGACGGCCTTCGCTGCTAAGCATGCCGGTTGCCCAGTCCTGCAGTCTCACGGAACAGTCGACATGGTGCTGCCGTTTGAACCCGCAGAAGGCCTGCGAGACATGCTGAAAGCGAATGGCTTCGACGTGACGTTCCATTCGTTTTACGACGGACACACCGTGCCGATCGAAATTCTGGATGAAGTCGCCGTGGGATTAGCGAAGGCCACTGTTCCGAACAACCGTGGCTAACGCCAAAACGGCTGGCAAGCACGAACCACGCCAGCTGGCTAAAGCGTCAAGAGAAAACAGGAGCGAACAGTGCCGTTGAGAATCGTTTTACTGGGAACCGGCGAATTTGCTCTTCCTCCGTTTCGCGCATTACTGGAGTCCGCCGACCAGACTGTGGTTGGTGTTTATACTCAGCCCGATCGGACGGGGCGCGGTCACCATCGGCACGTGAATCCGGTGAAGGTGCTCGCGGAAGAACATGACGTGGCCGTGTTTCAGCCCGCACGCGTGAATGCGGCGGAAGTTCTGGACGAATTGCGGTCACTGCAGGCCGACGTCTTTATCGTGGCGGCTTATGGTCAGATCATGAAACCGGCGTTTCTGGCGATTCCGCGACTGGGAGCCTTCAACCTGCATGGTTCGCTGTTGCCGCGACACCGTGGAGCAGCTCCGGTGCAGTATTCGATTTGGAAAGGCGACGCAGAAGGCGGTGTGACGATGTTTCAGATCGAACCGTCGCTGGATTCCGGCCCGATGGTTGGCAAGGTGGCGACGCCCATCGGCTCGAAGGAAACGTCAGGCGCATTGATGCTGCGACTGGCAGAACTCAGTGTCGATCTGACACTCGACGTGGTGGATCAACTGGATCGCCAGACAGCTGTCTTCGAACCTCAAGATGCTGCGCTGGTGACGTTGTCTCCGAAGATCAAAAAGGAAGAAGGCGTGATCGATTGGTCGCAGTCTGCAGCAGAAATCGATTGTCATGTTCGCGCCATGAATCCGTGGCCGAAGGCCTCCACTTGGTTGCACGTGGCAGATCGCAAGCCACTGCGCTGCATTTTACTGGACGTCGAACCTGTGGTGGGAACGTCCAGCAAAGCTGCGGTCGGCACCATTGATGTCAGCGAAAAACAATTGTGGGTGCAGACAGCCGACGGGCGGTTGAATGTGCTCAGCCTACAACCGGAAGGCAAACAAGCCATGGATGCGACGGCATTTCTGAACGGCTATGGAATCGCAAAGGCCGCCTCAATGGCGGCCTCAAAGGCAGCCGCGTTCAAAAGCGAGGCCTGAGCCCAATTGTAGCTCGGTGGTCTCCACCGAAAGTTTCATCACTCACGGTAGAGACCACCGTGCTACAGAAAGGCGGTCGGTTAGATTTTTCGTATTTTGCGAGGCATAATTCAGTCGCTGGCGACTCAGTCTTTCGGTCTCACGTTCATCCAGTTTCACAGTAACAACATCATTGATGGCGGGCACGTTTAAGAAACTGAAACGCATTTCAGCCCGACTGCAGGGCGGTGCAAAAGTCGCCGTTGCGGTACCGTATGAATTGAAGTGCGAATGTGGCGCTACGGTCGGCGGAATGCGGCGCAAGTCGTGGATCGAATCTGAGTGCCCGGAGTGCTATCAGACGCTGTTTGTGCTGCCCGCGAACGTCTATCCCGCCACAAAACAAGTCCCCAGCGAAGTGCTCGGCGGAACTCTGGGCGATCGATTAAAAACGGTTGTGGCAGAACTGTTTCCCAAGAAGAAAAAAACGGCAAAGAAGTCTGCGAAAACGCCTGCGGGCAAAGATGCTAAAGCTGACACAAAACCCGACGAACCCGTGGTGGCCGCTGCTCGTCGTCCCCGATTATCGTTGCCTCGCATCGACATCATTGGGTTGCTGAAGAAAGCGTTCACGCCCTTCCGGCTGCTGATGATGGCGATGCTGCTGGTGTTGGGATTCACAATCTATTGGATGACATATCAGCGAGCCATCGAAGAAGCTCAGAAGATCTGGTTAGCGTCGCCCGAAGAAATTGCCGAACTGTTGGCTGATTCGCAGATGGTTGAGTTACAGCAAACGCTGGAATCCGCCGTGCAGGCCGCCGATGTGTTGCAGCGTGATGATCCTGAATCGCGTCGGATCAGGAACATGCTGGCGGAAACCAGCGGGATCAATTCCATCGCATCCAGCGAACTGCTGTCCGCTTTTCACAATGCGTATAACGATCAAGACGTGCTGCAGGACGACGCGGCCAGCCAGATCGAAGCGGCCTGCGGCAGCGGCACGTTCTTGTTCGATTCGTATCTGCAAGCCAAGCTAGGACAGGCCGATGTGTACCTCGCAGACTTCCCGGCGACACCCGGCCGACATCCCATTGAACTGCTGATTCCGCTGCCGGACGTGGGTACGTTTTTGGAAGCGATCCCGGATGGGCGAGCGATCTTTATGGCTCGCATCAGTAAGGTTGTGCCACCCACCAAGGGAACCTACGAATCGTGGGTGTTGCATGTGGAAGCCACATCGTTTGTGCTGCTGACCAGTGTTGCGCACTGTGAGCAAGTCGGCTTGACATCTGACATCGATCCCACGCTAGAAACGATTCTGCAAAGACAACGCGAGTTTGTTGAAACGTCATCCACGTGGCAAAACCGAGCCGCTAACGCCGTGGTGCAACAACCACCCGCAGACGAAGCTGCGAAGTGACGTGGCTAGTCGCCAACGACTGTTTCATCAAGCGGGCCGGATTCTGAATCGCCGACGGGAATTTCGCAGACGTCGGATCGATGCACGCATTTCGGAAGATTTTGTTTCCACCAGTCTTCGGCGCGTTGCCAGTTCCAATGACGGGCGAACGGCAAGGCTTCCAAGGCAGCCAACAGCGCGTCGGGAGATTGAAAACGATCTTCCGGTTTCTTTGACAGACACCGCAGCACAATCGCTTCTAACGCGGGACTCACGGAAGCTCCCACATCAGCGAACGTCGGCGGCGCTTGGCTGGCATGAGCGATCACCAGTTGCAGGGTTTTTTCGAGGTTAAAGGGTGGCCGCCCGGTCAGTAAAAAGAACGCGACGGCTCCCAGCGAATACAGGTCTCCGCGAGTATCGGGGGAAATTCCCTGCGCCTGTTCCGGGCACATGTAGCGGGGTGAGCCTTTTAATTCGTTGACGCCGGACAGTTCCGGATCTCGCAGAGCCGACAGTGGTCGAACCAGCCCGAAGTCTAGCAGTTTGGCCACATCGAATCGCTCTCCAATTTGAGCCAAAAACACGTTGCTGGGTTTGATATCTCGATGGACCAGTTTGCGTGCCGCCGCTTCTCGCAACGCACTGCAGATTTGTCGCAGCACAAACACCACGCGATCTTCCGGCATGGGGCCGGTTTGGTCCACGGTCTGCTTCAGATTGCGGCCATGCAGATGTTCCATCACGTAAAAGAAAGTGCCATCCGTCATCTGGCCGTAGTCGAATACCTGCACGGTGTTCCAGTGCGTCAGCGTGGCGGTGGTCTGAACTTCACGCTCAAACCGCTTCAGAATCACAGGGTCGTCTGACAGATCCGCGCGAATTAACTTCACAGCGCAGGTCCGTTTTAACAGACGGTGTTCGGCCAGATAGACGTCCCCCATACCGCCGCTGCCGATTTTTCCTCGCAGGCGGTATTGTCCCAGTTGCTCGGCATCTAGGGCTCGTCTGCGCCAGCGATTCATGACGGCCGTCCCATAGATCGCGCTGCCAGCACCGACAGCCAGAGCCAGCAGGTTGCCGGAAAAAATGCCCGACACACCCAGTCGCTGCAAGTAAAAAAGTCGCAGCGCGTCGCGTGAAGATTCGTTCAGGATAATGATGATGCCGGGAATCACGGCCATGAGAACCACCATGATGGCGGCTCGCTGAGCTGTATTGGGAATGAACATTCCGTAGATCATCATCAGTGCGAACGTGGCGATGATTTGATCTTTGACCGCTGTCACAAACCACACCGCCGCACGCGTGCTTTCTGCAACGGTTTCGGTCGGCAGGGCCGCAAAGTTGCCGAGGTCCAAATGCAGACGAATTCCGAGCTGCAACGACAACCCTAAAAAGATCGCTGTTTCCACAAACCGGAGCCCGAAGATCGACGCATTCCG
This sequence comes from Fuerstiella sp., assembly GCA_041688835.1. Lineage (GTDB taxonomy): Bacteria > Planctomycetota > Planctomycetia > Planctomycetales > Planctomycetaceae > Fuerstiella. The sequence continues at coordinate 7,302 of JBDNHJ010000241.1, forward strand.
TGGGCTGTACAACCAGATCGATACGGTGGCGAGTCCAAGCAACAGCGCACCATCCATTGGCGTGGGGACCCCGTTCAACGCAAACGCGCGAATCGCAAACGCAAGTTTGGCCACGAACAGCAACATCGCACTGGCGCGCAGTCGGCGGCGTAGCAAAGATTGATCCGACGTTTCCGTAAAGTGCGTGTCGTGATCCTGATCCTGAAACCGAATTCTGGCCAACGAACTGCGATACTGCAGCAGATCGGAAACGGAAATTCCGATTCGTGACAGCAGCCTGCCTTTGTCTTCACCCTTGGTCTTCATAATGGAATGAGAACGCCCCACGGCGGATTTGTCAGAGGTCCGTTTGTACCACACAGGCATCGAAGCTCGAACGAATCCGCCGCAGCTTGAGGGATGCACAGTCCGAATTATCTCACAGATCGACGGATTCGTCAGCGTCAGATTTCAAATCATACCGTTCTCTCTGATTTGCACGGCAAAAGATAGGATTTTCTCAGACTCGGTCGGCAGGCGACGTCAACAGATTGCCTGAAGTCGCGGAACTCGCCAACCGTTTCGCACCGCCGCTGTGTGCTGTGAGTGTTTGGGGAAATCAAGTTTCGAGGCCCAACCAGATTCTATGTCTGAGCTTTTTTTTCACTCGCCCAGTCCGATTCAGTGTTGACAACACGTAGACACACCCTTATCGTTTACGCGATGTCAACAAACAGAAATTTGTGGTGAAGGGCGTGAAGATGGCGGAAGCCGAACGATTGCCGATGAGCGACGCTGAACGGGCGGTGCTGAAGGTGTTGTGGGATCATGGACCGCTGGGCGTGAAGGATGTGCTGGCGACGTTTACCGAAGCGGGCCAGGATTGGTCGCGGTCGACGGTCATCACGTTGCTGCAACGGCTCGAAAAGAAAGGTTACGTGACGTGCGATAAAAGCCAGCACGCGTTTGTGTTTGAGCCCGCCGTGACTCGTGAAGATGAAATGCGGGCGCGGATGAACGACCTAGCCAGCGAGTTGTGTGATGGGGAAACGTTGCCTTTGGTATTGGCGTTCGCTGAGCAGCATCGTTTCTCGAAAGAGGAACTCGCGCGGTTTCGCCAGATGATTGATTCGGTCAAACCCAAACGAAAGCAGCGAGGTGGGAAATAGCTGCAGGTAGTGAACGAGGAAACGAGTCCCGTGGCGAAGGGCTCTACGGAATGGCGAAGGACTCGTTGCCTCGTCCACTTCGAAATTTGTCAATCGGAATAGGTTAGGTCAGAAATGAACGAGATAATGTGGTGGTTCGGGCAGAACGCGCTGACTGCTCTGTTGATGTTCCCCTGCGTGATGGTGGCGTGTCGATTGTTTTGTGATCGACCGGCGGTCCAGCATCTGCTGTGGTTGGTGATTCTGCTGAAGTTCGTGACACCGCCGATTGTGGCGTGGCCGCTGAGCGTTGCTGAATTACGAAGCCTAGCGTGGCCGCAGGAAGCCAATGTTGAAGTTGCGTCGGTCGAACCGTTGCCCGAGTTGCCGAGGGGCGTCGAATTCGTAGCAGAACCACACGTAGGCGAGTCTCTCCGAGACTCGCAACACTCAGCGTCTCAGAGAGACGCCGCTAAATGGCGTCGGCAAGAAGCCGCCGGCACAGTCGCTGGCGATGCGACTTCGTCATCCGCCCCAGTGGCACCGCTTGTACACGCGGCAGTCATTGCTTTGACATTGTTAGCGACGTGGCTGATCGGAGCGATCGTGTGTTTCGTCGTTCAATTGCGGCGGTTGTGGCGTTACGCACGCCTAATCCGCTGCGGCGAGATTGCTCCTTTGCACTTGAAAGAGGAAGCTGACGTTCCGCACATCTCGAAAACAATTTCCGCGAATAAATTTCGGTGGGAGGTAGCGGAGTTTTGCTGGAGCGGATCGGCTTGTGGTCGGCGACGTGGACACTCACCTTCTTTATGTTTCGGCAAGTTGCATGAAGATAATTCAGAGTGGCGTAAGCGATGACACGCGATTTCATCTCTTGTCGGGTTGGATGGCTGGGTCATAGTTTGCGACTGCCGACTTGCAGGCAGGCTGATGTTGCGTCAAGTGTTGCGGGGCGGCAACCCGCTGGCTAGGTGTCCTGTTCAATAAAAATACTTTGGAATAAGTTACGACAACTCTCGTCGACGTAAGTCGAGTTTTTTTCGACTTACGTCGATGGCCCTTGTCGCAAGTTGTTTTGAAGTTTTTCCAGGTCTGGACAACGCCACCGGACACTCCTATGTCTTCTGTATCGATTCTTTATTTACGATGCAGAACAGGAGGAATGACATGGCTCGCAGGAAGCAGAACAGGAAAACTCAACCCGAAGCACGTCGTCCGAAGGGACTGACCGATGGGCAACGCACCTATCGATCAGGTGGCCGGAGTATCGTCACGCATCAGGTCGGAGCCGTGCCGATTCTCAACCGAATTCTGGAACGCATGCAACTGCGCCAGTTGCTTGGCAAACACCTGCCTCCGGATGACAAGCGAACCAAGATCAACACGCCACGTATCGTGTTGCTGTTGCTGAAGAATCTGCTGATCTCACGAGAACCCATGTATGGTGTTGCCGAATGGGCTCAGAACTATGATCCTGAACTGTTCGATCTGGGGCCGCACGAACTGAAGCATCTTAACGATGATCGCGTGGGACGCTGTCTGGATCGAGTCTTTGAATCACTCGAAACAAATCTTGTCATGGACGTTGTGACACATGTTGTTGCGGAATTCGGCGTGTGTCTGGATGAGTTACACAACGACTCGACAACGATTACTTTTCACGGCGACTATCCGGCCGCGCAGACGCCGCAGATTATTGACGGTCTGACAATTCCGGCGATCACATGGGGGCACAACAAGGACCATCGGCCCGACCTCAAACAACTGCTCTATATTCTCACCGTGAGCGACGATGGCGGTGTGCCGGTCTACTTTCAAACGTCGAGCGGAAATGTGGCGGACGATCAGACACATCAGGCCACGTGGAAGCTGATGGCGGAACTCGTCAATCGTCCCGATTTCGTTTACGTGGCCGATTGCAAGCTGGCCACCACTGCCAACATGAATGAAATTGCGAGGCTCGGCGGGCGATTCATCACCGTGCTGCCGGCGACTCGCAAAGAGGACACCGACTTCCGCACAAAGCTGCGTGAGAAACCCGACACCGTTCCATGGCGAGAAGCGTATCGACTGACGAACGAAGATGGTTCCCTGCGCGATTTGTTCCACGTCTGCACCGACGAATATCTCAGCAAAGAAGGCTATCGACTGCTCTGGTTTCATAGTCGAGGCAAGGCCGAAACCGACGCAGCCACACGTTCGCGGCGGTTGCAGAAAGCCATTCAGGACTGCACCGATCTGCGTGAGCGATTGAAGAGTGCGAGAACTCGGTTTCGTGACCGAAAGAAAGTTGAGACAGCGGTTGCCGCCATTCTTGATGCGCGTGGTGTGAGCGACTGGCTGCAGGTCGGGATTGAAGAAACGGAGCACGAGACATTTCGGCAGGCAAGTCGCGGTCGTCCGACGAAGGACACGAAGTATAATCGCCGCGTCGAATCACGTTTTGATATTCACTGGCAGATCAACACCGAAACGCTGGCTCAGGCGGCATCCGGTGATGGCGTCTTCCCGCTGATCACGAACGTCACCGACTGGGAGGCCGAGGGCATACTCAAAGCCTACAAACGTCAGCCGATCATCGAAAAACGATTCTCACAGCTGAAGACCGATTTTCACGTCGCCCCCGTTTATCTGCAAAGCGTGACGCGCATCGCAGGCCTGCTGGCGGTCTACTTCTTCGCGCTGATGCTGCAGGCACTGCTGGAGCGAGAACTGCGTCAGGCGATGTTGTCATCCGAGATCGACACCCTGCCGTTGTACCCGGAAGGACGCCACTGTCCTCGACCGACGACGCGCCAGATTCTGGATGTCTTCGAGGCAGTCACACGACAAACGCTCTACACGACAGAGAACAATGATCCCGAAATCTTCAACACAGAACTCGCGCCCATCCATCTACAACTCCTGAAACTGCTCCGCATACCCGCCAGCGAATACCGCCCCTGAAAAACGGAACGGAACGCCAAACGTAATTCCAAGATATTGTCTAACAGATGTGCGGAACGTGAGAGGAAGTGGTCAGTGTCGCGTCTTTACTACGAATGAAGCCGCCCGTTTGCATCGTCGTGGAAAGCCGAAAAGGTGTCCGGTACCGTAGAGGTCGAAAAGATGTCCGACACCGTAGATCGGCCTGTCATTCAGGGCGACGAAGTTCGCAGTTCCGAAATCGGCACATTTGAATCGGTACGGCAAAACGAAGACTATCGGGTTACGCTTCTTGGCGTCAAAAAAGGTGTTGATTTTCTCGACTCTCAAGAGCTCGTTCACGATAGAGGGCGTCCGCACGGCAAGAACGTCGTGCCGTGGATGCGAGTGACAACTGTTATCGAGAAACTGACGAATAAAGACGAGCCATGGGGTTTCAAAGCCGGGACAGATGACGGCTCCGAACTGGTTGGCAAGATCAACAATGAAAGGAACGGCCGCGTAATGGGCAGTCGCATCAACGGCCTTGAAGAAATGGATCTTCAATATCCGCCACTTCCCGATGCCATCTTTCCAGCCGAAACGCCGAAAGGCTCATCGCCGAAAACGAAGGTCTACCTCTTCACCTTATCGGGCAAGATCCAAGAATCGGATACTGTCACACTCCGTTTTTCGTTTGGGGATGAAGGCGACCGTCGCGAATTGGTCTTCAAGAACGTTCCGATGCCGTAGGCCGAATCAACGGACTAGTGCCGCAAGTCGTAGTTGTTATCCCACCAGAGCGGAAGTTTGCCTAGTTTTCCGCGAAGCTGCCCAGTTTTCCTTCCATGTGTTTGGCCGTTTGATGGTGTCTGAGCGGCCGGGGCGGCCAGTGTAATTCCATTGGAATGGTTTCGCGAACGTGGTGTTGAAGTAGCC
>JBDNHJ010000242.1:0-5813 GCA_041688835.1 Fuerstiella sp.
CTTCCTCGTGGAAAATGTGACGGTCATGCGGGGAGAGCAGGCGGGTGTGCTTGTGCAGACCAGCACGGGCTACGAAGTGCGGAACGTGATGTTTCGGAACGTCATGTCTCGATTCGGTGACAAACGGGGTTGGTGGTTTTCCGACAACCAAAACGGGACCAATCGGAGTCAAGTGGTCTTGGAAAACTGTTATGCCAGCCTCAACACGGAGGAAGGGTTTTATGTCGATGACACCGAAGACATTTTGATGGTCGGGTGCGGATCGGAAAAGAATCAGCAGGAGAATGTCGAGGTCACGTATAACAATCAGGAGTTCACATGGCTGGGCGGATACACGGAGAAAGGTGGGTATAATTTCATCGACGAAGAGTTTGTCGATGACCCTGACAACGCCATGAATCTGTTGTTGAACCAAAACGCAGGATCGTCACCCAAAGTGACAGTCTTGGGCGGCAGGATGATTGGCCGTTTCGTTTATCCATCAGGCACACATAGCAGCGACTGGCTGATTCATTCGTACGGCCACACGCGACACGGATTTGATACCTCCGGGGTGAACATCAACCTGCCGAAATCCGTCACTGTCGTCTCGCCCATTGCGGACAACTACAAGCAGAGCACGACCCAGAACATGTCCCGCGACAACGTAGTCGATGACGACGGCGATCCCGTTACGCCGAATCCGTTCGCGATCAATGACGACTACTCTCTCATGTCGCCGTATTACACGTATGTGTCTGGCATGACGGTCGGCAGTGTGACGAACATCACTGATCCCGCCGACTGGATTGATGAGTTGGAGAACGAGCTCAATATCTTCATGGTCAAGCACATTCCCGGCATGCCAGCCGCGCAGGGCGACGAGTTCGACCAACAGCGTGACGCCGCACGGGATGCGAGAGGTATTCTGGCATTTGAGCCGGACAAAATATACGTCGCTGACGAAACGTATGTTTTCGACGGAACGTCGGAAGGCATCGAGCCCGACGTCACTTCAGGCGAGTGTATTGGTGTTGACGGCAACGGCGCGACCCTCAAACTCAACAGTTCCAAGCCGAACGTAGTTTCTGTGAAGAACCCGCATAAGAATGTACCGGACGATGACGAGAACGCGCAGTACGGATTCTGGCTGCGAGATCTGACAATTGACGGAACAGACTTGGCAGATAAGGGGCTGTATATTACGAGTACGTTTCACTTCCATTTCCGCAATTTGACGGTTACGAATGCCAAAGTGGACGCGATTCACATGGACGGTTTTGACGGATCCGGCGTCTATTATGGGGTTCTCGAAAACGTCAACGCGATCGACACAAATGATTCTGCGAACACAGTGGATGGTTTCGAGTTGTTTGGTGATCAGCCAAACGGTGTCCGCCTAGCGAACGTGGGCTTCTACAATTGTGAATCAAGCGGCAACACCGGTCGCGGGATGAATGTGGAAGGACCTTCCATAACGAATTGCGATCTATGCGGCGGCAGGGATGCCGATGTATAGATCGAGTGTTGCACAGTAGAATTGAAGCCTGCAAAAACATTGATAGAATCCACTCTGTTCATCGTAACGACTACCGTTTCGACTACCGGAAAAAGGTTCCCTATCAATGGCGAAAACAAAACGAAAACCAGACAAGCCGCGTAAAGACTTTCCGCTTGGTCCTGCATCAAATGGTCAGTGGTGTCGCAAGATAAAAGGTCGAATTTACTACTTCGGCGTGTGGGCAAAACCAGACGACGCTGAAACCGAATATCTCAGAGTCCGTGAATTTCTGCAGGCTGGAAGACGCCCTCCGTCAATCGAAGCTGCCGGTCTGAAGATGAGTGACCTGTGTAACAAGTTTTTGAATTCAAAACGTGCCCGGGTCGACAGCGGCGAATTGTCGGCCAGAACGTTTACTGGTTATCACGCAGCGTCGGCTGAGTTGCTGCAGCACATCGGTGCGGGGCGACTAGTAGGCGACTGCAGGCCCGAAGACTTTGATTCGTTTCGCGCAATGGTGGCGAAAACGCGAGGCGTTCATGCCATAGCCAAAATGGTGACCATCACCCGCACGATATTCGGCTTCGCATTCGACAACCAATTGATCGAGAAACCGATCATCTTCGGAGGATCATTCACACGGCCTTCTGCAAAGAGTGTGCGTCTTCATCGCGCTCGACAGCAGAATGAGAACGGATTGAAGATGCTGGAAGCGGCGGAGATCCGTACGCTGCTGGATGCGGCATCGCCACCGATGAAATCCATGATACTGCTGGGCGCTAACGCTGGACTCGGCAACACGGATTTGGCGAACCTTCCGCTGAGTGCAATTCAAGGTGACTGGCTGCTGTATCCACGCGTGAAGACTGGCGTGGATCGTCGCATACCACTTTGGCCTGAGACGCTGTTGGCGCTCGCTGAGGCTGTCAAGAATCGACCACGTCCCAAAGACAAAGCAGACGCTGGGCTATGCTTTGTCACGACGCACGGGCAGCGGTGGGTTCGTACAGGTCCGAATGGAACTAGCGTGAACGACCTGGTTTCAGGATCGTTTTCAAAGCTGTTGACGAAGCAGGACCTGAAGCGACCAGGCCTAGGATTTTACGCACTACGACATGGCTTTGAGACAATAGCGGGCGGTTGCGGCGATCAAGTGGCGGTGTCTGCAATTATGGGTCACACTCAAAACGACATGGCCCACCTGTACCGTGAGCGAATCGACGACGCGCGACTGCAGGCTGCAGTGGGGCACGTGCATGACTGGCTGTTTCCAGCAGCGGCGGCAGAGTAAACTTGAGTCACAACACGCCTACCTTTAGCGGGGGAAGAGCAGCATCCTGTGGCTGCCTGGCGTGTTGTTTTTCTCTCCACAGGATCGACGCAACAGGAGTCGTAAACGATGGACCACATACCGGCCGGATTCAGGCCGAACGACTGGGATCAGACGCTGGGAGCATTCCACCGATTGATTCAGCAACTGGCCGACATGCACACGATGCTGAATGAGTGTGCCGAGTGTTCACCAGAAGACTCTGATTTTGATTACATTCGAGAACAGGTGCGGGCCGAATTGGACACACTTCAATTCATGGCCAGCGATGCCGAAACGCGATGGAAGGCCATTAGCGTTGGCGTTGCTTCTGCGGCTGGCCAATTCAACATGGACAGGCCAGCGGATGACGTTGCGTGGTGTTCAGCAGTGCTGAACGCTGCCTGGCACTTCCACAATGGTCTACACCGGGAACTGGCGGGCGAAAACGCGGAGCTGTGCGTGCAACGGCTTCCACTGCACATCAGCAGAATTCCGGACGATATCCACCAGTGGTTGAACCGAATTACTGCGGAGATTCGAGCGGCGAAGCTGTGCAATGACACAACAAAGCCGAACCCGTTGCCAGACGATTCCCTGCAAACGATGGCGGGCGATATCGTCCAGAGGAATGAATTGTTACCGTCCGATAAGCCGAATTCTTCGCTTTTGTCACCCATTGAACAGACAAACCGGGGGACAACAGAGGGGACAAAAAACAGCGAATCGGGGGACAACGCAGACAATTCTAAAAGAAAAGTCAAAAGAACATTCTGCGACCGATGCCAGCAAGTGAAAGGCAATTGGCTACGTAAAATAAAGCGAGAAAAATGCGACATTCCACTACAGACTTTCTTAAAGGAATTCTTTGCAAATCCACGTAAGGAAGGAATCTGGAACCCGATTGTGAAAGGCATTCCGACAGCCACAACTTGGGAGGCGATGTCAAAGAAATTCAGAGCGAACGAAGACCAATGGGAAGAAGAATATCAGGAGTTGGTTAAGGAAATGCAGGGGGCAATCGGGGGACACTGATTTTCCGATCTGTGACGAAATAATCGACAGCGCAAACTTTCTCTCAGTCACGTGACACAAATCACAACAACTGAGAGGAAGTTTTTTTATGGCCGAATTACTAACCACTGGGCAGGCAGCCGCACTGCTGAATCGGCAAATCCACCAGATCCGCCGAGTCGTCGATGAGCTTTGGCCAGAGACCCAACGAGCCGGGCAGAATCGTCTGATACGCAGAGATCAATTGCCCGCGCTGGCAGACGCAATTGCTACACGCTACCGATCGCCGCAGGTGGCATCATGAGTATGCCACAAGACTTAACCGTGAGCGACGTTTCTACCGAACTCCGCATTCGTCGTGAGGCCGTCGTAGCGCAGGTGAAGTCAGGAGCATTGGCCGCCTATGACGCAGCGCCACTGGGTTCAAAACGAAAGTCGTATCGGATCACTCGCCAAGCATTGGACGATTTCAAGGCCGGCCGATCTGCACGCGAGATCAAGACGACTCGGCGTAAACCCAGGGCCAAGCTGGCCGCCGATTTTGTGAGGTATTTCTGATGAGCCAGTACATCGACGCGGACACAATCGACGACGTCCGCAACGCCCATGCCTGCGGCGTTCCGCTCGAACAGTTGGCCGCACAAGTCGGCATCGCTGAGGACGCTTTGCGGCGACTGCTGGGCTTGTCCCATCGTCCAATCCAACCTGACCCGTTTGACGGTCAACCAGAGCGCACGGCAGTTTCCGATCGCTAAAAAAGCCCGCAACGGGCTAGCGCTGCGGGCTTCTCAGATTTTCAAACCGTCGCGGCAAACGACGATCAACAACAGAATGGATACACAATGATTTTACAGAATGGTTCTACACAATCAACGGCAAAAGCCTGGCTACGGCATGCAGATCCGATTGCCGACTGGCAGATTGCCCGGATGGTCAACAGGACCGACCAAGCCACCTACCGGATTGATGACGGATGGCGAGCTGTACTTGGTGACGTGGCGACGCGATTGCGGGCCAACTGCAAAAGTCTGGCACCGACCGTCGTTTATGCCCACAGCGCTGCCGGACTTTGCCTTTTCTGTTGTCTGGATTTTGACAATCACTCCGAACTGCCGGAGGTTGCCGAACAGAATTTGCACATGGCGGTTGGCATCGTCAACACAGCCATAGAACTCGGCATCGTATGCTTGCTCGAAGATTCGGACGGCCAAGGCGGCTATCACCTTTGGTGCTTTTTCCGCGATGCGATTCCAATTGAGCAGGCCTATCGGTTTGCACGATGGCTGGCGTCTGACCATCCGGAGGCCGACATCGAAAGCAATCCAAAGCAACGCACGGCATCCAGCTGGGGCAATGGCGTCCGACTGCCGGGCCACCACCACAAGCGCGATCACATCAGTCGATTCTTGGGCGATGCGGAATGGATCGAAGGACGTGAAGCAATCGAATTGATGCTGAACACTCCGACGAACGACCCGTCCGTTCTGGATCTCATGGGGGGGTACGATCCCGACCCGCCGCCACCAGTGAGGCCAAAACAGGAATTACTGCGACGGCCAATGACCAGTAACGGGGGTGGCATCGTGGCTCAAGCCGAACAGCACATTGATGCGATTCCATGGCCGGACTTGCTGCAGCATTTTGGATGGCATGGTGAAGGAAAATTCTGGACCCGTCCCGGAAAGTCACATGGTACATCGGCCACTTTGGATCATGGAGGCACCGGCCTACTGCACGTGTTCACAAGCGCTGCTGGACTGCCTGACAATCAATCCTATGGCCGGTGGCGTTTCTGGTTGCACAGCAAGGGGTATGCCGACAGCCGCCAACGTGAAGCTGCACATCGCTATCTGCAAGAGGTGTCGCTATGATGTCAGTGAGCGCTTAAAACCAGCCATTGATGTGCGGGTTAAAACCGGCCACTGAGGGGTTGGGTATGTTGATCAATTTCGGCACGCGAAGTGTCGGGGGAGGTCCGCATGTCGAACCAGCTGTCAATGGCGACTCATC